>NZ_JBITGS010000010.1:0-188531 GCF_044457265.1 Streptomyces sp. NPDC050564 | reverse complement strand
GGGGACCTGGGGCGCTACCTGGGGGGCTGAGGCGAGGTGCTGGACGGCGCAGTTCCCCGCGCCCCTTTCCAGGGCCGCGGGGAACTGCGCCGTCTTTTCAAGCGAGGGTCTGGGGGCGGCAGCCCCCAGGAACGGGACGGGTAGGGGCGGAGGGGGCGAACAACCCGCCACAGCAACCCACTACGCCCAGAGCTGCCCCTGCAGCGTCTCGATCGCTTCCTCCGTGGTCGCCGCCGTGTAGACGCCCGTCGAGAGGTACTTCCAGCCGCCGTCGGCCACGACGAAGACGATGTCGGCGGGCTCACCCGCCGCGACGGCCTTCTTGCCGACACCGATCGCGGCGTGCAGCGCGGCCCCCGTGGAGACGCCCGCGAAGATGCCCTCCTGCTGGAGGAGTTCCCGGGTACGGGTCACCGCGTCCGCGGAGCCGACCGAGAAGCGCGAGGTGAGGACCGACGCGTCGTACAGCTCGGGCACGAAGCCCTCGTCGAGGTTGCGCAGGCCGTACACCAGGTCGTCGTAGCGCGGCTCCGCGGCGACGATCTTGACGTCGGGCTTCTGCTCGCGCAGGAAGCGGCCGACGCCCATCAGCGTGCCGGTCGTGCCCAGCCCCGCCACGAAGTGGGTGATCGAGGGCAGGTCGGCGAGGATCTCCGGGCCCGTCGTCGCGTAGTGCGCGCCGGCGTTGTCCGGGTTGCCGTACTGGTAGAGCATCACCCAGTCCGGGTGCTCGGCCGAGAGCTCCTTGGCGACGCGCACGGCGGTGTTCGAGCCGCCCGCCGCAGGGCTGGAAATGATCTCCGCGCCCCACATGCCGAGCAGGTCACGACGCTCCTGCGAGGTGTTCTCGGGCATCACGCACACCATGCGGTAGCCCTTGAGCTTCGCCGCCATGGCCAGCGAGATGCCGGTGTTTCCGGAGGTCGGCTCCAGGATCGTGCAGCCGGGCGTCAACCGGCCGTCCTTCTCCGCCTGTTCGATCATGTGCAGGGCCGGACGGTCCTTGACCGAACCCGTCGGGTTGCGGTCCTCCAGCTTCGCCCAGATGCGGACGTCCGCGGACGGCGACAGCCGCGGCAGGCGCACCAGAGGGGTGTTGCCCACCGCGGCGAGCGGGGAGTCGTAGCGCATGAGGGGTCAGCAGCCGATCAGAACATGCCGCCGGCGACGGCCGGCAGGATCGTGACGTTGTCGCCGTCGGTCAGCTTGGTGTTGATGCCGTCGAGGAAGCGGACGTCCTCGTCGTTCAGGTAGACGTTGACGAAGCGGCGCAGCTCGCCGCCGTCCACGATGCGGGCCTGGATGCCCGCGTGCCGGGTCTCGAGGTCGGCGAGGAGCTCGGCGAGGGTCGCGCCGCCGCCCTCGACGGCCTTCTCGCCGCCGGTGTAGGTGCGGAGGATGGTGGGGATGCGGACCTCGATGGCCATGGCTTGGGGCTCCTGTCGGGAGGAAGTCAGTCGGTGGGCGCGCGGCAGCGCGGGAAAGCAGGGGGTACGCCGGTTGCGGAGCCGCGGCTCACGGCCGTACGGCGGCGGCAGGGGTCAGCGCGTACAGATGGCGCTCTGCAGCCTGCACAGGTCGACGTGCAGCCGCGCCACGAGCAGCATGCCCGGCGTCTTGTCGCTCACGTCGTGGGAAACCATGGGCTCATCGTATCGATTCCCGGTCCGGGTCCCGGAGTGTGATCTCAGATAGTGGATGAATTCTGACCGAATTGCGGGATCGCCTCGGGATCCCGCCGGGATCGGTCCGGATCAGTAGGCCTCCACCACCTTGATCTCCTCCTCCGTCACCTCGCCCTCCACGATCCGGTACGAGCGGAACTGGAAGGGGCCGGCGTCGTCCGCGTCGGCGGTGGAGACCAGGACATAGTGCGCACCGGGTTCGTTGGCGTACGAGATGTCCGTGCGGGACGGGTACGCCTCGGTCGCGGTGTGGGAGTGGTAGACGATCACGGGCTCCTCGTCGCGGTCGTCCATCTCGCGGTACAGCTTCAGCAGGTCGCCGGAGTCGAACTCGTAGAACGTGGGCGAGCGCGCGGCGTTGAGCATCGGGATGAACCGCTCGGGGCGGCCGGTGCCCTCCGGGCCCGCGACGACGCCGCACGCCTCGTCGGGGTGGTCCTGGCGCGCGTGCGCGACGATCTGGTCGAAGAGGGCCTGGGTGATGGTCAGCATGCTGGCCAGGATAAGCAGAAGGGCCGTCCCGTACCGAGGGGTGGTACGGGACGGCCCACATGGTGAGCAGCGTGAGCTGCGAGGCTCGGCCGACGGCTGCCGTGCGGCTCGGTCGGCCGTTGCCGTGCGGATCGGCCGGCGACTGCCGTGCCGATCAGCCGGCGACTGCCGGTGCGGCTCAGCCGACCTTCTCGAACTCCGGCTCGCGGCGCTGGGTGACCTCCGGGTTCCGCGCCTTCAGGATCGCCCAGCCGACGGCCAGAAGGGCGGCCCAGCCGGCCATCACGTACAGGCAGATGCGGGAGTCGGCGTCGTATGCGATCAGGCCGGTGACGAAGAGCAGGAAGACGACCGCGATCCAGCTGCACTTCGCGCCGCCCGGAGCCGGGAAGGAGGACGCGGGCAGGCGCCCGGCATCGACCGCGCGGCGGTACAGGATGTGGCTGATCAGAATCATCAGCCAGGTCCAGATACCGGCCGCGGTGGCCACCGAGGTGACGTAGCCGAAGGCCTTCTCCGGGACGATGTAGTTCAGGACCACGCCGATGCCCATGAAGAGCACCGAGACCGTGATGCCGATCGCGGGGGTCTTGGTCGAGGAGAGCTTGTTGAAGACCTTCGGCGCCTCGCCGTTGTCGGCCAGGGTGCGCAGCATCCGGCCCGTGGAGTACATGCCGGAGTTGCAGGAGGACAGGGCCGCGGTCAGCACCACGAAGTTGACGATGCCGGCGCCCGCCGGGATGCCGATCTTCGCGAAGGCCTCGACGAAGGGGCTGACGCCCGGTGCGAACTCCGTCCACTTCACGACGCAGAGGATGACCGAGAGGGCACCGACGTAGAAGAGGGCGATGCGCCAGGGCAGGGTGTTGATCGCCTTGGGGAGCGTCTTCTCGGGGTCCTCGGACTCGCCCGCCGTGACGCCGACGAGCTCGACGGCGAGGTAGGCGAACATGACGCCCTGCAGGGTCATCAGGGACGAGCCGATGCCCTTGGGGAAGAAGCCGTCGAACTGCCAGAGGTTCGCGACAGACGCCGTGTCACCGGCCGAGCTGAAGCCGAAGGTGAGGACGCCGAGGCCGATCACGATCATGCCGATCAGGGCGGTGACCTTGACCATCGAGAACCAGAACTCGATCTCGCCGAAGAGCTTCACCGAGATCAGGTTCGCCACGAACAGGACGACCAGGAAGACCAGGGCCGTCACCCATTGCGGGACCTGCGGGAACCAGTAGTGGACGTAGATCGCGGCGGCCGTGAGCTCGGCCATGCCGGTGACGACCCACATCAGCCAGTACGTCCAGCCGGTGAAGTAGCCGAAGAACGGGCCGAGGAACTCGCGGGAGTACTCCGCGAAGGAGCCCGAGACCGGGCGGTAGAGCAGGAGTTCGCCGAGCGCCCGCATGATGAAGAAGATGATCACGCCCGCGAGGGCGTACATGAAGATGAGACTGGGTCCGGCCTTGGCGATGTTCGCCCCGGCTCCCAGGAACAGGCCGACGCCGATGGCGCCGCCGATCGCGATCATCTGGACCTGACGGCTGCCGAGCCCGCGCTCGTACCCCTCTTCGGGGGCGTCGCCGCCCACGGCCTCACTGCCGTCGTACTGCTTGTCGACCTGCGATGAGGTCATGTGTGATGCGCCTTTCTCCATGCCGATCCGAGCCAGTGCCTTGGCTTCGGATCGGGTTCCGATCCCCCCGGATGGTGGAGCTTTATGCCTGGCCGGCGATCCGCCGGCTGGTGGCGCACCCGACCGGACATGGGTGGTGTCCCGTCGGGCGGTCGTGAAGATTTATCACGGCCGCAACATTGATCGGTGGTGGCTGATGTAAGGCACGCCACAGGAAAAAGCGGACGAACAGACGTCCAGAGGCACATAACCGGCCACAGCGGTGACGCGATCGTTATCCGGAATTGAGCGTCCGTTGAGCGAACGCCAGAGGGCACTTATACCGACAGATCAGGGCATAAGAGTTTCGACGGATGAGCGCATGGGCGTTTCGAGAGATCAGGGCATGAGCGTTTCGACGAGGCTCTCCTGGAGGCCGCCCAGCCACAGATACGCCATCACCATCGGCTTGCGCGGGTCCTCGTCCGGGAGCCGGTACAGGAGGTCGGTGTCCTCCTCATCGACGACGTCGAGCCGGGAGCCGATCGCCAGGCGCAGGTCGTTCAGGGCGCGCAGCCACTGCTCCGACTCCTCGACGGACAGTTTGAGGACGCCGCCGCCGTCGCCCGCCGTGGTGAGCGAGTCGAGGGAGCGGATCACCACGAGGGCGTTCTCGCGCTTGGCCGCACGCAGGTCGTTCTCGGTGAAGCGGCGGAACTCCGACGAGTACGCGCGCTGCTCCTCGGCCTGCGCCGGCGAGTCGGCCTCGACGTCGGGGCCGCTGTAGGCGTCGGGGAAGAGGCGCTGCAGCACGGGGTCGGTGGGCGGCTCGCTGGGGCCCTCCGCGAACAGTTCGGCCAGCGGGTCGTCGGGGGCGTTCTCCGCGGGGCCGGGACCGATGAGCTCCAGGAGCTGGACGGCGAGGGAGCGGATGATGGAGATCTCGACCTCGTCGAGCGCGACGGCCGCGCCGCCGCCGGGGAGCGGTTCGAAGTGTCCTGGCATGGAGTGAGTTCGCTACTTCCGGTCCTGCGCCATGGGTGCGGGCTGTGCGGGCTGCTTCCGGTCCTGCGCGCCGTTTCCGGCTTCCGGGGCTCGGGCTGCGTTCTGCGTTCGGGCTACTTCCGGTCCTGCTGAAGGGTGGCCCACAGACCGTAGCCGTGCATGGCCTGTACGTCGCGCTCCATCTCCTCGCGCGTGCCGCTGGAGACGACCGCCCGGCCCTTGTGATGGACATCGAGCATGAGTTTGGTGGCCTTGTCCTTGGTGTACCCGAAGTACGCCTGGAAGACATACGTCACGTAGCTCATGAGGTTGACCGGGTCGTTGTGCACGATCGTGACCCAGGGGACGTCCGGCTCGGGTACGGCGAAGACCTCCTCCGCCGACTCGGTCTTTTCGATCTCTAGGGGTGCGGGAGCCGTCACACCGCCCATGCTGCCACCTGACCCGGGTGCCCGCACAAACGGGCCCCACTGAACGGACCCACAAATCGTCAAAGTGACGAGATGGGGGTACGATCCCGTCATGAACACAGCGGACCTTGGGCTGCCGGTGGACGTTCCCTCGACGGCGCTCTTCACGGACCAGTACGAGCTGACGATGTTGCAGGCCGCGCTGGCCGCGGGGACGGCCGAGCGGCGCTCGGTCTTCGAGGTCTTCACGCGGCGGCTGCCCGACGGGCGGCGCTACGGGGTCGTGGCCGGGACCGGCCGCGTTCTCGACGCGGTGGAGAACTTCCGCTTCGACGCGGACGTCCTCGGCTTTCTGCGCGAGCAGCGGATCGTGGACGAACCGACCCTGGAGTGGCTCGCCTCGTACCGCTTCAGCGGCGACGTGTGGGGCTACCCCGAGGGCGAGGTGTACTTCCCGGGCTCGCCGATCCTGCGGGTCGAGGGGTCCTTCGCGGAGTGCGTGCTGCTGGAGACGGTGATCCTCTCCATCCTCAACCACGACTCGGCGATCGCGGCCGCCGCCTCCCGGATGACCTCCGCCGCCGGGGAGCGGCCGCTGATCGAGATGGGCGCCCGGCGCACGCACGAGCTGGCCGCGGTCGCCGCCGCGCGGGCCGCGTACATCGGCGGCTTCACCACCACCTCCGACCTGGCCGCCGGGTTCCGCTACGGGATTCCGACCGTCGGCACCTCCGCGCACGCCTTCACCCTGCTGCACGACCGCGAGCGGGACGCCTTCCAGGCACAGGTGAAATCACTCGGCCGGGGCACCACGCTGCTCGTGGACACGTACGACGTCACCGAGGCGGTCCGGATGGCCGTCGAGGTCGCCGGCACCGAACTGGGCGCGGTGCGCATCGACTCCGGCGATCTGCTGCTGGTCGCGCACCGGGTACGTCAGCAGCTGGACGAACTGGGCGCGACCCATACGAAGATCATCGTGACCTCCGACCTGGACGAGTACGCGATCGCCTCGCTGGCCGCGGCGCCCGTGGACGCGTACGGCGTCGGCACCCAGCTGGTGACGGGATCCGGCCATCCCACCTGCTCCATGGTCTACAAGCTGGTCGCCCGCGCCGAGTCGGCGGACCCGAAGGCCCCGCTGGAGGCCGTGGCCAAGAGGTCCACCGGCGGCAAGACGTCCATCGGCGGACGCAAGTGGGCGGCTCGGCGACCCGACGAGTACGGGGTCGCCGAGGCCGAGGTGATCGGCACCGGGCCGGTCCCCGGTGAGCTGGTCGACCACCAGCTCCTGGTCGAGCTGATCAAGGGCGGCCAGGTGATCGCCCGCGAGCCCCTCGACGTCGTACGCGACCGGCACGCGGCGGCCCGCGCCGACCTGCCGCTGTCGGCGACGCAGCTCTCGCGCGGAGAGCCGGTGATTCCCACGGAATACGTCTGATTGGCGATACGTCTGATTCGCGCGGACTACGTCTGTGACCCACGGAGTATGTCCGAGACCCACGGAGTACTTCCGAGACCCACGGAGTACGTCCGGGACGTGGGCGCCGGCCTCGCCGGGACGGCGCCCCAGTGGCCCCACTGGTGCCCACTCGTGCGGCCACGCATGAACAACCGGTGAGCGGGAATGCAACGGCAGCGTGCCTGCGCGGTCGGCGGAAGCCAAAAGCCCCCTCCCGCAGCGCACTTGAAGTCTCTAGGCTCGGTACAAGCAGCAACGGCCGGGCCCGCACCCCCTCCACCGACCTCCTGCCAAGCCGAAGGACACCGACCATGCGCCGCGCCTTGATCGTCGTAGACGTGCAGAACGACTTCTGCGAGGGTGGCAGCCTCGCGGTGGCCGGGGGTGCCGACGTGGCCGCCGCCATCACGGAGCTGATCGGGCAGGCGCCCGCCGGCTACCGCCATGTCGTGGCCACGCGCGACCTCCACATCGCCCCCGGCGGTCACTTCGCCGACAACCCCGACTACGTGCACTCCTGGCCCGCGCACTGCGTGGCCGGCACGGAGGGGGTGGGCTTCCACCCGAACTTCGCCCCGGCCGTCGCCTCCGGCGCGATCGACGCCGTCTTCGACAAGGGTGCCTACGCGGCGGCGTACAGCGGCTTCGAGGGCGTCGACGAGAACGGGATCTCGCTGGGCGACTGGCTGCGGGCCCGGGAGATCAACGAGGTGGACGTGGTCGGCATCGCCACGGACCACTGCGTGCGCGCCACCGCCCTCGACTCGGCCCGCGAGGGCTTCCGCACCCAGGTGCTCCTCGACCTCACGGCCGGGGTGGCCGAGGAGACGACGGAGCGGGCCCTGGAGGAGCTGCGGGCAGCGGGCGTGGAGCTGACGGGCAAGCCGGTCGTCTAGCCCCTGCGGGAGCGCCCGACGGAGGGTCCGGCAACCCCTGCGGGAGCGCCCCACGGAGGGTCCGGACGGGGGTTCGCCACCGCCGACACGTACCGTCGCCGCAGCCGGCCGCCAGGACTACTCCCTGCCGCCGCTGCCGCTGCCGCTGCCGCCAGCATGACCGCCGGCCGTCACGGCTGCCCACGCCGACAACGGCACTTACCGTCGCGCCGCTCGCCGTCATGGCCGCTCACCCTCGTATCTGCCACCGCCGTTGACTACTCACCGTCGCCGCCGCTCGCCGTCATGGCCGCTCACCGTCGTAACTGCGGCCCGGTTGATTACTCACCGTCACCACTGCCGATGCCACGGCCACTCACCGTCGCCGTCGCTCGCCGTCGCGGCGGGAATGGCCCGTCGGCGGATCCAGAGTCCCCGCACTCTCACGACATCCGTCTCACGCCTGCGCCGCAGGGCGTCTCAGCAGGGCTCTGATCGGATGCCAGAGCTCCTGGGCCAGTTCCGGGCCCGCGACACCGATGTCAGGGGCCGTCCGCCATATGAGGCCGTCGGGGTGGTGCAGAACCGCGGTGATCTCGTCCGGGGTGGGAGGCGCCGCGTTGCCGCGGAGGTAGACCGCACGCAGGCCCAGGTTGCGCAGCCGCGTCAGGGCTCGGGCACGGTTCTGCGCGAGGACCAGAAAGCGCACACAGCCGCCGCCCGAGCCCGACGGGCTGGGCAGGTTCAACGCCACCACCACGCTGCCGTTCGGCAGCTTGCAGAAACCTCCTGCGGCCATGCGGTCACACCCCCGTGCGAGTCAGTGTCAATAAGCGAGCCACAGGACGCACCTAAACACGGATCGGCGGCAACCCGCCAGGGGGTCGCCGCCGATCGCCTTCTGACCTGCGAAAATGCCGACTACTTCACCGCAGGGCCGACCCGGAGCGAGATCGTGGAGCCGTCCTTGGCCTCCTTGACGATCTGGATCTTGGTGTTGGTGTCAGTGATCTTGACACCGGCCGTCGGGGTGCTGCTGTCGTAGTAGGTGCTGGTGTGGTCGTTGAAAACCGGCACGCCCTTCGACGACGGGATCTTGGTCGCGACATCCGCGTTGTGCAGCGTGATGCCGTCGGTGCGGTACAGGCTGAACGGCGAGTCGTACGCCTGGACGCGGTTGCGCATCAGCGTGCCGTCGGACCACTTCAGCGCGGCCGGGTGCGAGTCGACCGGCAGGACCAGGCCGACGCCCGGGTGGACGCTGGTGTTGTTGTCCGCCTGGGAGGTGTCCCACTTCCAGATCAACAGGCCGTTCTGGTACGGGTAGTGCTCCACCCAGTCCGGACGGGTCGTCGAGAAGCCGAAGTTGTACGGGCCGACCTTGAGGGTCTTGTCGTACGAAACGTACTGACGGTTCTCGGCGATGTAGTACTGCGCGTAGTCCTTGGTGAAGGACGCCCCGATGCGGGAGAAGCCGGTGGCGGTCCAAGCCGCGTCGGCGGCCTCGGCGTTGTCGGAGAACACCGTGGCACCGTCGGCGGTCAGCGCGATCTCGTCGGCCGCGAAGCCCTTCTGGGCCACGCCGCCATCGGTCTGGTAGCGGAAGCGGACGTCGATCTTCTTGCCCGCGTAGGCGTCCAGGGAGTACGACAGCTTCTTGTAGCCGTCGACCGTGCCGGTCAGCGCCGGCTTGTCGCTGGCGTCGTGCGGGATGGGCTGGCCGTCCACCGTGCCGTCGATCGCGGTCCAGTTGGCGCCGCCGTCGGTCGAGACCTCGGTGTAGAGGAAGTCGTAGTTGGCCTCGATGTCGTAGTAGCCGTCAAGGGTCAGCGTGGCCGAGGACTTACCGGTGAGGTCGACCGAACGGGTCAGCGTGTTCTTGAGGTTGTCACCGCTGCCGCTCCACCACTGGGTCGAGCCCTGCGCCGGGGTCACGACGGTCGTGGTGACCGCCTTGTCCGGCAGGTTGACCACGAGGGCCTGCTTGTTCCAGGTGTTGTACTCGGCGACACCCAGCTTGTGCGTGGACTGCTTGCCGGCCTTGGCCGTGTCGTAGTTGAGCCAGCCCAGCTGCAGCTTGTCCCAGGCGTTGAAGTTGCCCGGGAGGTCGCCTATGGACTCCTTGCCGGTGCCGAGCCAGGAACCGGAGGACATCAGGGTCCAGAAGCCGGTGGAGTTGTCGCCGTTGCCGGTGGTGTCGTAGTGGTCCGGCAGACCGAGGTCGTGGCCGTACTCGTGGGCGAAGACGCCGAGTCCGCCGTTCTCCGGCTGGATGGTGTAGTCGCCGACCCAGATGCCGGTGCCGCCGATCTGGGCGCCGCCGAGCTTGTTGTCGGCCGGGCCCGTGGCGCCCGCGTCGGTGCCGAACGCGTACCAGCGGTGGGCCCAGATCGCGTCGGTGCCCTGGACGCCGCCGCCCGCGGACTCGTCCTCACCGGCGTGCACGATCTGGAAGTGGTCGATGTAGCCGTCGGGCTCGTTGAAGTTGCCGTCGCCGTCGAAGTCGTAGCGGTCCCACTGGTCGAACTTCGCCACGTCCGCCTTGATCTGGGCGTCGGTGCGGCCGGCCGCCTTCTGCTGAGCGACCCAGGAGTTCAGGCCGTCGCTGACGACGTTCCACACGCTCGGGCAGTTGGTGGAGCCGCAGGCGTTGTTGCCGTAACGGGCCTCGTTGTAGAGGACCTTGACCCAGTCCGCGACCTCGCCGTCGACCGAGTAGCGGCCCGAGGACTGCTTCTCGTAGAACTTCTTCATCGACTCGACGTTCTTGCCGGTGCCGAAGTAGAGGTCCTGGAAGTGCTTCTGGTTGTAGTCCGCCTGCCAGGCGGTGCTGTTGTCCTTGGTGCGGTCCGGCTTGGCTATCTTGTTGTGCCCCGGGCCGGCCGTGCCGCCGTACGTCGGGTCGACCTTGTCGCCGAACTCGACCAGGATCGTGAAGATCTTGTCGGTCTTCTCGCGGCCCAGCTCGACGTACTTGCTGTGGCCCTTCTTGCTCTTGAGCTGTACGACCTGCGAGCCGTCACGGTCCTTGACCTGGGCGTCGCCGGATATGACCTGGTTCAGGGCCTCTTGGCGCTGGGCGGTCTGGGTCTTGCTGAGCGGGCCGTCGAGGTCGTGGTCGACCGCGGTCTTGGCCGGCTGCGGGTCGTGGCGGTGGATGGTGGCCGACGACGATGCGTCATCGGCCTGCGCCACGGCGAACGTAGAGAACGTGGCGGTGGCCGCCGCGAGGGCGACGCCCACCGCTGCTGCTCTGAACGTCCATGGTCTGCTGGTCACTTGATGTCCTCCCCCGCGTCCGCTCGCGCGGATGGGGGGTCCCGGTCATGGAAGTCCGCGCGCGTCTACGCGATTCAAGTGACGACATTTGACCGGAGTTACCAAAGAAAAGACAGATCTTGACTTGAACCTGGCAAGTGCATTATGCGGAGCGGAGGTTCGCTATCCGAACGCTTCGCGCAACCCCCAACCGGCGCGCCCGTATGTCCACTTGATGGACGTGATGACTCCGTGCGCCCCCTGTGCATCGGCACCGTGGGTAAGGTCACGCTTACCAGTCGTTCCACTCGGGCATGCAGGCGAATAGAGTCGATTGGCGGAGCGTCGGAAGTCGGCGGAAAGCCAAGCCGACACCGTTGTCTCACCCCCGATTCTTATCCGCACCCTCCCCCATCGCGAGAGGCACCGGGGGGAGACCCCCACCCGAGGACACGATTGCCATGCCTCGTCCGACCGCCGCACAGCTCGCCTACGGTTCCTGCACCGTGATCTTCTCGACCCTCGCCATGCTGCTGCTGTCTCAGACGAGTTCGGGCCTGGGGATCGCGCTGATCACCCTCTCGGCGCTCGCCCTCGGGCTGCTCGTCGCCGTGACGGTCCCGCTGCCGAAGCCCACGCCGTCCGCGGCGGCTCCGGCTCCCGCTCCGGTCGAGCGGGTGCCCGTACAGCGCGAGACCGCGTCCGTGTCCGCCGCCGCGGCGCCCCAGCCCGTGCACGAACCGGCCGGCCCCTGACGCCCGGCCCACCTCGTGCGTGAACCGGCCCGTGAGGCACGGACCCGCCCGTTTTCGGAGCGCTGCCGCCGCCTTGGGGTCAGCGCCTACGAGGCCGACCGTGTACGTCAACCGGTGCTGACCACCACCGTCTTGGCCGCCTTGTCGTGCAGGCCCTGCTTGTAGGGCTTGTCGAAGAAGCTCCAGCCGCCCGCGATCGCGGTCCAGATGCACGCGCAGCAGAACGCGAACGGGAGCCACAGGACCAGCGAGCGCGTCAGCATGGTCTGCACGGAGGGCGTGGAACCGTTGTCGAGGTTGGCCACCCGCAGGTTGAACAGCTTCTTGCCGAAGGTCTGTCCCGACCTGCTCATCATGATGGTGTCGTACGCGACGTAGAGCACGGCGGCGATCACTTCCTTGCCGAAGGATTCGCCGAACTTGATCTTGTCCGTGTCCATTGTGTACTGGTGGAGCCCGAAGGCCCAGGACAGCAGCCACACCACGATGCCCACCAGGATCATGTCGAGGATCCTCGCCAGCACCCGTTTGCCGCTGTCGGCGAGCGGGGGCATGCCGGCGAGCGGATCGCCGCCGTAGGGGCCGCCACTGCCGTAGGGATCGCCGCCTCCGTAGGGGGGCTGGCCTCCGCCGTAGGGGGGTGGCTGGCCGCCTCCGTACGGCGGGGGCTGATCGCCGTAGGGAGAGCCGCCGCCCGGGGGCGGCGGGGGGCTGTCGTACGGGGAACCGCCGCCCTCGGCGGGCGGGGGCTGCTTCTTGAACGGGTCTTCGTCCGGTGGCCGGCCGGAGCCGGGGGGCGGCGGTTCGCTGCTCATGGCCCGAGTCGACCGCGAACCCTCCGGCTCCGCATCCGGCGAGGGCCGTCCGAGGGACCGGGCCGGCCCTCGCCGGAGGGTCCTCAGGAAGGCCGCGGCTTCACGAGGACGCGGCCACGAAGGTGTGGGCCGCCTTGTCGTGCCAGCACTGCCGCCACGGCTTGTCGAACAGACACCACAGCACGCCGACGACACCGACCACGAGCAGGCCCGGGACGCTGTAGACGAGCCAGCGGCGCAGGGCCGCGCCGAAGGTCGGCGGTTCGTGGCCCTCGATGTCGCGCACCTCGATGCCGCACAGCTTCTTGCCGAGGGTGCGGCCCCACTTGGCGGTGGGCAGCGCGTCGTACAGGACGCCGAAGAGGAGCAGGACGCCGAGGACGATGCCGAGGCAGCTGGTCGTCGTACCGTCGAGGAGCCAGACCGTGACCTGCTCGCCGGACAGCTTGGCCGCGTCGATCTTCTCGTTGATGTGGTCGATCGCCTTGGTGCCCAGCGGCACGGCGGCCACGGCGGTGACACCGGCGAGCACGACGGTGTCGACGAGGCGTGCGGCCAGGCGCTTGCCCAGACCCGCGGGCCGCGCCGCCGACTGCCGCCGCGCGGCCGCCTGGAACACGTCGTCGACCGGCGGCTTCCACGGTGCGACCGGCTGCCCCTCGTCGGCCGTGGCACCCGCGAGCCGGTGCACCTGCTGGGCCCAGGACGGCTGTCCGCCGCCGGGGCCCGAGGTCATGGGGGCAGGGCCACCGGACTGCTGCGGGACGGAGGGAGTGGCGGGCGTGGCGGGGGCGTGGCGAGCGGCGGCCGCCGCCTGGGCGGCCTGCCCGGCGCCGAAGCCGCCACCGGCGTGGCCGCTCGCGCCGGAAGCGCCCGAAGCTCCGGAAGCGGGGGAAGTCCCGGGAACGCCTGAAGCACCGGGCGTACCGGAACTACCGGCCGCACCGGCCGTGCCGGGTGCGCCCGCCGCCGGGCCCGTGCCCCCGGTCTGCGCCCCGTGCTGCCGCTCCGTGCGCGGAGAGAGCGCACGGAAGGCCATGGTGCCCTCGGAAGGGAGGGGGTCCTTGCCGCCGGGCGTGGCGGAACCCTGGTCCCCCGTACGGCCCGCGCCGGGCGTGCCCTGCGACCCCGCGGGCCGCACCGGCCCCGTGGGACGGCGGAACACCACGGTGCCGCCGGATGCCGGGGGCTGCTGGTCGCTGCCCGAGGCCGCGGGCGGGATCGTCGCCGTTCCGTCCGTGCGGGAGGCCGTGCCGTCGGGCTGGACGATGTCGTCGCCCGGCTGTGCCGCGCGGGGCACGCGGGGGTCGGCACCCTGGGGCCCGCCCCAGGACACCCGGCGGTCCTGCTCGCCGCCGAAGCCGGACTGCTGGGAGCGGTCGGCACCCCACGCGGCGGCGGGCTCGGGCCGGCTGCCGTGCTGCGCGTCGGCGGGGGACACCGGGGGCTGGGGGTCCTCGTCGAAGAAGTGCGGACCCGTCTCCTCCGCCGGAGCCGGCGCCGGTGCGGGCACATGGGCCGGTCGCGCGGCCGGCGGCGGTGCGAGCGGTTCGCCGTCGGACGGCGCCGGACGGCTCGTACCCGGTACCCAGGCGGCACCGTTCCAGTACCGGACATATCCAGGAATGGAGGGATCCGGGTAATACCCTTCGCGGGGCCTGTCGTCACCGGGGGCCGGGGTTGGGGCACTCATGTCCGTCGTCCCGTATCTGCTCGGGGGTCTTTTGGGGGCTCCACATCTATCAGACGGGCGCACTTGTCACGGCCGCTCCCGCCTTACCCACCCCTTTCGGGCATGGTTCCGCCATCTCTTGCGAGCCGGGTTCCGGGGTTGTCCGGGAAGGGGCCGCCCCTCATCACAGACAACACCCGAAGCCGGCTCGGCGCCGGCCCGAAGCCGGTCCGAAGAAATTTGCCGGAACCCGCGTAATGCTTCCGGACCAACGCGCTCTCCACTCGTACCGGCCCGCCCGCCGGACCCCGTACACGACCCGCCCACGGGCCCCTTACACGAGAGGAAACGCACGACATGCACATCGTGGTGGAACGCGAACTCGAGCTCACACTCGTCCTGTCGCCCGAGCGCAGCATCCCCGTCCCGGCGCGGCTCAGCTACCGCACCGACGACCCCTACGCCGTCCACATCACCTTCCACATCGGAACCGACCATCCCGTCGACTGGACCTTCGCCCGCGAGCTGCTCGTCGAGGGGGTGTTCCGGCCGTGCGGGCACGGCGATGTGCGGGTGTGGCCGACGAAGGTCGCGGGCCGCGGCGTCGTGCTGATGGCGCTGGGCTCGCCCGACGGGGACGCCTTGCTCGAAGTGCCGGCCGCGCAGCTGTCGGGCTGGCTGGAGCGCACCCTGCGGGCGGTCCCCCCGGGCTCCGAGGCCGAGCAGCTCGGCATCGACGACGCACTGGCCGAGCTGCTCGCTCCGACGCCTGCCGACGACCTGTGGCTGCGCGGCCCGTGGCCGTCGGACGAGTCCAAGGACGGTGAGTAGCGCTGGGTGTCAGAACAGCTTGCCCGGGTTCAGGATGCCCAGCGGGTCGAACGTCGTCTTGATGGCCCGCTGCATCTCCACTCCCACCGGGCCGATCTCGCGCGCCAGCCATTCCTTCTTCAGGACGCCCACGCCGTGCTCACCGGTGATCGTGCCGCCGAGTTCCAGCCCCAGCGCCATGATCTCGTCGAAGGACTCGCGGGCGCGCCGGGACTCGTCGGGGTCGGACGCGTCGAAGCAGACGGTGGGGTGCGTGTTTCCGTCGCCCGCGTGCGCGCAGACCCCGATGGTCAGGGCGTACTTGTCGGCGACGCGCTCGATCCCTTCGAGCATGTCGCCGAGCCGGGAGCGCGGCACGCACACGTCGTCGATCATCGTCGTGCCCTTGACCGCTTCGAGCGCGGTCAGCGACAACCGCCGCGCCTGAAGCAGGAGTTCGGACTCGGCCGCGTCCTCCGCCGGTACGACCTGGGTGGCGCCCGCGGCCTCGCACAGCGCGCCGACCGCCGCGAGGTCGGCGGCAGGGTCGTGGGTGTCGAAGGCGGCCAGGAGCAGGGCCTCGGTGGTCTCCGGCAGGCCCATGTGTGCCATGTCGTTGACGGCCTTGACCGTCGTACGGTCCATGAGTTCGAGCAGGGAGGGCACGTGGCCGCCCTCCATGATCCGGCAGACGGCGTCGCAGGCGGCCCGCGCCGACCCGAACTCGGCGGCCAGCACCAGCTGTTGGGGCGGCTGCGGCTTCAGGGCCAGAATCGCCCGTACGACGATGCCGAGCGAGCCCTCCGATCCCACGAAGAGGCGGGTGAGGTCGTACCCGGCGACGCCCTTCGCCGTACGGCGGCCGGTGTTCATGAGCCGTCCGTCGGCGAGGACCACCTCCAGTCCGAGGACGTACTCGGCCGTCACCCCGTACTTGACACAGCACAGGCCGCCGGAGGCCGTGCCGATGTTGCCGCCGATCGTGCACATCTCCCAGCTGGAGGGGTCCGGCGGGTAGTACAGGCCGTGTTCGTTGACCGCGCGGGAGAGCGCGGCGTTGATGACGCCTGGTTCGACCACGGCGATGCGGTCGACGGGGTTGATCTCGAGGATCCGGTCCATCTTCACCAGGGACAGCACGATGCAGCCGTCCGAGGCGTTGGCGGCGCCCGACAGGCCGGTGCGGGCGCCCTGGGGGACGACCGGGACGCGCAGCTCGGTCGCGGTGCGCATGACGTGCTGGACCTCTTCGACGGTGCGCGGCATGACGACCACGGCGGGCGTGCCCGCCTCGCAGAAGCTCGCCATGTCGTTGGCGTACGAGGCCGTGACGTCCGGGTCGGTGAGGACGGCTTCGGCCGGCAGGCCGCTCAGCAGGCGCTCGACGAGGTTGCCGGTCGCTGCCGTGTCTTCATCCTGCGGGGCTTCGATACGGCTCATGATCACAGCGTCGCACTCGGGGCCATCGGTGTGAACCCCGTCCGCCCGAGGCTTTTGCTGCCGGGATGTGGTCTTCGTACTGGCGCACAGTGAGCGGCATGGAGATCGAAAAGCCACAGCCGGTTCTCTCCGGGCTGCAGCCCCAGGAACCCCACGGGCCGCGCTTCTCCCCCGTCGCCAAGCGCGTGCTGTTCGGCGTGGTCGTGGGCGGTGTCGTGCTGGGCGGGGTGCTGGTGCTGCTGCCCCCGGTGCGGCAGACCTTGGTGCCGCCCTCGGCGGGGCCGGGCTCGGTGACCCGGGCGCACCAGGCGGTCGTGGCCGGGGCGCCCGCCTCACTGCCCGACCTGGCGGCGCTCATCGGGGATCGCGAGGCCCATCTGCGGGCCCATCCGCGCGACGAGCAGTCGTGGGCGGTGCTCGGCAGCGCGTACGTGGAGGAGGCGCGGCGCACCGCGACGCCCGCGTACTACTCCAAGGCCGAGAAGGCGCTGCGTACGTCGCTGCAGATCAGACCGGAGGGGAACGCGGAAGCGCTGGAGGGCCTGACCGCGCTCGCCAACGCGCGAGGCGACTTCCAGGAGGCCAAGGAGTGGGGCGAGGCGGCCGTGGAGCAGTCGCCGAAGCGGTGGACGGCGTATCCGCTGCTGATCGATGCGTACACCGGCCTCGGGGACTACAAGGCCACTCGTGGGACCCTCGAAAAGCTGCAGAAACTGCACTCCGGGCCGGCGGTGCTGGCGCAGGCCTCGCAGGTCTACTGGGACCGCGGCTGGCGCGAGGACGCGGCGGCCACGATCGCCGACGCGGCGGCGGGCGCGCGGACGCCCGCCGAGCAGGCGGTCTTTCTCCAGCAGGCCGGTGAGCTGGCATGGGAGCGCGGTGACCCGGAGCAGTCGCTGCGCTACTGCGAGGCCGCGCTGGGCGCCGACCCCGACGCGCACGGGGCCCTCGCCGGTCAGGGGCGCGCGCTGGCGGCGCTCGGGCGCACATCGGACGCGCTGCACGCGTACCGGACGGTGCTCGCCAAGCGGCCCGCGCCGCGGTACGCGCTGGAGCTGGGCGAGCTGTACGAGAAGCTGGGGCTCGGCCGGGACGCGCGCGAGCAGTACGACCTGCTGCAGGAGCGGGTACAGCAGGAAACCGCCGGCGGTGTGGACGACGAGCTGGTCCTCGGGCTCTTCGAGGCGGACCACGGTGATCCGGCGGAGGCGGTGCGGCGGCTGCGCGAGGAGTGGGAGCGGCACCCCGCGATTCCCGTCGCGGACGCGCTCGGCTGGGCGCTGCACCAGTCCGGGGCGAACGAGGAGGCGGTCAAGTTCGCCACGAAGGTCTTGGACAAGGAGCACGGGGGTGGTGTGCGCAGCGCGCTGTACATGTATCACCTGGGCCAGATCGAACGCGCCCTGGACCTCTTCGGCCCGGCCCGCCGCCATCTCGCCGAGGCTCTGCGCATCAACCCCTACTTCTCGCCGCTCCTCGTGCCGCTGGCCCAGGAGACCCTGGAGGGGCTGGGCGAGCCGCCCCCGGGCGGGCCGCCCGAGCCGGCGGAGGAGGAGCCCGAGGAGGACACGGAGCCGCCGGCAGCGGAGCCGGCGCCTCAGCCCGCGCGGACGCCCGCACACAAGCCCGCGCGGACGCAGGCACCGACGCCCCCGCGGACGCCCGCACCGAAGCGCTCGGCGGCGCGCTGAGCGGCGGGCGCCGTCAGAGCGCCGCCGTGCCGATCAGCGCGTTACGGGTGACCAGGGCCGCCAGTTCCTCCTCGGGGAGGGACTCCGTGCCGGCGGGGCGGCGCGGGAGGACCATGTAGCGGGTCTCGGCGCTGGAGTCCCACACCGAGATCTCCGTGCCGTCCGGGAGTACGAGGCCGAACTCGGCGAGGACGGCACGGGGCTCACGGACGACGCGGGAGCGGTAGGACTCGGACTTGTACCAGCTCGGGGAGGGGCCGAGGAGGCGGAGGGGGTAGCAGGAACAGAGGGTGCAGACGATGACGTTGTGCACGCTCTCCGTGTTCTCGACGACCCTCAGGCGCTGGTACGAACCCTCCATGTGGCCGAGTTCCTGGGCGGCCGCCGTGCCGTCGGCGAGGAGGCGGGACCTGAAGGACGGGTCGGCCCAGGCGCGCGCCACCACCCGCGCGCCGTTCGCCGGGGACGACTGCGAAAGGAACGCGTCGATCGCCTCGTCCAGCGCCCCGCCCGAGAGCACCCCCTTCTCCTCCAGGAGGGTCTCCAGGCGCCGCACCCGCCGGGAGATCAGCGCGTCGTCGTGGTGGTCACCGCTCATCGTGCCGGTCCTCTTCCAAGTAGCTTTCCCACAAGTCCAGTACGACCTGGTGGTCGCCCTCGCCCCACAGATCGCGGGCCTCGAACCGGACGGCGTACACCTGCTCCACGGGGGCGTCCCCGCGCCCCTGCGCGCTGACGTCGGCGAGCTCCGCCCGGCCCTCCGGCTCGACCACCACGCCCCGCTTGCCCCGCGCGTACCGCGGCAGGCGGGTGTGGTGCGGCGGATCGTGGTGGAAGGTCCGGACCCGGGCGCCGGGCGCGAAGCGGTCAGCCATCGCGGGCCTCCAGCCCGGCCGATGCGGCCGATGCAGCCGGCTCACCCTGCTCGTCCAGTGCGCCCGGCTCGATCACGCCCTTGCGCTCCAGCAGGGCGCAGATCGCGGTGAACCACCGCTCGTAGTACGAGGCCGCCAAGTACTCCTTGGCCGGCATCGACTCGATCGCGTCCCGGAACTCGTTGGTGTTGAACACCCCTTGCGCGCGCAGGGCGTTGAAGAGTCCGACGACCCGTGCCTCCCAGTCCGCGTGGAAGGGCTCGGTGTCGTCGGTGGTGTCGAGGGCACCGAACCCCTGCATGCCGCCCACGTCGTTGATCCTGGCCATGCGGTCAGATTACGACTCCGCGGGCGTGTACGGCTTGTGGTAGATCGAGAACGTGCGGGCGTTCTCGTGTCCGGAGGCGAGCCCCAAGTACAGCCGGAGGCCGCCCTTGTGCCGGATCGCGAGGCCCTCGGGCTCGCGGTGGTCGAGCGAGTACCCGGCCTCGGTCCGCTCCCGCTGCAGCAGCTTGCCGGTGCGGATGTCGAGGCAGGAGAGGTACGCGTTGCCATGGCCCGACCGCGGGTTGGTCGCGTCGTCGTACGCCGTGCCCGCCAGCTGGTAGAGGTGGTCGCCGTGCAGCGCGTAGCCCTGGAACGGGACGTCGGGGTCCGGGTGGGCGCCGGTCTGCGGGAAGTCGGCGAGGTGGGTCGAGTAGTCGCCGGCGACGAATGCGTCGAGGTCGTAGACGCGGTAGCGCGGTGCGCCCAGGACGCGGTGGCGAACGGCTATGCGGCCGCTCGCCATGCAGACGGAGGGCTGGTTGTTGACGGAGCCCGGGATCGGATGGCGGACCTTGACCGTGTCCAGGGTGCGGGTGACGCCGTCGACGAAGCGGAAGCGGGTGACGCCGTTGCCGTAACCCTTGACCGCTTGCGCCTCGGTCCAGATGTACACGGTGCCGTCGGACGCGTTCTGCACGCCCATGCTCACCCCGTGCCCGAAGCGCGGCAGATACATGTGGCCCAGCCGGTTGCCGGCGTAGTCGAGCCGGGTGAGGCACAGGTTGCCCTGCGCCCGCCCGCCCGGCGCGACCTGCAGGACGTACAGCCGCTTGTTCACCTCGTCGAAGGCGAAGGACTGCAGAACCGTCTTCTCCTGGAGCGTGGCCTTCTTCCACAGCCAGCGAACGGCCGGTACGGCGAGGTCGATGCGCTCGTCCACAGGTCTCCCCAGGTCCTGTGGGCGCCCCCCGGCGTCCACAGGACCTGAGAGTGTCAACCGGCGTTCAGCGGTTGCAGGTTCTACGGATTCACAGGTTGCCGCGCTTCTCCTGCTCCCGCTCGATCGCCTCGAACAGGGCCTTGAAGTTGCCCTTGCCGAAGCCCATCGAGCCGTGCCGCTCGATGATCTCGAAGAAGACGGTCGGACGGTCCTGGACCGGCTTGGTGAAGATCTGCAGCAGATAGCCGTCCTCGTCACGGTCGGCGAGGATCTTCAGTTCGCGGAGCGTGTCGATGGGGACGCGGGTGTCGCCCACCCACTCGCCGAGGGTGTCGTAGTACGAGTCCGGCGTGTCCAGGAACTGAACTCCCCCGGCGCGCATGGCGCGCACGGTCTCGACGATGTCGTTCGTGTTGAGCGCGATGTGCTGGACGCCCGCGCCGCCGTAGAACTCCAGGTACTCGTCGATCTGGGACTTCTTCTTGGCGATCGCGGGCTCGTTGATCGGGAACTTGACCTTCAGGGTCCCGTCCGCGACGACCTTCGACATCAGCGCGCTGTACTCGGTCGCGATGTCGTCGCCCACGAACTCCTTCATGTTCGTGAAGCCCATGACCTTGTTGTAGAAGCCGACCCACTCGTTCATGCGGCCGAGCTCGACATTGCCGACGCAGTGGTCGATGGCCTGGAAGGTGCGGCGGGCCGGCGGCTCGACGATCGGCTTCGCGGCCACGAAGCCGGGGAGATAGGGGCCCTCGTAGCCCGAGCGGTCGACCAGGGTGTGCCGGGTCTCGCCGTACGTCGCGATCGCGGCGAGGACGACCGTGCCGTGCTCGTCCTTGATCTCGTACGGCTCGGCGACCGAGCGGGCGCCGTGCTCGACGGCGTAGGCGTAGGCGGCGCGGGCGTCCGGGACCTCGATGGCGAGGTCGACGACGCCGTCGCCGTGCGCGGCCACGTGCTCGGAGAGGAAGTGGCCCCACGTGGTGGCGGCCTTGATCACGGAGGTGAAGACGAAGCGCGCCGAGCCGTTCTCGAGGACGTACGACGCCGTCTCGCGGCTGCCGTTCTCCGGTCCGGAGTAGGCCACGAGTTGCATGCCGAAAGCGGTGGAGTAGTAGTGCGCGGCCTGCTTGGCATTGCCGACGGCGAAGACGACCGCGTCCATTCCCTTGACCGGGAAGGGGTCTGCCTGCCGGGCGGTGTCGGGAGTGTGGTGGGTGGTCTGAGTCATGGCCGCAGGCTCCCTCCGTTCCGCAAGGTGCGCAATAGTTTGCGTGTCAGCTGGACAATCTGCTCAGACGATCGCCCGTTTCTGCGGGCGTTCTGTACAGGATGACCATCTCGGAGGTCCCCATGGCGATCGATCATCTGGACGGCCGGCTCCTCGTGCTGCTCGCCGAGGAACCGCGCATCGGCGTCCTGGAGATGTCCCGGCGGCTCGGGGTCGCGCGCGGCACGGTGCAAGCCCGGCTCGACCGGCTTCAATCAAATGGAGTCATCCGGGGTTTCGGGCCGCAGGTGGACCCGGCCGCGCTCGGCTACCCGGTCACGGCATTCGCGACCCTGCAGATCCGGCAGGGACAAGGTGCAGACGTGCGGGCCCACTTGGCGACCGTGCCCGAGGTCCTCGAACTGCACACCACGACCGGCAGCGGCGACATGCTGTGCCGGCTCGTGGCCCGCTCGAACGCCGATCTCCAACGTGTGATCGACCGGGTTGTCGGTTTTGATGGCATCGTCCGGGCCTCCACGGCGATCGTCATGGAGAACCCCGTTCCGCTGCGGATCATCCCGCTGGTGGAGCAGGCGGCGACCGAGCACTGACCGATGAGCGGGGTGAGGCGGCGTGAACTTCTGGGGGTACCTCAGCAGCCGCCACCAGCAGCTGCTCACGGACGCGTACCAGCACGCCAGCGCGGTCTTCCAGTGCATGGTGGTGGCGACGGTCATCGGGGTGCTGATCGGCGTCGTCACCTACCGCAGCGAGTGGGCCGGCAGCCTCGCCACCCTCACCACCTCCGCCCTCCTGACCATCCCGTCGCTCGCCATGATCGGTCTGCTGATCCCGATCGTCGGCCTGGGCGTGCCGCCGACCGTGGTCGCCCTGACGCTGTACGGGCTGCTGCCGATCGTGCGGAACTCGATCGTCGGCCTGCGCGGGGTCGATCCCGCGCTCGTGGACGCGGCGACGGGCATCGGGATGTCGCGGCCGGCCCGGCTGGTGCGGGTGGAGCTGCCGCTGGCCTGGCCGCCGATCCTCACCGGCATCCGGATCTCGACACAGATGCTGATGGGCATCGCGGCGATCGCGGCGTACGCCTCCGGGCCCGGCCTCGGCAACGAGATCTTCCGCGGTATCGGCTCCCTCGGCAGCAAGAACGCGCTCAACCAGGTGCTCGCGGGCACGCTCGGGATCATCATCCTGGCGCTGTTGTTCGACGCCGCGTACGTCCTCATCGGGCGGTTGACCATTCCGAGGGGGATCCGTGCCTGAGACCGCCGAGAGCGCCGAGAGACCCGCGACCGGGCACACGTCCACGACGGGCGCCACCATCGAACTGGAGCACCTCACCAAGCGCTATCCCGGCAGCCGGGCACCCGCCGTGGACAGCGTCAATATGGAGATCAAGGCGGGCGAACTCGTCGTCTTCGTGGGCCCGTCCGGATGCGGCAAGTCCACGACCCTGAAGATGATCAACCGGTTGATCGAGCCGACGGGCGGACGCATCCGCATCGGCGGCGAGGACGTCACCGACATGGATCCGGTGAAGCTGCGCCGCAAGATCGGGTACGCGATCCAGGCCTCCGGGCTCTTCCCGCACATGACGGTCGCCCAGAACATCGCGCTGGTGCCGAAGATGGTCGGCTGGTCCAAGCCGAGGATCAGGTCCCGGGTCGAGGAGATGCTGGACCTGGTCGGGCTCGACCCGGCCGAATTCCACGGCCGCTATCCACGTCAGCTCTCCGGCGGACAGCAGCAACGCGTGGGCGTGGCACGGGCGTTGGCGGCCGACCCGCCCGTCCTGCTGATGGACGAGCCGTTCGGCGCGGTGGACCCGATCACCCGCGACCACCTCCAGGACGAGCTGATCCGGCTCCAGCAGGAGCTGCACAAGACGATCGTCTTCGTCACCCACGACTTCGACGAGGCGATCAAGCTGGGCGACCGGATCGCGGTGCTGCGCGAGCACTCGCACATCGCACAGTTCGACACCCCGGAGGCGATCCTCACCAACCCGGCCGACGACTTCGTGTCGGGGTTCGTGGGCGCGGGGGCTGCTCTCAAGAGACTCAATCTGACGCGCGTACGGGATGTGGAGATCACCGGCTGTCCGACGGTGACCGTCGACGACCCCCTCCAGTCGATCTTCAACCTGCTCCGGGCGAGCGGTACGAACGAGATCCTGCTGCTCGACAAGCGCCGCCGCCCGTACAAGTGGCTGCGGCGCGGCGACCTGATGCGGGCCAAGGGCTCGCTGGCGCGGGCCGGCACGCTGGTGCACGACACGGTGACCAGGGACGCCACGCTGCGGGACGCCCTGGAGGCAGTGCTCACGGACAACACGGGCCGGGTCGCGGTCACCGGGCGGCGCGGCGAGTACATCGGCGTCGTCGACATGGAGACGCTGATGAACTCCGTGCACGAGCTGCTGGAGGCCGACCGGCTGGAGGCGATGGAGCACCGGCACGAGCTGGAGGAGGCGCGCGCCCAGCAGACCCACTTCGAGCAGGAGGGCGTGGACGCCGGAGAGGCGAAGGCGTGAACACACCGCCCACCGATCAGCGGCCCGAGGGCGAGCACGACGTCAAGGGGCTCGCCTTCCGGGACGAGGGCGAGGCCGAGCAGGAGGCCCCGCCGCCGCCCGTCACGTTCCATCGCCGGATCACCTGGCGGAAGCTGACCTTTCTGCCCGCTGTCCTCGTGGCCCTCCTGCTCGCCACCTGGCTCTGGTTCCAGCAGGCGAGCCTCGACCCGATCTCCAAGAACGCCCTGTCGAACGGTCAGGTGTCGAAGGCCTTGTGGCAGCAGATCCAACTGGTCGTGATCTCCACGTTCTTCGTGCTGATCATCGCCATCCCGCTGGGCATCCTGCTCACCCGCAAGACGTTCCGGAAGGCCACCCCGATCACGATGACCATCGCCAACATGGGGCAGGCCACTCCGGCGATCGGTCTGCTGGCACTTCTGGTCATCCTGCTCGGCTCCGGCCAGAAGGCCGCGCTGATCGGCATCATCATCTACGCCGTCCTGCCGGTGCTGTCGAACACGATCGCGGGCCTGAAGGCCAACGACCCGACGCTGCTCGAAGCCGCCCGCGGCATCGGGATGTCCCCGCTGGGCGTCCTGTCCCGGATCGAACTCCCGCTGGCCGTACCGCTGATCCTCGCGGGCGTGCGGACGGCCCTCGTGCTGAACGTGGGCACGGCGACCCTCGCCACCTTCGGCGGAGGCGGCGGTCTGGGCGTCCTCATCACCACCGGAATCACCACCCAGCGCATGCCGGTCCTGGTCCTCGGCTCGATCCTCACGGTGGCGCTCGCGCTGCTCGTCGACTGGCTCGCCTCACTGGCCGAACTGCTGCTCAGACCACGCGGGTTGGAGGCGGGGTCATGAGGGGTTTCATGGCCTGTGCGGTCGCCGGCGGGCTGCTGCTGGCCTCCGGCTGCGGGCTGACCAGCGGCTCCCCCATGGTCGACGACGTCAAGCCCGGCTCGATCGGGCAGGCCGAGCCGCTCAAGGGCGCCGACCTGACCGTCACCTCCAAGGAGTTCACCGAGCAGCTGATCCTCGGCGCGATCATGGGCATCGCCTTCCAGGCGGCCGGCGCGGATGTGCTGGACCGCACCGGCATCCAGGGGTCGATCGGCGCCCGCGAAGCCGTCAAGAGCGGGGACGCGGACGCCATGTACGAGTACACGGGCACGGCCTGGATCACCTATCTCGGCAACAGCACGCCCATCCCCGACCCGCAGAAGCAGTGGGAGGCGGTACGCGACGCCGACCTCAAGAACGGCCTGACCTGGCTGCCGCCGTCCGCCCTCAACAACACGTACGCGCTCGCCATGAACCAGGCCAACTTCAAGAAATACGGCACGAAGACGCTCTCCGACGTGGCCGCGCTGGCCGACAAGGACCCCGGCGCGGTGACGCTGTGCGTGGAGAGCGAGTTCGCCAACCGGGCCGACGGGCTGCCCGGCATGGAGAAGACGTACGGAATGAGCCTGCCGGCGAAGAACATCACGCAGATGGACACCGGGATCATCTACTCCCAGGTGGCGAAGGGCAGTTGCACCTACGGCGAGGTGTTCACCACCGACGGGCGCATCAAGTCGATGAACCTGCAGGTGATGCAGGACAACAAGAAGTTCTTCCCCAACTACAACGCGGCGCCCGTGATCAACTCCAAGGCCCTGAAGAAGTATCCGGCGATCGCCGGGGTCATCGATCCGGTGACGAAGAAGCTGAACAACGCGGTGGCCCAGGAGTTGAACGCGAAGGTGGACGTGGACGGCCAGGATCCGCATCAGGTGGCGTTGGACTGGATGAAGGCGGAGGGGTTCGTCAAGGGCGGGTGAGGTGCCCCGGAAGCGTACGAAGCTCGCCTCCGAGGACTTACAGAGAAGTAGTTGCAAAGAAGCCCTTGCAACTACTTCTTTGCAACGCTACTTTTGCATGCATGCAGGAGCGCGAAGAACCCACGACACCGGCCTCGAGCGAACTGGCCCCCCGCACCCTCGACGCCCGCTCGCTGCGCGGCCTCGCGCACCCGCTGCGCATGCAGCTGCTGAGCGCGCTGCGGCGCGGTGGACCGGCCACCGCGTCCCAACTGGCGGCGAAACTGGGAGAGTCCAGCGGAGCGACCAGCTACCACCTGCGCCAGCTCGCCGCGCACGGCTTCGTCGAGGACGCCCCGGAACACGGCAAGGGGCGGGAGCGCTGGTGGAAGGCCGTCCACCAGGGGCTCATCTACGACAGCACCCGGTTCACGGGCTCCGATCCGGAGCTGCGCGGAGCGGAGGACACCTTCCTGCACGAGATCGCGAACACCCACACCCGCGAGCTGTCCACCTGGATCGCCACCCGGGCCGAATGGCCCACGGCCTGGTCCGGGGCCACGGACATGAGCGACATGACGCTGCGGCTGACGCCCGAACTCGCCACCGAGCTCGTCGCCAGGATGCACGAACTCATGGAGAACTACCGCGCGTCGGCTCCCGCCGAGGACACCCCGGACGCCGAGCAGGTCCGCATCCACACGCACGTCTTCCCCATCAACCAGAGCTGAACGGAGAAGCACCGATGCTGCACCCCGACACGCACCTCGCCCTGCACCACACCCGCGCCGCCGAGCTCCGCGCCGAGGCCGACGCCCACCGGCTGGCGGCCGAAGCCAGGCAGCCGGGCGAACTGCGCACCCGCCTCGGCTGGACCCTCGTAGAGGTCGGCCTCCGCCTCGCCGCCGCCCCGAAACCGGTGGTCGCCGCCTAACAGCTCGGTACCGAGCCCTTCCCCTTCTCCAGGGAGACCAGGGAGTCCACCGCGCCCTTCAGGGTGGTCACCGGAATCAGTCGCAGCCCCTTGGGAAGCTCCGCCTTCGCGTCCGAGCACTCCGCCTTCGGGACCAGGAAGACCGTCGCGCCGTCGCGGCGGGCGGCCTGCGTCTTGAGGGCGACGCCCCCGACCGCGCCGACCTTGCCGTCGGCGTCGATCGTCCCCGTACCCGCGATGGTGCGGCCCCCCGTGAGGTCGCCGCCGCTGCCGTCGCCGTCCAGTTTGTCGACGATGCCGAGCGAGAAGAGCAGTCCGGCGCTGGGGCCGCCGACGTCTGCGAGCTTGAGGGTGACCTTGACGTCGTTCTTCTCGTGGAGGTACGAGAGCGCCGCCTCGGTCGCCGTGTCCTGGGACTCCTTCATCTGCTCGGCGTTGTGCTGCTCGATCTCCTTGACGCTGTTCCCGCTCGGGTAGACCGAGTCGCGCGGCATCACGGCCCGGTCGGTGGCGAACCAGGCGTCGAGCACATCACTGAGCGAGACGCTCGCGTCCGGGCCCGTCGCCTCGATCGTCGTCATCCGCAGCTGCCCGCTGGTGTCCCGCGTGGGCGCCCCGCTGATCGTGATCACCGGGTCGCCCTGGTTCTCGCCGAGGACGTTCGCCGTCATGCCGGGCTCCGCCAGGGAGAACGGCAGCGGCGCGAACACCGCCGTGGCGAGCAGAGCCACGAGGGGGAGGGCGCAGAGGGCGACGGCCTTGGGACGTGTGAGGCGAGAGAGCACAGGATCAATCTAACGTCACCGCTCGACGCGGCTCCCCCGGCGGGATCAATCCCACATCACCGCCGGGCTCGGCCCCCGTACAGGTCCCGCCGTGCGGTGGTGAAGCGGCGCAGCGCCTCCGGGAGCGGTTCGATGCCGATGCCGGGCGTACGCGGGACCGGCAGATGGCCGTCCTCGAGGACGAACGGCTCGGTGATGTCCTCGGCGAAGTAGCGGCTGGAGGCGGAGGTGTCACCGGGGAGGGTGAAGCCGGGCAGGGCCGCCAGCGCCAGGTTCGGTGCTCGGCCGATACCCGTCTCCAGCATGCCGCCGCACCACGCCGGCAGCCCGTGCGCGTGCGCGACGTCGTGGATGCGGCGGGCCTCCAGATAGCCGCCGACCCGGGCGGGCTTCACGTTCACGACCCGGCAGGCGTCCATGGCGATCGCGGATGCGGTGTCGCGGGCGCTGTGCAGCGACTCGTCGAGGCAGACAGGGGTGGCGATGCGCTTCTGGAGCTGCGCGTGCGCGTGGAGGTTGTTCTCCTCCAGCGGTTCCTCGATGAGCAGCAGACCGAACGCGTCGAGCCGGCGCAGCTGCTCGGCGTCCGCGAGCGAGTACGCCGTGTTCGCGTCCACCTGGAGCGGCAGTCCGTCCCCGAAGCGCTCGCGCACCGCCCGTACGGGCTCCAGGTCCCAGCCGGGTTCGATCTTCAGCTTGATGCGGACGTACCCCTCGGCGAGGTAGCGCTCGACGTCGTCGAGGAGTGCCGGGACGGACTCCTTGATGCCGACGGACACTCCGGCGGGCACCCGGTCGCGCACCGCCCCGAGGTAGGTCGCGAGCGGCATGGCGTGCGCGCGCAGCTCGGCGTCGAGGACGGCCGTCTCCAGGGCCGCCTTGGCCAGCTCGTGCCCCTTGATCTTCGCCATCGCGGGCGCGAGCGCGGCCGCCGTGAGCTCCGGGAGGGCGGCCACCCGCGGCAGCAGGAAGTCGCGGAGCACGATCTCGGCGCCGGCCACGAACTCCGAGCAGTACAGCGGCTCGGGGTCGGCGGCGAACTCCGACCAGCCCTCGGCCGCGTCCGTGACGACGTGCAGGAGGAAGGTGTCCTTCGTCGTCATGGTCCCGAAGGACGTACGGAAGGGTGTGACGAGAGGCAGGGCGATGTGGACGACTTCGACGCGTTCGAGTTTCATGCGTGGCCTTCACTGGACGGGCGGGTGAGGGTGTACCAGCCGTCCCTGGACATCCCCGTGGCGGTGTAGCCCTCGGCGAAGGCCTCCGTGAAGACCTTCCGGACGGCGTGCCGCCAGCGCAGTGCCAGCAGCGGGTCGGCGGTGCGCAGCTTGACGATGTCGTCCGGTACCCGGCACCAGACACGGCTGTCGGCGAGGTCGCGGCGGGCCAGCGGGTCGCCGTCGGGGGCGCGGTGGGTGGCGGGCGCGGCGTCGCGGTCGCCTTCCCCCGCGGTACGGGAACCGGGCGCGGCGAGGTCCCAGGTCACCGTCAGCCGGTCGCTCTCGTCGCCGTCGTTCACGCCGTCGGCCATCGGCCCGTAGAAGTCGACGAGGTACTCCGTGCCCGCGGCGCCCAGCTTGACCAGGTTGAAGCGGGCGTTGCGGCCGACCAGCGGGTCGAAGGTCCAGCGCATGGTGCGGGCGCCGCGCTCCAGGGCCCAGACGCGCTGGGCCTGCTTCACGGCGTACCCGACCCCGCGGTCGGAGGCGACGGCCGCGGCCACGAAGGAGTACACGTCCGCCTCGCCGGGGGGCCCGAAGACGGCCACGGAGGCTCCGGTGAGCCGCTCCCCGGCCAGCGAGTACGCGGCGTGCACCGCGCCGCCCGCGTGGACGAGGCTGTGCAGCACCTCGGCCGGGTACGGCGGGGTGCTGCGCGGGGTCTGCCAGACGTCGCTGAAGAAGTCGGCCACGGCGGCGATGCCGGTGACGTCATGGACGGTGCGGAGGGTGACGCCTGCCGCGTCGGCGGCGGCCGACGCGAGATCTCGTACACCGGTCGCCGCTGTGCCGCCCGGCGCAGAGTCCGTCGCCACTGCCGCGGAACCGTGTGCCACGGGGTCGTCCGCCATGAGGCCGCCTGCCCTGCCTTCTCCTGTCATGAGGTCGAGTCTCGGAGCTGTCGGCGGCTCCCGCGTTGTGCATCAGGACAACACACGCGTACATTCCTGATGAGATCGGCCAACCTGGTAGGGCGATCCCGGTCGGCCGCCCCGGTCGGCAGCCCGATCGGCCAACCTGGAAGACCGATCCCGATCGACCAATCCCGATCAGCCACACCGATCGACCACCCCGATCAGCCACACCGATCGACCACCCCGATCAGCCACCCCGATCGACCAATCCCGATCGACCAATCCCGATCGACCAACCCCGATCGGCCAACCCCGGAGGAGGGAACCCCATGGATGCCTGCACTCTCGGCGATCTGCTGGACGTCCTAGGCGGCCCCTCCGTACGCCTGCACACCGCGCCGGCCGGGCTCACCGTGCCGGTCACCGAGGCGCTGCTGTACGACGCCCACGCCCCGCTGCCCCGCGCCCCCGGAGCGCTGCTGCTCGCGGTCGGGGTGCGCGCGTCCGCGGCGGGGCCGCTGGCGCGGGCCGCGGCGGAGGCAGGGATGAGCGGGCTCGTGGTCCGCGGCCCGGACGGCCCGCTCGCGGAGGCCGAGTCCGCGGGTGTGGCCCTGCTGTCGGTGGACGAGGACGCCGCCTGGCACCACGTGCACCTGTTGCTCGCCTCGGCGATCGGCGCCCGCCCGTCGACCGCGGGGAGCGGGCTCGGGGACCTGTTCGCGCTGGCCGACGCGGTGGCCACGGCCGTCGGCGGAGCCACGGCCGTCGAGGACCCGCGCCAGCGGATCCTCGCGTACTCGACCGTGCCGGGGCAGCCGGTCGACGAGGACCGCAGGCAGGGCATCCTCGGCCTCCAGGTGCCGACCAGCCCGGCGAACTCGGAGCAGTACCGGGTGCTGTTCGCGGCCGACGGCCCGGTCCGGCTGCCCGCGCTCGACGGCGGCCCGGGTGACCCCGCCGGCATCCTCCCCCGCCTCGCCGTCGCCGTCCGCGCCGGCGGCGAGACCCTCGGCTCGCTCTGGGTCGTGGACGACGGCAACCTCGCGCCCGACGCCGAGGAGGCCCTCGCACAGGGCGCGTCCACGGCGGCGTTGCTCCTGCTGCGCGCGCGGGCCGCCCAGGAGCTGGCCCGGCACCAGAACGGGGACCTGCTGCGCCGCCTGCTCGACGGCACCGCGGACCCGGCCGGCGCCGCCCACCGCCTGGGCCTCGGCCTCGGTCCCGAAGGAGATCCGGCGCCCGTCCGCGTGGCCGCCTTCGTCCTCGACTCGGCCGTCTCGGCGGCGGACGTCGAGCAGACCGCGCTGCGGCTCCTGGACCTCGTACGGCTCCAGTGCGAGGCGCGCTACGGGCGGCACGCGTGCGTGCTCGTCGACGGAGTCGTGTACGCGCTGCTGCCGGCGCTCGGCGAGCGCGGCGGAGCCCGGCACCAGCGGCTTGCCGAGGACATCGTGCGACGGGCCGGGCCGGCGCTGCGGGTGCCGGTGCGGGCGGGGCTGGGCGATGTCGTGCCCGGGCTCGCGGAGGTGGCGGCCTCCCGGGCCGACGCGGACCTCGTCCTGCGCGTCCTCGGACCGGAGCTGCCGGTGGCGTCCGTGGCGGAGGTACGGCCGCGCGTCACCCTCCTCCGCCTCACCGAAGTCCTGGGCGAGCGGCGGGAGTTGAGTGCAGGGGCGTGGCGGACCGTGCTCTCGTACGACACCGAGCACGGCACCGACTACGCCCGCACCCTCGTCTCCTGGCTGGACGCCGGCTGCGACATGGCGGGCGCGGCCCGGCTGCTCGCCGTACACCCCAACACCTGCCGCTATCGCCTGCGGCAGGCCCAGCAGCAGCTCGGCATCGACCTCGACGATCCCGACGAACGGCTCGTTCTGTGGCTGCAGTTGCGGACGCTGGCGGGGCTCAGGGCGGCGCCGTCAGCCAGCTCCTGAGCCGCTCCTCGCACACGCGCAGCTGCGCCACCGGCACGTACTCGCCCGCCGTGTGCGCCAACAGCGGGTCTCCGGGGCCGCAGTTGAGCGCCGGGACACCGAGCGCGGCGAACCGGGCGACATCGGTCCAGCCGAGCTTCGGACGGGGCATCACACCGAGCACGCCGACGAGCGAGGCCACGGCTTCCTGGCCGAGCCCGGGCAGGGCGCCCGGCACCACCTCGGTGACGTCGACGTCGTACTCCGGGAAGAGGTCGCGTACGTACGCCTCCGCCTCCTTCGGCGAACGGCTGGGCGCGAAACGGGAGTTGATCGTGACCACGCACTCGTCGGGTACGACATTGCCCGCGACCCCGGACCGTACGGCGACGGCGTTCAGCCCTTCCCGGTACTCCAGGCCGTCGATCACGACCCGCGCGGGAGTGTGGTCGGCCAGCCGCTGGAGGACGGCCCCGGCGCGGTGCGCGGCGTTCACGCCCGTCCAGGCGCGCGCGGTGTGCGCACGCTCGCCGCGCACCGTGATGTCGGCCATGAGGACGCCCTGGCAGCCGGCCTCGACCCCGGCGTCGGAGGGCTCCATGAGGATCGCGAAGTCGGCCTCGAGGAGATCCGGCCGCTCGGCGGCGATCCCGCCGAGCCCGTTGCGGTCGCCCTCGACCTCCTCGCACTCGTAGAAGACGTACGTGATGTCGCGCGCGGCCGGCACGGGGACGGTGGCCGCCAGCCGCAGGGCGACCGCGACGCCGCCCTTCATGTCGCAGGCGCCGAGGCCGTACAGCAGGTCGCCGTCCAGGCGGGAGGGCAGGTTCCCGGCGGCGGGGACGGTGTCCAAGTGGCCCGCGATCACGACCCGTTCGGGGTGGCCGAGGTCCGTGCGGGCGACCACCGAGTCGCCGACGCGTTCGACGGTGAGGTGCGCGAGCCCGGTGAGGGCCGCCTCCACGGCGTCCGCGAGCCGGGCCTCCTCGCCGCTCTCGGAGGGGATGTCGACGAGGACCCGGGTGAGAGTGACGACGTCGGTGGTGAGGTCGAGGGAGGTCACGCCGGCTCCCGTGCGTCGTGCGCCGCGTGTCCGTCGTGCGCCGTGCGGCCGAGCTTGGAGTTCTTGATCCCGTACAGCCAGTAGATCACCAGGCCGACGGCCATCCACACGCCGAACGCGACCCACGTGTCCGTCCCCAGGCTGAACAGCATGTACGCGCAGAAGCCGACGCCCAGGATCGGTGTGACGGGCGAGAAGGGCACCCGGAAGGAGCGGGGCGCCTCGGGGCTGCGGCGGCGCAGCAGGATGACGGCCAGGTTGACCAGCATGAAGGCGAAGAGCGTGCCGATGCTGGTGGCGTCGGCGAGGGCGCCCAGCGGGATCAGCGCGGCGAGCACGGCGATGAAGCCGGAGACGATGACCGTGTTGGCGCGCGGCACCCCGGTGGTGGGGTGCACCTTGGAGAACAGCGACGGTACGAGTCCGTCCCGGGACATCGCGAAGAGAATGCGGATCTGCCCGTACTGGACGGTGAGGACGACGCTGGTGGTAGCGACGACCGCACCGATGGAGAGGAGGATCGGCCAGAGACTGCCGCCGCCCACCGACTGCACGAGCACCTCGCTCAGCGTGGCCTCGGTCCCCTCGAACTTCTGCCACGGCATGGCACCGAGCGCGGCGACCGCGACGAGGACGTACAGCGCGGTGACGAGGACCAGGGACAGGATGATCGCGCGCGGGAGATCGCGCTGCGGGTTCTTGGCCTCCTCGCCGGCCGTCGAGGCGGCGTCGAAGCCGATGTAGGAGAAGAAGAGCGAGGCGGCGCCCGCACTCATGCCGGCCGTGCCGAGCGGGAAGAGGGGCGTGAAGTTCCCGGCGCGGAAGGCGGTGAAGGCGACCGCGCAGAACATGACCAGGGCGGCGATCTTCACGCCGACCATGAGGGTGTTGGCGACGGCGCTCTCGCGGGCGCCCCGCAGCAGGACGACCATGGAGAGGACCACGATGGCGGCGGCGGGGATGTTCAGCACACCGCCGTCACCGGGCGGCGCGCTGAGGGAATCGGGCAGGGTCACCCCGACGGTCAGTTCCAGCAGTTCATTGACGTACTCCCCCCAGCCGACCGCGACGGCGGCCACCGACACCCCGTACTCCAGGATCAGACACCAGCCGCAGACCCAGGCGACGAGCTCGCCGAGGGTCGCGTAGGCGTAGCTGTAGGAGGAGCCCGAGCCCGGGATCATGCCCGCCAGCTCGGCGTACGACAGCGCGGAGAACAGCGCGGTCACCCCGGCGAGCACGAACGACACGACGATCGCGGGCCCGGCCTCGGGAACGGCCTCCCCGAGCACCACGAAGATCCCGGTCCCGAGCGTGGCCCCCACACTGAGCAACGTGAGCTGCCCGACCCCCATGGTCCGCTTGAGCGGACTCCTGGCAGCCTCGGCAACCAGCGCCCCGACCCCTTGCCGCCGCGTCAGCCGAGCCGCCCACCCGCCCTCTTGCCCGACATCCGCCCGCGTACGCACTGTCTCCACCGGGCCACTCCCTCCACCGTTCCGCCATCAGTGCACCGATGATGCGGACGGCGGGACGGCGGGCGGTGGGCCTATCGGCCAGAGATACGGGAGGCGCTTTGGCGGGTCGGCCAAAGTCAGGGGACAGCCGGAAACACGGCCCTGCACAGCTGTGGGCAAATGTGCCACTGGGGAGGCACCCGTCCCGAAGAACGGCGGCACCCATCCCGAAGAAAGCGGCGCCCGTCCCGTCCCAAAGAAAGCGGCACCCGTCTCGCCCCGAAGAAAGCGGCGCCCGTCCCCTCCCAAAGAAAGCGGCGCCCGTCCCCTCCCAAGGGAAGCGGCTCCCTGTAAGCGCCGGGCTGCGCGACCCACCACACCCGCCCCCGCCCTCCGAGCCCAGCCCCGACGCCGGGTACCCGGTGAGCCGGCGTCAGCGCAAGGCGTCCGCGACCTCCCGGGCCGCGTCCACCACGCGAGGCCCGACCCGCTCGGGCACAGAGTCGGCGAGCATCACGACGCCGACGCTGCCCTCAACGCCCGTCACCCCGATCAGCGGCGCCGCAGCCCCACTGGCCCCCGCCTCCAACTCCCCATGCGTCAGCGTGTACCCCGGCTCCCCCACCGGCGCCTGCCGAGCCGCGAGAATCGCCCGCCCCGCAGCCCCCCGGTCCAGCGGATGCCGGAACCCGGCGCGATAGGCGACGTGGTAATCTGTCCACGTCGGCTCCACGACCGCGACGGCCAGCGCCTCGGTCCCATCGACCAGCGTGAGATGAGCGGTGGCGCCGATGTCCTCGGCCAGCGACCGCAACGCGGGCAGCGCGGCCTCCCGTACCAACGGATGCACCTGGCGGCCCAGCCGCAGCACCCCGAGCCCGACCCGGGCACGGCCGCCCAGATCACGGCGCACGAGAGCGTGCTGCTCCAACGTGGCGAGCAACCGGTACACAACGGTCCGGTTGACACCGAGTTTGTTCGACAGTTCGGTGACGGTCAGCCCGTGATCCGTGTCGGCGAGCAGCTTGAGGACGCGCAGTCCCCGGTCGAGCGTCTGAGAGGTCTCCGCGGTCACGACGCCCACTCCTTCGTGGTGAGGTCGACGGCCCCCTCGCGGCGGTTGCGACACCGAGTCCCGTCGGCGACGCGCTTCAGAGGCCGCCGGTCGGCTGACGACCCGGGTTCTTCCCGGGCGTGAGTCGCTTCACGGCTGCGCTCCGCGGCGGCGCTGCCACGGGGCGTGTGCGTAGCGGGACAGTAGCGAGCCGGTCCGCTCAGCGGAAGTCTCCGTCCAGAATCCGGGCAGTGGCTGGTACGGACTCTTGCCCTTTGTCCCGGTACGCACAGCACACACCACTCGGCGTGCACCACCCTTGCACACAGCGCACACGGCACAACACGCGCCTGTGAGGAGGGAACATGCGCTGTACGGCGGAGCCTCTGTACGGCGGGAACACTCGCCCGTACGTGACATACGCACCCGCACCGAACGCGGGAAAGCCACACGCCTCGCACCCCGAGGCCACCCACCCGCTCAGGCATGGCGCCCGGCGTCACCGCATCCGGGTGGCCCACTCCTGCACCTTGGCGATCCGCTGCCGCAGCTGCCCCGCCGTCGCCTCCGCGCTCGGCGGCCCCCCGCACACGCGCCGCAGCTCGGTGTGGATCACGCCGTGCGGTTTGCCGCTCTGGTGGACGTACGCGCCGACCATGGTGTTGAGCTGCTTGCGGAGCTCCAGCATCTCCTTGTGGGAGACCACGGGCCGCCGCTCGGCGGGGAGTTCGAGGAGATCGGCCTCCTCGTCCGGCTTCTTGCGGCTGTGCGCGATCTGCCGGGCCTGCCGCTTCTGCAGCAGCAGCTGAACCTGGTCGGGTTCGAGGAGCCCCGGAATCCCGAGGTAGTCCTGCTCCTCTTCACTGCCCGGGTGGGCCTGCATCCCGAACTCGGCGCCGTCGTAGAGGACCCGGTCGAAGACCGCTTCCGACTCCAGCGCCTCGAAGGAGAACTGCTCCTGCTCCCCGGTGTCCTCGTCCTGCTCCCGGTTCGCCTCCTCCATCTCCTTCTCGGATTCGGCGTACGGGTCCTCCTCGCCCTCCTTCTTGGGCTTGTCGAGGACGTGGTCACGCTCGACCTCCATCTCGTTGGCGAAGCCGAGGAGGTCGGGGACGGTCGGGAGGAAGACGGACGCGGTCTCCCCGCGCCGCCGGGAACGCACGAAGCGGCCGACGGCCTGCGCGAAGAAGAGAGGGGTCGAGATCGTCGTCGCATACACGCCGACGGCGAGCCGCGGCACGTCCACGCCCTCGGACACCATCCGCACCGCGACCATCCATCGGTCGTCGTTGTGACTGAACTCGTCGATGCGGTTCGAGGCACCCGTGTCGTCGGAGAGGACGAGGGTCGCCTTCGTACCGGTGATCTCGCGGATGAGCTTGGCGTACGCGCGCGCCGAGTCCTGGTCGGAGGCGATGACGAGGGCACCGGCGTCCGGGATGCCCTTGCGCACCTCGGTCAGCCGCTGGTCGGCGGCGCGCAGCACACTCGGCATCCACTCGCCGCGCGGATCGAGCGCGGTACGCCAGGCCTGGCTGATGGCGTCCTTGGTCATCGGCTCGCCGAGCCGCGCCGCGATCTCGTCCCCCGCCTTCGTACGCCACCGCATGTTGCCGCTGTAGGAGAGGAAGATGACGGGCCGCACGACACCGTCGCCGAGGGCGGACCCGTATCCGTACGTGTAATCGGCGGCGGACCGCCGAATCCCGTCGTTCCCCTCCTCGTACGCCACGAAGGGGATGGGGTTGGTGTCGGACCGGAAGGGCGTACCGGTGAGCGCGAGCCGGCGGGTGGCGGGCTCGAAGGCCTCGAGGCAGGCCTCGCCCCAGGACTTGGAGTCACCGGCGTGGTGGATCTCGTCGAGGATGACGAGGGTCTTGCGCTGCTCCACCCGATTGCGATGCAGCATGGGTCGCACGCCCACACCCGCGTACGTCACGGCGACGCCCTGGTACTCCTTGCTGAGCGGCCCCGCGCTGTACTCGGGATCCAGCTTGATCCCTATCCGTGCGGCCGCCTCCGCCCACTGCTTCTTCAGATGCTCGGTCGGGGCGACCACGGTCACCTGCTGCACGACATGGTGGTGCAGCAGCCAGGACGCGAGCGTCAGCGCGAACGTCGTCTTACCGGCGCCGGGCGTGGCAACGGCCAGGAAGTCACGCGGCTGCTCCTGGATGTACTTCTCCATCGCCCCCTGCTGCCAGGCACGCAGCTTGTTGGCGGTGCCCCAGGGGGCACGGCCGGGGAAGGCGGGTGAGAGGTGATGCGAGGAGGACGCTGTGGCGAAGGTAGGGGCGGGCCCGGAGGGCCCTCCGTTGAGGGTGGTGGCGGGCGACGGGCGGGCGGTAGTCACGGTCTCCGTGGGGTGGTTGGGCGGCTCGGCTACGTATGACAACCGGGCCACCCTACCGGCGACCCGGATGTGTCAACGCGCGGACGACGCCGGGTCAGCCGTGGATGGGATCCACCTCACAGACCGCGCAGCCGGTCCGCGATCGCCCCGATGCCGCTCTCCTCACCGGAGGCCACATCGATGACCAGGTCGTACGCAGCGTCCTGGTCACAGGACACGAGGTCGACGCCGTTGACGGCGAGGAAGGTGGCCGCGGCGAGCCAGGCCGTCCGCTTGTTGCCGTCGACGAGTGGGTGGTTGGTGGCGATGGCGTGCAACAGCGCGGCCGCCTGCTCGTACAGGTCCTGGTAGGCGGTGACGCCGAGCATCCGGGCGCGGGGGCGGTGGACCGCCGAGGCCAGCAGCCCCGGCTCCCGGGCCTCGGGTGCGCGGCCGCCGAAGGCGACCTCCGCGAGGTCCGTCACCTCGGCGACGGTCAGGTGACGGGTGCGGGTGCCGGTCATTCGCCGAGCCTCCTCAACAGTTCGGCGTGCTCCTTCGCGAGCCGGGTGGCGAGGGCGCGGACGTGCGCGCCCTCCTCCCGCAGATACCTGCGTACGGCCGCTTCGGCGATCTCTTCCGGCAGGCGGTCCTGCGCGTCGGCGAGGTCGTCGAGCGCCTGCGCGAGGGCCGGATCGAGGCGAAGTTCCATGCGAGGAAGCTAGAGCACGGCACCGGCCCGATCCGACGGGTTTTATGCTCACCGCTCCCGCAGCCGCGTCGTCACCCAGGCACCCACCAGCGCCACCGCGGCCATGGGCAGGAACACGGCGGCGAAGGCGGCGGGATGCGAACCGGAGGCGGACGTGGCCGCGTCCGTGACCGTGCCGCCGCCCAGCGCCGCGAAGGCCGCGCCGCCCACGGCGAGCAGCAGCACATTGGACAGACCGTCGGAGATCTGCAGCGCGGCGGAGTTGGCCCCGGCCTCCTCGGGCGCCGAGAGGTGGAGCAGCAGCACACTGGTCGAGGCGATCACCAGACCCATGCCGAAGCAGCCGAACCCCCAGGCGACGGCCACGATCCACACGGGCACGGCGTGGATCAGCACGCTGGGCGCGGTGGCGACGGCGGCCGCCACCAGCACCATGCCGAGGAACATCAGCCGGTCTCTGTACGGCTCCACGCGCGGCCGCGCCTGCACATACGAACCCAGCGCCCAGGTCCCGCCGCCCGCCGCGAGCGAGAACCCGGCGAGTGTCGGCGAGAGCCCCCGCTGGGTGACCAGCATGAGCGGCACGAAGGACTCGGCGGCGATGAACGACCCGGCCGCGACCCCGCGCAACAGCACCACGGACGGCAGGCCGCGCGCCGCCCGGTACGTACCGCGTGGCAGCAGCCCGAGGACGGCCGGGACGAGCAGTGCGGCACCGGCGGCGGCCGGGACGAGCGACAGCCACTCCAGGTCCTGGGCGGCGTACTGGAGGAGGCCGGCGCCCAGCGAGATCCCGAGCGCCAGCCGGATACGCCGCCGGTCGAGGGGCGCGGGGACGGCCTTCCCCGCCCCTCCCGACGTCCGCCGGATCCGGGGAAGCGCGAGGGCCAGCGGAAGTACGACCAGGACAGGAATCCCGACGAACACCCAGCGCCAGCCCAGGTGTTCGGTCACCACGCCCGCCGCGAGCGGGCCGACCACGGACGGCACCACCCAGCCCGCCGCGAACGCCGCCATGATCGACGGCCGCAACCGCTCCGGATAGGCCCGCCCGACCACCACGTACAGGGCGACGATCACGAGCCCGCCACCGAGTCCCTGCACGGCCCGCCCGAGGATGAACACCCACATGGACGCCGCCGTCCCGGACAGCAGCAGCCCCGCCGCGAACGCACCGATCCCCGCGGTCAGCGAGGCCAGCGGCCCGTCCCGGTCCGACCACTGCCCGGCGAGCACCATCCCGAACAGGCTCGTCGTGAAGTACCCCGAGAACGCGAACGCGTACAGCGACACCCCGTCGAGTTCCCGCGCCGCCACGGGCATCGCCGTCCCCACGGCGGTCGCCTCGAAGGCGATCACCAGCACGACGGAGACGATCCCGACACTGAGCGCCCGGTACCGGCGGCTCAGCACACCGCCTTCCGCCTCCGACGGTGCCGTCGTGACATCACTCGTTTCCAGGGCTGCCATGACTGTCAGCGTAAGGGGCACAACTGACATTCGCCCCTGTCCGGAGACGGTGATCGACTGGGCCTTTGGTCGTACGACCAGCCACGACCCACCTGGCCCCGGGCCCCGGCCCCGGCCGTTCATGAACGGCGTATGGCAGTCCCGTTGCGGCGCTCGCCCATCCCTTGAGCCCCGCCCGTGCCGCCGCCTACGGTCTTCTCATCGGGTTCGGAACGAGTGAGCCGTGCCGCACCTGACATTGGCCGTCCGCCTGAGTGACGGCCAATGTGTTCGGCCGTGTGCCCGAGTGGTTCAGGGGCTCGCCTGCAAAGCGAGTTACGCGGGTTCGATTCCCGCCACGGCCTCCAGCGCCTTGAATGGGGGCGATGTTGAGGCTGTTCATCGGATAGGTCGGTCTGATCGCCGAGTAAGGCCGGTAGTCAGGCTTGTCGGTGAAGGACGCACTCAGCGGCGTTGAATAGTCGTCAAGCTGGGTGAGGGGGCCGATTCCGGTGAACAGGCCGACGGTGCGGACCATCGAAGCGGTGCTGTAGAAGGTCGAGTCGACCTTTCCCGTCTGGGTGTACGGGCTGATCGCCAAGGCGAGCGTCCGGTGGGCATCGATGTGGTCGGGCCCGTTCTGGGCCTCGTCCTCGGTGACAAAGATGGCGGTGTCCTTCCAGAACTGTGAGTGGGACACCGCATCCACCAGCCTGCCGAGGGCGTAGTCGTTGTCGGCCACCATCGCTTTGGGAGTGGGCTGCCCGGCCTTGGTGCCCAAGGTGTGGTCACTGGGGAACTCGACGAACTGCACCGTCGGCATGTCGCCCTTGGTCACGTATCTGCGGAAGCTCTTCAGCCATTGGTCGACCCGTGGGGTCAGACAGTTCTTCTTGGTGGGGACGAACGTTCCCGACGAGTCCGGACAGCCCAGCTGTACCTGGAACTCGTGGTCGGTCCGGGCGTCGAGCACCGGATCCGCGGCATGCGCCTCGTCCCCCTGACGCCTCGCATAGAAGCCGAAGTTGGCAAAGCTCACGCCGGCCTTGTCGAGGCGCTGCCAGAGGTAGGAGTTCTTGGCGGCCTGCGCAGCGTTCTCGGGGGCGTTGTTGCCGCCGGGGTAGACACCCTTGCGGCCGGAGTAGGCTGCGGGCCACATCTGCTCCGCGTAGGGGTTGGAGTTGGCCTGGACCGCCCAGTTCCAGCCGCTGGCGCTGACCTTGCCGTCGGCATAGAAGTTGTCGATGGTGGTGAAGCGCCGCGCCAACTCGCGTGTGTTGGGCGCCGACTCGTCCCCGAACAGGTTGAGGCCGGGGTCGCCGTTGCCCTTCTCCAGACTGCCGAGCACCTGGTCGTAGCTGCGATTCTCCTTGACTATGTAGATCACATGCTTGATGGGAGTCTCTTCGCCGGCCTTGCGCGGCACGACGGCACCACCGCCCCTGGTCACCGGGGCATTGTTGCGCTCCACCTGACGGGTGTACGCATCCAGTTGTTCGTCCCGGTCCGGCACATCCACGCTGCTCAACGTGCCGGCGACCATCGACGCGAGCTGCTGGCTGGGGGACGTCCGGCTCAAGCGCTCGGGGTTGGGGTATCCGGGACCGTTGTTCGGGCCCGCCCCCAGCCCCTTGGCATTCGTGATCCACAGGCGTCCGTTGTGCCAGATGACCGCACTGGGGTACCCGCCGGTAGGAATCCGTCCCAGATCCTTGCCGCTGGTCGGATCGAGCACCGAAACGCTGTTGTTGCCGGAGTTGGTGACATAGAGCCGCTTGCCCGCAGGGTCCAGGGCCAGACCCGTGGGGTTGCTGCCGACGAGAGCCTTCTTGGACGGCGATACGGATAAGCTGCGTATCACGCTCCTGGTCGCCAGATCCACCACGCTGACGCTGTCGGCGTCGCCGTTCGCGACATACAGCTTCCGGCCGCACGCGGAAAGCACCGACTTGTTCGGATGCAGACCCACCTTGATCCGCCCGGTTGTCCGGGGCGCCGAGGCTGCCACATCAACGATGTCGACGGTGTCGGCGCCCTGGTTCGACACGTAGGCCGTTCGCCCGTCCTTGCTGAGCGTCACCCACACCGGCCGACGACCCGCGGCGACGGTCCGCACCCGCCCGCTGACGGTGTCGGCGACCGTCACGGCGTTGCCGAGCTGATCGGCGACCACCAGTTTCCTTCCGTCCGGGCTGATGGCCAGGCCGGCCGGGAAAAGCGTGACGGCTTTGCCCTCTGGGGACTTGGTGGGCAGCTTGATGGGATCACATTCGGTGAGTCGGCCACCGGCAAACGACAGCACCCGGATCTTGGAGTTCGCCGCGGCACTGGCGTATGCGGTCCTGCCGTCCGGACTCCACGCCAGGCCGATGTACAGCGACTCCGGCGACGGATACGACAGTGTCTGGACGACCTTCCTCGTCCGGATATCGACCAATTGCAGGCTCTGTACGCCCTGACCGTTGTTGGTCACCAGCAGATAGCGACCGTTCGGGTGAAGAGCTGCGTTCAGTGGGAGGTCCCCGAGCCGGGTCTGGTCACCCGCTGGTGTGACCCGGTATCCAAGGGGCGTGATTGCAGTGCCGTCCTTCCTGGGACCGGCGGTCTTGATGGCGAGCGCGGAGGACACGATCCGCTTCGTTGCCGCGGCCGACGAAGCCTCGGCTCGGGCAGATGCGGCACGGGTCGGGTCCCCGAGCGCCCAGGCGGTGGCGACAGTGGCTATGGCTGCGCCGCCGATCGCGAGGGTACGGAAGTTCGACCCGGCCATTGTCTTCTCTCCTCCTCTGCAAGGCGGTGTGACGTGGGTTCAGAGCTAAGAGGATTGTCCCTGCTGATACCGAGCCACTCTCGCCCCAACGGGCATTCAGGTGAGTCAGCGAAATGCTCGAAAAGCGCCCTGACCGCCGCCATGGATCTCCATTTCCTCAGCCGGGCGCAGGGCCGGCAGGCGTTGCAGCGGTACGCGGCACCCGAGCCGGGCCGCAGGATTGTCCGGCACTATTCGCTCGACTGTTGGGACGCTGAGCCCGGACCATGTGACACGGCGACAGGCTGTGTGACCCGTCGATGGGGGACGGTGACGTGAGCGACTTTTCCCGACAGAGGCAGAACCCTGGGCCCCGCACATCGTGAGGGGGATCGATGCCGAAGGTGCCTGAAAGCCGGCGTATCGGACGCATGGCGGTGAATGAGCTACGTGCGCTGCTGGAGCGGCACGGCCACATCGTGCAGGAGATCGACGGCGGTAACGACCACGGCGAGGACCTCCACGTCACCTTCGTCCAGAACGGGCAGCGGACGGAGGACTCCGTGGCCATACAGGTGAAGGGCGGGGTCTCTACCCAGACCAGACGCGGACACCGCGTCCCGGTCGGCGATCACGGGGACAACTGGCGCGATGGCAGCTTCCCTGTGCTCTGCGTGGTCCACGATCCCGAGCGGGGTGGCCTCTTCTGGGCCAACGCAACCCGTCAGCTCCGCCGAGCAAGGGCGCTGCGCAAGACGGCGAAGTCCATCGTCGTCGCCCGGGAGTCCGTACTGGACGACGCGAGCCTCGACACGTTCGTGCGGGGCATGCGGCACTACCTGGCCAGGGAACGCGAGGGAGTCGGGAGGTGGGCGGACATGGCAGACGTCGAGTTCGCCCCGGACGACATCGTCAAACCCTTCGAGAACGAGATCCTCGAACCCATGGTCTTCTGGCAGCGCCGCGGACAGCCATACGCGGTCCTGCTCCATCACGACCTGGACTGGGAGCCCGTGCCCATCCAGGAGTTGATGCTCCGCTTCGAGCCGATCCCGTCGGTCGGCGATGTCATCCTCGACATTGCGGAAGCGCACTGGCTGATGGGCTGCTTCAAGTCCACGGAGTGGTGGCGTCGGCCGATCGAGCAGCGCGACCCCGTCTGACTCCCGCCAAGTCTCCGCAAGGGAGTCACGGCTTCGATTCCCGCCACGGCCTCTGCTGCCGGAGGAGGCAAGACGAAAGGGCGGCACCTCGGAAGAGGTGCCGCCCCCTCGTCCTCGACTACGTCGAAGAATCGCAGTTTGCGCCGGCCGTGGACCGCTCGTGGAGGTTGGTCGCGGGGCGACTGCGAGGAGGGTGGGCGAGGGCCGGTGCGTGTCGGGCCGGGTCACCGTGGGGCGGGTGTGCTGCGACGTCGGCTGCTTCTCGGTGCCGGTCAAGTTGACGCCGCCGTGCCGCCCGCCCCTACGGCGCGGGCGGTACGCCTTGAGATCGCCGGGCGGGTCGACTAGCTGACGCCGGCGCCGCGCGTGAACGGCTCGAAGGTGTGGCTGAATTGCCAGGTGTCCTGGGCGATCCCGGAGCAGGAGTTGGCGCCGGCGGTGCCTACGCAGCCGCCGTTGTCCCGCTGGAGTGCCCAGAAGGAGAGCGTGTTGATGCCCTGGGCGACGGCCCATTTCTCCACCGTGAGGGCGTCCTGCGTGGTGAAGGTTTCCTCGGGTCCGTAGTCGTCGATGCCGGGCATTTCGGTGACGCCGATCATGTGCCACAGCTTCGCCGGGTTCTTCTTCGGGTAGAGGGCCGCCAGTTGGTCGTGCAGACCTGAGGCGGCCGTCTCGGTGTCGGCCGCCATGTCGTGGGTGGCGCCGTCCCAGTAGTCGAACGTCATGATGTTGACGACGTCCACGCGCGCGCCGTTGTCGACGGCGTTCCGCAGCAGCGCGACGCCGCTGGGCGCGAGGCCGGTGGTGGTCGTGGGGAGTGTGTAGGAGAACTGCACGCGGTGGCCGGTGCGTTCGGCCCAGTGCTGGACCTTCGCGATGGCTTTGTTGCGGCGGTCGATCCCGGCGGTGTTGTTGATGGAGTCGGCCTCGATGTCGAGGTCGATCCGGGTGACGCCGTAGGTCGTGACGAGGCTCTCGTAGACCTTGGCGATGGAGTCGACGCTGGCGCAGCTGTCGGCCAGTTCGGTGCCGGTGGTGTCGGCGCTGTAGCCGCCGAAGGACGGGATGACGTTGCCGCCGCGGGCCTGGATCTTGGCGATGTCACCGCCGAACGTCGCCTTGGAGATCGGCTGGCTGGACTCACCGTTCCAGTAGGCGGTGCACGAGCCCGCCTCGGCGGTCTGGAGGAAGGCCATCGTGAGGTACTTGTTGCCCGACTCGGCGGCGAGCGTGGCCGGGCTTTCGCCGGTCCATGCCTCGAAGTACGGCGCCGCGACGTGTGCGGGCATGGGCTTCCCGGTGTACGAGGGTGCCGATTGCGCGGCGAGCGCGCCACCTCCCCCAAGGGCAACCAGCCCGGCCGACAGGGTGGTGACGGTCATGCAGGACAGCAACGCACGAAGAGGACCAGGTCGTCTCATTGACGCTCCCATAGCGAAGAAGAGCAGGCGGGGACAGCGGAAAGACAGAACCGAGAGACGTACGCCGGATCGGTGAGCGCCGGCGAACTCCCCCTGACCGGGGGCGAACGACGACTATCGTTGGACTAGACCAATCATCTGTCAAGGTTCTTTACAGTTCACTGACCCGAGTTGGTGCGGGAGGTGGGGTGTCACGCTCGACCCTGATACGCGGGCCCGACCGCACAGGCGTGGATCTCCAGCCCGGCCTGGTCGACTGACGACCTCGTGCACGGCCGGCCGTGGCACGAGGTCGTTGGTGTGCGGCGTCCGCCTACGCGTACAGCGTTCCGCCCGCCTGGTCCTCGAAAATCTCGGGCCAGTAGCGCCAGCCGTCGTCGCCGGGGAGGGACGGGGTCGGATCGCAGGCGACGGGGTCGACCGTGGCGAGGGTCTGGGCCATCGTGGCGGCGAGTTGTTCGTAGGAATCGGTCAGGTCGTGGGCCGCGTCGATCGTCTTCTCACGGTGGAGCAGCCAGAGGGTGAAGGCGAGGGTGGAGATGTCGGCGTTGAGGGGGCGGAGGGTGAGGTCCGGTTCGCTCCATGCGAGGACCGCGCCCGTGATGCCGTCCACGACGAGGCTCGTGTCCTCGAGCAGATGGCCGAGGCGTATCAGACGGTCCGCGGCGGCGGGGAGTTCGCCGGCGGTGAAGTCGCCGGGGCGCTCGTCCGCGTAGTACTCGCTGAGCGCCGGCAGCGGCACCTCCGTGTCCAGCTGGAAGAGGATCCCGTCCTCGGGCAGGCCCGTCTCCCGCAGGAACCGGCGTGTGGGTTCGTGCGCAAGCGCGGACGGGAAGTCGACCTCCTCGAAGCGCATGATCCCGCCCGCGCCGAACTCCGCGTCCAGCAGCCGCTTCGGCAGGTCCAGGACGAGTCCGTCGCCCGGCCCGGCGATCCGGGCCAGCGGGCGGATCAGGGCGGCCATCCGCCAGTACGGCGACACCTCGTCACCCGCGCCCGACTCGAAGACGGCGGTCAGACGGTCCGACGTCTCCGCGACCGCCTTCGGGCCGAACTGGCCTCGGGACGCGGTCAGTTCCTCGGTCGCGGCGGCGAAGCGCAGCAGCGCCTCCAGGGAGGGGGCGAGGGGGGACAGGTCCATCAGGGCCGGGTTCCGGTGGACGTACGTCGTGGAGACCTCCCCCGTCGTCCCGTCCAGCACGATCGACTCCAGGTCCCTGTCGAGGCTGCGCAGCGCCCCTATGACGAGCTGGTCCTTCAGCTCCTCGGCGAGCTTCTCCGCGTCGCCGGCCAGGTCCGCGAGCCTTCGCAGCCCGTGCTCCCGCAGCGTGCCGAACCCCAGCAGCGCGCCGTCGGAGGGCAGTCCTGCACCCGTCAGCCACCGGCGCGTCGCCGCGTGCGTGACATACGGATCCAGCTCGTCGTCGGTCAGCGTGATCACGCCGCCGACATCGGTGTCAGTCGTACTCATGGCTCCCCCGCGCATGTGAACGCATCGTGCTTCCCCCAGGTGGGAACACCTGGCCGCCCAGCGGCAGTTCCCCACTGACCAGAACCATACGCCGCACCACTGACAACGCCAGAAACGCGCAGGAACGGCCCGCCCACACCGGGGAAACATACGCCCCGGAACCCCCGGGCCCTGGCCCGGACCGTCCTCGGACGGCCGATGTTTTCCGCCCCCGCCGCCCCTACCCATTCCCGTCCTGGGGGCTGTGCCCCCAGACCCCCCGGGTTGTCTTTGACCGCGGGACGGTGGGGGCTGGTCGCGCAGTTCCCCACGCCCCTTCCGGGGCGCAGGGGGCGAGAAAACGGCCCACCCGCCGAACCTTCAGCTGAGGTAGACGCCACCCACGACGACCACCACGGCCGCCAACACGAACAGCAGCACCCAGAGCATCAGCTTCCCGACGCTGGGCGGCGGTTCATAGCGCGGCGGCTCGGGTTCGGGAACGCTCATGACGGCGTCACCACCGCGGCCTGGGGGCGGATGGGGAGGCGGTTGACCGGGCGTCCCGTCGCCGCTCGGACGGCGGACGCGACCGCTGCCGGGGACGTCACGACCGGCACCGCGCTGACCGCCTTCGCGCCGAAGGGGGCGACCACGTCGCGTTCCTCGACCAGCTTGACGATGCGGATGTCGGGGGCGTCCAGCGCGGTGGGAAGGGCGTACCCGGTGAGGTCGGGGTGGCGGACCAGGCCACGCGCCGTACGGAGGTTCTCCGTCAGCGCGGCGCCCACGCCCTGGGTGACGCCCGCCTCGATCCGGGCGGCGAGCTGCGCGGGGTTGAGGATCCGGCCCACGTCCTGGGCGAGGGCGAGTTCCACGACACGGACCGAGCCCAGCTCGATGTCGACGTCCACCACCGCGCGGATCGCGCAGAAGGCCAGGCCCACGAAGGCATCGCCCTGCCCGGCGGCGTCCAGGGGTTCCGTGGGATGCGGGCGGCACTGCGCGGTGGCCCACAACTCCTTGCCGTCCATCGCCTCGGTGACGGTCGTCGACAGCACACCGTCGTACGACGTGATCTTGCCGTCCGTGATCTGCAGCAGTTCCGTGGACATGCCGAACTTGTGCGCCAGGGGCTGGAGCAATTGTGTGCGGACCATCTTCGCGGCCCGTTCCACCGCGCCGCCCGACACCCACGTGTGGCGGCCGCGGCAACTCCCGCCCGCCGGCGGCTGGTCGGTGTCGACCGGCGCCACGTGCACCTCGTCGATGCCGAGCGTCTCCTGGACGATCTGCCGGGCCAGCGTGGTGAAGCCCTGGCCGGTCTCGACGGCCGCGCAGAGCACCGTGGCGACGCCGTCGTGGACCTTCACCGTGGCTGTCGAGACCTCGTCCGCGCCCTCGGCGCCGAGCATGTGGACCATGCCGACGCCATAGCCGACGCCACGGCGTACGGCACCGGGTTCGCCCGCACCCTCGGGGCCCCCGGGGAGCAGCCACTCCTCCTCGGGCGTGTCCTTGGGCAGGGCGGGAAGCGGGAAGTCCCTTACGGCTTGCAGGAGTTCGGCGACCGGAGCCGGGCACGTCACCGTCTGGCCGGTCGGGAGCACATCCCCCGTGGCCATCGCGTTGCGCAGGCGCAGTTCCGCCGGGTCGATGCCGAGCCTCTTCGCCAGCTTGTCCATCTGCGCCTCGTAGGCGGCACACACCTGCATGGCGCCCTCGCCGCGTACGTGGCCGGAGGGCGGGTTGTTGGTGCGCACGGCCCAGCCCTCGATGAAGGCGTTCGGGACGACGTACGGGCCGCAGGCGAAGGACACGGCGGCGGCCAGCGACTCGGCGGAGGTGTCCGCGTAGGCGCCCGCGTCGAGCAGGATCTGCGCTTCGACCTTCACCAACCTGCCCTCGGCGTCCGCGTGGTGGCGGTAGCGCAGCAAGGTGGGGTGCCGGTGGGCGTGGCCCAGGAAGGACTCCTCGCGGGTGGCGGTGAGCTTCACCGGGCAGCCGGTCTTCAGCGCCAGCAGGCCCAGCGGGAGCTGGAAGCCCTGGTCCTCGCGGTCGGCGGTGGCGCCGGGGACGCCGGTGACGACGACCTTCACCCGCTCGGGTTCCAGGCCGTAGCAGGCGGCGGCCGTGTCACGGTCGGCGTGCGGGTCGGTGGAGGCGACGTAGAGCTCGACCCCACCGTCGGGGCGGGGCACGGCGAGACCGGCCTCGGCGCCGATGGGGGCCGGGTCCTGTCGGCCGATGCGGTACTGGCCCTCGACGACGATCTCGCCGGCCGCGGCCGGGTCGCCGTGGCGCAGCGGGATGTGCCGGATCAGGTTGCCGTCGGGGTGCAGGGGTTCGGCTTCGAAGGCCTGCTCCGGGTCGGTCACCGCGTCGAGTACCTCGTACTCGACGATGACGGCGGCCGCGGCCATGCGCGCGGTGTCCGGGTGGTCGGCGGCGACGGCCGCGATGGGCTCTCCGTGGTGGCGTACGACCTCGGAGGCGAACACCGGGCGGTCGGCCCTGCCGCGCCCGTGCAACGCGCTGCCGGGCACGTCCTCGTGGGTGATGACCTCCCGTACACCGGGCATCTCGCGCGCGTGGCTGGTGTCGATGGACACGATGCGCGCGTGCGGATGGGGCGACCTGAGCACGGCGGCCCACAGCAGGCCCTCGGCCCACAGGTCGGCCGCGTACGGGAAGGTGCCCTCCGTCTTGGCGCGGGCGTCGGCGGCGGGCAGCGAGACGCCGAGTCCGTGCGGCACGGGCTCGGGGCCGGTCTCGGGTACCGCCGGTGTCGCGGTCGCGGCTTCGTTGCTCACGCCTGGCCTCCGTCCTGGCCGTACGGCTGCTCATGCGGCGCTCGGGGATCGTACGGAGCAGTGTCCTCGTACGCCGACGGGTGGACGCCGCCCGCGCCGGGGCCTGCCTGGTGCGGGATACGTGCCTCGTCGGCGTCCGGCGCGGCGTCGGCCGCGGAGTGCGCCTCGCGTTCGGCGACGACCTCGCGCACGGCGTCCAGCACCCCGCGGTAGCCGGAGCAGCGGCACAGATTGCCGCACAGCGCCTGGCGGGTCTCCAGTTCGGTCGGCGCGGGGTTGCCCTCGAGCAGGTCGTGCACGGTCATCGCCATACCCGGTACGCAGAAACCGCACTGCACGGCGCCGCACTTGGCGAGCGCCCGCTGCACGTCGGAGGGCTGCCCGTCGGCGGCCAGGCCCTCGACGGTGCGCACCTCGCTGCCCGCGGCGGTGACGGCGGGCACCAGGCAGGACGCCACGAGCCGCCCGTCGACCTGCACGTTGCAGGCGCCGCACTCGCCCTGCGAGCAGCCGTCCTTGGCGCCCGCGAGGCCGAGCCGCTCGCGGAGCACATAGAGCAGCGATTCGCCGATCCAGGCGTCGGTCACGGGACGGTCGGCGCCGTTGACGCGCAGGACGTACGAGGCGAGGGGGTGCTCGTCGTGCGGGGGCGGGGCGAGGGTGTCCGCGTCCCGCGCCTCCTCGGCGACGGCGCCCTCGGCAGTCTCCGAGGCTTCCCGGTCCTCGGGTGCCGGGTCCGGTTCGGCTGCCTCCGCCGGATCACCGGCCATCGGATCGGGCCCGGCGACCGGCTCGGGAGCCCCGTGAACGGGCTCGGCGGCCTGTTGGGCGGCCTGCGTGGGCGATTCCGTATGCGACTGCGCGTGAGACTCCGCAGGAGCCTCAGCGGCCGTTTTCTCCGGCTCGGCGGACCACGCCTGTCCGATGGCCTCCGTGGCCCAGGGGGCGGCCGCGCCGCCGGGAAGCGTGGCGGGTGGCGTCCCGCCCCACTGCTCGACGAGCGCCGACGTGGTGAACTCGCCCGATTCGTCCGGAAGGTCACCGCCGGCGACCGGAATCGACCACTGCCCGGTCACGTCATGCCCGGAGTGCACCGACTGTCCGGAAGGTGCCGAGTGCTCGGAATGCCCATCGGTGGCGGCATCTTGTGCCGCCTGGCCGAAGTCCCACTGCCCGGTGGCTCCCGGGTGGTACGAGAACCGGTCGTTCACGCCCTGCTGCGACTCGCCCCCCTGGGGTCCGGCGTTCGGATCCGGCCACTGGACGGCCTCGGCGGGCACCGCCCAGGTGCCGGTGGCCGCCGGGTCCGTCGCCCCGGGCGTCGTGGGCGCGATCGTGATCTGCGGGGGCACGTAACCGTGCCCGGGCGCCGCGAGCGGGCTGTCCCGGTCCGCGAGGAGGGCGTCGATACCGCCTTCGGGGAGCTGGACGAAGGCGGTCGCGCTGTCGTCGTAGTCGCCCTGGGGCAGCGGATCCCACCGGCCGCCGCTCTGCGGAGTGCCCTCTCCGTGCTGGTCGTCGGTCACGACAGTGCCCTCCCCAGTGCTCGTCGGGCCAGCGCGGCGACGGTGCGCCGCAGGTGCAGTACGGCGGGCGGTAGCGGCTGCACGGAGCCGTCCTCGGCCGGGACGGGGTCGGGGATGCAGGCCGCGGCGACGTACTCCCCGAAGGCGCTCAGCGCCTCGGGCACGAGCGTCCGCTCCCCGTCCCAGTCGATCAGCTGGGCGACCCACGCCTCGGCGTCCAGTGGCCGCAGCGGCATCGGCGCTATGGCTCCGACGGCGCACCGCACTCCGCGCCGAGCGGGGTCGAGGACGAGCGCCACGGACGCGATCGCGCGCCCGGGTCCGGTGCGTCCGGTCGCCTTCAGGAAGACCTGCGGCGCATGCAGCAGCGGCACGCGCACGTAGCCGATGAGTTCGCCGCCGCGGAGCATCTCCATGCCCGCGAGCAGGTGCGAGACAGGGATCTCGCGGCGGGCTCCGCCCTGGCCCGCGATGATCAGCGTGGCTTCCAGGGCGGCCAGCACGGGCAGCGCGTCCCCCGTAGGCGCGGCCGAGGCGATGTTGCCGCCCAGGGTGCCCGCGTTACGGATCTGCGGCGGTCCGGCGGCACGCGCGGCGGCGGCCAGCGCCGGGATGAGGGCCGCGAAGTCGGGGCGCCCCATGCGGGCGTGGGTGAGGCCGGCGCCGAGCAGCGCGTGGCCGTCCTGGTACTGCCAGCCGCGGATCTCGCTGATCCGGCCGAGGCCGACGAGCGCGGCGGGCCGCAGCTGTCCGGAGTTGACGGCGGCCATGAGGTCGGTGCCGCCGGCCACCGGAACGGCGGCGGGCATGGCGGCCAGCGCCGCCACTGCCTCGTCCAGCGAGGCGGGCAGCGTCACGGCCTGCGCCGCCTGCGGTGCGTGCGTGGTCAAACCGGCTGCCCCTTCCCGCTGCCCCACCTGGTCCCACCTGTGCTGCCGTACGGTACGTGCTGACAGGGCGGACGTGGCAACTCTGGCACATCTTCCCCGACCCTCGACGCGGGGGTCCGCTAGGAGGCATTCGCCCCTCTCACCAGGGAGATGGTCCGTTTTCGCACAACATCACCGGTGAGCGTCAATTGATACTCTTCGGTGACCGTTGGGGGCCTTTTGCCTTGTGAGGCCACCGTGGCAGGGTGAACACGACGGGACACACCGGTTGGGAGTCACCTCACACGTTTGGGGGCGCCCCCTCGATCGGGCGTCCGAGCACACCGGGTCGCTTCTGCCACGGCAGCGGGCCCGTGGGCGCGCGATAGGCCACTCCCAGGGCGTCAAGTCGCGCGTAGTGGGCGGTCATCCGGCGCTCGAAGTCCGCGAAGTCCCGTTCGGCGGGGGCGGGCAGGGGGCTCCAGGCGACCTCCGCGAAGGCCGCGAGCCGGGGGTATGTCTGGTAGTCCACGCGCGCGTGGTCCTCCATCACCTCGGTCCACACGTTGGCCTGAGTACCCAGCACATGCCGTGCCTCCGCCTCGGTGAGCTGCGGCGGCACCGGCTCGAAGCGGTAGACGTCCTCCAGGGTGCGGACGTAGCCGATGGGGACCGGTTCGTCCTCGCCGGCGTGTTGACGATGGTCCAAATACACCTGCTGCTCGGGGCACATGACGACGCCGTGGCCCGCGCGGGCGGCCGTGATGCCGCCCTGGTAGCCACGCCACGAGGACACGGCCGCGCCGTCCGCGAGCCCGCCCTCCAGGATCTCGTCCCAGCCGATCAGCCGACGCCCGTGCGCGGAGAGCCAGTTGTCGAAATGCCGGATGAACCAGGACTGCAACTCGTCCTCGTCCGCGAGCCCGAGTTCCTCGATGCGCGCCTGAGCCGTCGGCGACTGCTTCCACTGGTCCTTCGCGCACTCGTCGCCGCCGATGTGGACGAACCCCGAGAACGGCGCGGCATCCGCCGGGAAGAGCTCCAGGAGTTCCTCGAACACCCCCTCATAGAAGCGCAGGGTGTTGTCAGTGGGGGCGAGTACGTTTTTGGAGACGCCCCAGTTGTCCCAGACGGTCAAGGAGGTCGTGTCGATGACGTCGGTGTTGCCCAGTTCCGGATACGCGGCGATGGCGGCCTGCGAGTGGCCCGGGATGTCGATTTCGGGGACGACGCTGATATGCCGCTCGGCGGCGTACGCGACGATCTCGCGGATGTCGTCCTGCGTGTAGAAGCCCCCGTGCGGCTTCTCCTCCCACAGCGGCGAGGCACGATGGCCGAATTTCGTGCGCGCCCGCCAGGATCCGACCTCTGTCAGCTTCGGGTAGCGCTTGATCTGGACACGCCATCCCTGGTCGTCGGTGAGGTGGAAGTGGAAGACGTTGAGTTTGTGCGCGGCCAGGAGGTCGAGATGGCGGAGGACTCCGTCCTTGGGCATGAAGTGACGGGAGACGTCGAGCATCAGGCCGCGCCAGCGGAATCGGGGCGCGTCCTCGACGGTCACCATCGGAAGCTCCCAGTTGCGTCCCGGCCGCACCGGAGCCCGCCTGTACGCGTCGGGGCCGAGCAGCTGCCGGAAGGTCTGGGCACCCCAGAAGACCCCGGCGGCGCTGCCTCCCTCGATGCGGCGCACGGCCCCGTCGACGGCCAGGCGATAGCCCTCGGGGGCGAGCTCCGGATCGATGGCGAGGACGATGCGGTTGTCGGTGTCCCGGCCGTCGGCCAGCGGAAACCCGGTGGCCGCGCCCAGCGTGGAGCGCAGCCAGCGCGCCACGCCCCCGGTACCGGGCCGCGCCTCGATCGTCGTCTCCGCGTCCAGGCTCCGGTACCCCGGGGCGGGCGGTGACCAGTCGAGCGCCCGGGGCGCCGGAATCAGCTGCACGTCCGTCATGCCATCAGTCCTTTACCGCTAGTCCTTTACCGCTCCGCCGAGGCCGGAGACCAGTCGTCGCTGTACGAGTACGAAGAAGATCAGCACCGGAATCGTCATCACGGTGGAGGCCGCCATCACCCCGCCCCAGTCGGGCTCGTCCGGCTTGTAGAAGACGAGAAGAGCCATCGGCAGGGTGGACTGCGAGGTGTCGCTGATGATGAAGGACTTGGCGAACAGGAAGTCGTTCCAGGCCGAGATGAAGGAAAACACGCTCGTGGCCACAAGGCCCGGGAAGACCAGGGGGAACAGAATCTGCCAGAGGAATCGCGCCCGGCTCGCCCCGTCGATGTACGCGGCCTCCTCCAGCGCGTCCGGTACGGCCTTTACGAAACCCCGCAGCATCCAGATCGCGAAGGGCAGCGAGAAGGCGATGTGCGGCAGGATCAGCGAGCCCAGCGTGTTCAGCTGACCGAAGTCCCGCATGAGGAAGAACAGGGGGATGGTCAGGGCCTCGACGGGCACCATCTGCGCGACCAGGAACATGATCAGCAGGGTGGTCCGGAAACGGAAGCGGAATCGCGTCACGGCCGTCGCCGCGAGAAACGCGACGAGCGCCGAGACGACGACCACGGAGCCTGCCACGACAAGGCTGTTGAGGAAGTACCGGCCGAATTCCTGCTGTCCGAAGACGCGCCGGAAGGAATCCAGGGAGGGCGAAAGCGTCCACGGGCGGGGCTCGGTCGACTCGACCTCTCCGGCCGGTTTGAAGGCGCTGATCACCATCCAGTAGAGGGGGAAGGCGACGACGGCCGCGATCAGCAGCGCGGACGCCTCGGCGGCCAGCCGCCATGGACGCCGTACGACACCCCGCAGGAAGTTCACCGTCGGGAGGCTCACAGTTCCTCCCCCTGCCTGCGCAGCAACCGGAGATAGGCCAATGTGACCGCCAGCAGAATCACCAGCATCACCACGCCGATCGCCGAGCCGAGGCTGTACTGGGAGGCGGCGAACGCCTTCTGGTACGCGTACACGTTGAGCACCAGGTTCTGCCCGGCGATGCCGCCGCCGTTCGTCATCACGTAGATCTGCGTGAAGACCTTGAAGTCCCAGATGACCGACTGGATGGTGACGACCACCAGGATCGGCCGCAGCATCGGTGCGAGCACCGAGCGCCAGATCCGCCACTGCGAGGCGCCGTCCAGGGCCGCCGCCTCCAGCACCTCACCCGGTACGGCGCGGATCCCCGCGTACACCGTCACCATCACGAACGGGAAGGAGCACCAGACCACTTCGAGCAGCACGAGCGCGAAGGCGCTGTAACGCCCGTACGTCCATGAGTGGTCGCCGATCCCGAGGACCCGGTTGGCGGGGCCGAAGTCGGGGTCGAAGAGAAACAGCCAGACCGTGGAGCCGGTGACGGCCGGGGTGGCCCAGGCACCGAGCGCGGCCAGCATCAGCGCGAGACGCGGTACGGCCCGTACGCGCGTGAGGAGCACCGCGAGCGCGCAGCCGACGGCCAGGGTGGAGACCACGCAGGCCGCCGCGAACACCAGCGTCGCGAGCAGCACCTGCCAGAACTGGTCGTCGGCGAAGAGCGTCGCGTAGTTGCCGAAGCCCTCGAAGGTGGTCGGCTCACCGCCGCTCACCTGGGCCTGGGTGTAGTGCAGGACCGAGATCAGGCCGAGCTGGTAGATGGGGTAGACGAGCAGGCCGCCGAGGATCAGGAGGGCGGGCGCGAGATAGAGCCAGGGGGTCCAACCGGCCTGGGTGCGGCGGACTTTTCCGGTGCGGGTGCGGGTGCGGGGGCGGCCGGTCCCGCGAAGGAGGTTGCCGGTCCCGGGCCCGGATCTGCCGGGCTCGGATCTGCCGGGCCCGGCGGGGCGCCCGGGCACCCCCTCGGCCGCGAACAGCAGGTCGCGCACGGGCGCCCCGCCGCTCCGCGGTGCCGGGGGACCCACCGTCACCCGGCCGGCTGCGTCCGGCCCACGGGAGCGGCCCGCGCCATGGCTGGAGCCGGAACCGACGCCGGACCTGGAGCCGGAACCGATGCCGGTGCCCACGCCGGAGCCGAGGCTGGAGCCGGAGCCCGCGCCGATACCGGCCCCAGCGCCGGAGCCGGCCCCAGAGCCCGCGCCGAAGTCGGATCCAGTACCGAAGTCGAACCCAGAGCCCACGCCGAAGTCGGATCCAGTGCCGGAGCCGACCCCAGAGCCCGCGCCGGAGTCGGATCCAGTGCCGGAGTCGAATCCGATACCAGGGTCGGATCCAGCACCGGCCCCGGAGTCAGAGCCCGATCCGGCGCCCGAGCCAGACCCGTGGCCGACGTCGGAGTCGGTGCCCGAGTCGCCCGCGGGCGGGACGCCCGTCGATGCTGCGCGCTTCTTCATCGGCTTCACCCAGCGGAGCTGAACGCGTCGTTCATCTTCTTCGCCGCGTCCGTCGAAGCCGCCGCCACGTCCTTCTTGCCACTGACGATCTCCTGGAACATCGTCGGCAGCACGAGCGAGGCATCGATCTGCGCCCATGCGGGCGAGGCGGGCACGAACTTGGCGCCCGCGGCGAGCGTCTTCACGAAGGGGGCGACGAACGGTTCCTTCTTGGCGACGTCGTCGCGCACGTCGCTGTACGTCGGCAGGAAGCCCATCGCATCGAACAGCTCGCCCTGGGTCTTCTTCGACGCCAGCTGCTTCATCAGGTCGACGGCGAGCGTGCGGTGCGAGGTGCTCTTCAGTACGCCGATGTTGTTGCCGCCCGCGAACGCCGGGGCGATCTCGCCCGCCTTCAGACCCGGCAGCGGTACGACCGCGTACTTGCCCTTGATCTTCCCGGCCTCGATGGCCGCATGGCTGAAGTCACCGCCGATGGCCATGCCCGCCTTGCCCGAGGCGAAGGCGGTCACCGTGTCGTTGCCGCCCATGCCCGCGCACTTGGCGGCCGGACAGTTGTCGTCGCCGAAGAGCGAGGTGTAGGCCTTGATGCCCTTCCGCGCGTCCGCGCTGTCGATGGTGGAGGCGTACGAACCGCCCTTGCCCTCGGCGAGTTCACCGCCGTTGGACCAGATGAACGGCATCGCGCCGTAGGTGTAGGCACCGCCGACCGCGAGACCGTACAGGTCGGGCTTCGCCGCGTGGATCTTGCGGGCGGTCTCGGCCAACTCGGCCTGGGTCCTCGGGACTTCCAGGCCCAGTTCCTTGAGGACGTCGGTGCGGTAGTAGAGGGCGCGCACGCCGACGAAGTACGGGGCACCGTAGATCCTGCCGTCCACCGTCACCGACTGCCTGGCCGTCGGGTCGGTGTCCTTGGCCTCGCTCCAGTCGGTGAACTCCTTGGTGACGTCGGCGAGTCCACCGTCCTTCACGTAACCGGCCGTGTCCGTGTTGCCGTACTCGATGACGTCCGGGGCGCTCTTGGGGTCGTTGAAGGCGGCCTTGATGCGCTGGGCGCGGGTCTCCACGGGGATGTACTCGACGGTGACCTTGGTGCCCTTGTGGGCCTTCTTGAAGGTGTCGAGCGCCGCGTCGACGACCTTCTGCTTCGGCGCGTTGTTGACCTCCTGGAAGAGCCAGACGCGCAGGGTGCCGGTCTTCTCGTCCTTGCCGGAGGAGGAGTTGTCGGAGGTCTGGGGAGCGCAGGCGGCGGCGACGACAAGGGCCGCGAGGGCGGCGGCCGTTCGGACAGGGAGCTTCGCAGAGAGCTTCATCGAGCATCCTCCGATGGGCGCGTTGCAACATGCGCAATGGCTGTTTTGCTCTGCACAACACCCAGGAGGCTAGGGAGTACATGAACATGCCCACAAGAGGTCTCAACCACTCTGTGACCACGGGACGCACTCCGTGCAACGGTCAGGCGCCGGCGGCCTCCCCGCCCGTCTCCCCGCCCCCCTCCGCAAGGGCCTTCCCACCGGCCTTCCCGGCAGCCTTCTCCCGGTCCGCCCGCACCCCGTCCCGTATCCCCGCCGCGAACGGGGTCCCGATCATCGCGAGCAGGGCCCACACGAAGCCGCCGAAGAACAGCACCTCCCACTGCTGCTTCGCCGCGTCCCCGAGCGCCAACAGCAGAACGCCACCGAAGAGCGCACCCGCCGCGACCAGATGAACGCTCACCAGGACATCCGGCAGGAACACCTCACGCAGGAATCGCTCCCCGTACCACCAGCGCACCCAGCGCCGAGCACCGACGAGGAGCAGGCATCCGACGACGGGCACGGCGAGCAGGACGATCCACGGCGGCAGGGGGTTGCCGAAGTAGGCTGGCCCCGCCAGCAGCATGGTGCAGACGCCGACCGCGATTCCCCAGGGAGTGAGAGCCACCAGGGCCCGCACGCCCGCCTCGCGGCCCCCGCCGCCGTACAGCCGCTCATTGGTGGCGCGTATCTCGGCGAACCGCGCCTGCCAGCCGAGACCGGCCCTTCGGGTGCCTCTCAGGCAGAGCGTCATCGCCACGAGCGACGCGGCGCGCACTGTCTGGAAGCCGGTATCCAGTCCCTCCGGCCAGTCCCCCACCAGGGTCAGACCGCTGGAGACCAGGAACACCGCCAGCACCGCCCACACCCACGGGCTCGGCCGCCACGGCTGCTGCAGCGCCTTCCGGCCGCCCCCGAGCTCCTTCGCCCGTTTCAGCTCCTGTCGGGCCTCGGCGCCGTAGCCGCCCACCTTGTTGAGGGCGGCCCCCAGAGCCCGGTGCGGCGCCGCCTCGTCCGGCGCCAGCCCGACCGCGGCACGCGCCGCGGTCACGGCCGCGTCCCACCGCCCCAGCAGCCAGTCCGCGTCGGCGACCGCGACCCACCCCCGCCAGTCGTCCGGCGCCAGCCGCACCGCCCGCTCCGCCAACGGCAATGCCGCCTCCGGATCCCGGAGTTGGAGGAGCACCGACGCGGCGAGGCTCAATTCCTCCGCGCTCTCCGGCTCCGCCCGCTCCACCAGCGCCCGGCTTGCACGGAACTTCCGCTCCCGAGCAAGCTCCCGCGCCCGCAGCAACAACTCCACGCCCACCCCCACGCACGACAAGGCCGCGGCGCCCTCTCACCAGGGACGTCGCGGCCTTACTGGTCTACGCGGCGTACTGCGCCGAAGGATCCGGCGGCGTTACTTCTTGTCGCCGCCCTTGCCGTCCTTGCCCTTGTCGCCGCCGGCGCCCATGGACTCGTAGATCTCCTTGCACATGGGGCACACGGGGTACTTCTTCGGGTCACGGCCCGGGACCCACACCTTGCCGCAGAGGGCCACGACGGGCGTGCCGTCGAGGGCGCTCGCCATGATCTTGTCCTTCTGGACGTAGTGGGCGAAGCGCTCGTGGTCCCCGTCGCCGTGCGACACCTGCGGCGTCGGCTCTACGAGGGTCCCCGTCCCCGTGCCTCGCTGGGGCTGGGTCTCAGGCTCAAGAGTGCTCATGGGTGCAAGGGTACTGAAGCCCGCGCGCATCAGTTGAGCGACGGGTCGTCCGGATACGTCGCCACCATCGCCAGGTCGTTGCGCTGGCGGCGCAGCACCTCGCGCCAGAGCCGTTCGGGTGACGGGGAGGAGACGTCGCCGGGTTCGGACTCGACGACGTACCAGGCGCCCTCGACCAGTTCGTCCTCCAGCTGGCCCGGGCCCCAGCCCGCGTACCCGGCGAAGATTCTCAGTGAGCCGAGGGCCGAGGCGAGGAGCTCGGGCGGGGCCTCCAGGTCGACGAGGCCGATCGCACCGTGCACGCGCCGCCAGCCGAGGGGCGCGCGTTCGCTGGACGCGCCGCCCGGGATGACCGCGACGCCCAGCGCCGAGTCCAGCGACACCGGGCCGCCCTGGAAGACGACGCCGGGCTCGCCGGCCAGGTCCGCCCAGGCCTCCAGGATGTCGCCGACGTCCACCGGTGTGGGCCGGTTGAGGACGACGCCCAGGGAGCCCTCCTCGTCGTGGTCGAGGAGCAGCACCACCGCGCGATCGAAGTTCGGGTCCGCCAGGGCGGGCGTGGCCACGAGCAGCCGCCCTGTGAGCGAGGACACCTCGGTCATGCCAGACATGATCCCGCATCTTCCCTTCATGTGGGGAGCCAATGCCGGTACGGGAGTGAATGCAGCTCAGGGCGCAGAGAAGCGACCCCCGCGCACACCCGAACCGGTGACCCCGTGTGCCCGATTCGGAACGGTTCGTGTTGTGGCAAAGCTATGACGTAGCTGGGTGGTACTTGGGCTTACTCAACCGGGGTAGGCGGCTATTACCCTTGCTCATCGGCTCCCGCAAACCGGCTTGCCGACGACTTACACCTGCCCAACTCACCGGAACGCGAGATACATGACCGTCAATGACGATGTCCTGCTTGTCCACGGCGGAACCCCGCTTGAGGGCGAGATCCGTGTCCGCGGTGCGAAGAATCTCGTACCCAAGGCCATGGTCGCCGCCCTGCTGGGCAGCGAGCCGAGCCGACTGCGCAATGTCCCCGACATCCGCGACGTGCGTGTCGTACGCGGTCTGCTGCAGCTGCACGGTGTGACGGTCCGTCCGGGTGAGGAGCCGGGTGAGCTGGTGCTCGACCCGTCGCACGTCGAGAGCGCGAACGTCGCCGACATCGATGCCCACGCGGGTTCGTCACGCATCCCGATTCTGTTCTGTGGCCCGCTGTTGCACCGTTTGGGGCATGCGTTCATCCCGGGGCTCGGTGGTTGCGACATCGGCGGGCGGCCGATCGACTTCCACTTCGAGGTGCTGCGGCAGTTCGGCGCGAAGATCGAGAAGCGGGCGGACGGCCAGTACCTGGAGGCCCCGCAGCGGCTGCGCGGCACGAAGATCCGGCTGCCCTACCCGTCCGTCGGCGCCACCGAGCAGGTGCTGCTGACGGCCGTTCTGGCCGAGGGCGTCACCGAGCTCGCCAACGCCGCCGTGGAGCCCGAGATCGAGGACCTCATCTGCGTCCTGCAGAAGATGGGCGCGATCATCGCCATGGACACCGACCGGACGATCCGCATCACGGGTGTGGACAGCCTCGGCGGTTACACCCACGCGGCCCTCCCGGACCGCCTGGAGGCCGCCTCCTGGGCTTCCGCGGCGCTGGCGACCGAAGGCAACATCTACATCCGCGGCGCCCAGCAGCGCTCGATGATGACGTTCCTGAACACCTACCGCAAGGTGGGCGGCGCCTTCGAGATCGACGACGAGGGCATCCGCTTCTGGCACCCGGGCAGCCAGCTGAAGTCGATCGCCCTGGAGACGGACGTCCACCCCGGCTTCCAGACCGACTGGCAGCAGCCGCTCGTCGTCGCCCTCACGCAGGCGACCGGCCTCTCGATCATCCACGAGACGGTGTACGAGTCGCGCCTCGGCTTCACCTCCGCGCTCAACCAGATGGGCGCGCACATCCAGCTCTACCGCGAGTGCCTCGGCGGCTCGGACTGCCGCTTCGGCCAGCGCAACTTCCTGCACTCGGCCGTCGTTTCGGGCCCGACGAAGCTCCAGGGCGCCGACCTGGTCATCCCCGACCTCCGCGGCGGCTTCTCGTACCTCATCGCCGCCCTCGCGGCCCAGGGCACCTCCCGGGTCCACGGCATCGACCTCATCAACCGCGGCTACGAGAACTTCATGGAGAAGTTGGTGGAGCTGGGCGCGAAGGTGGAGCTGCCGGGCAAGGCGCTCGGGTAACAGCGGCAGTCGTACGTACGACGATGGGGCGGCCCCCGGTGAAGGGGGCCGCCCCATTGGCGTTACTGGCGCCTCGTACGCGTCCCTCTGGCTTACAGGAACGTACGGGCGGGCTTACTTGCCCTTGGCGGCTTCCTTGAGCTTGGAGCCCGCGGAGACCTTCACGCTGTAGCCGGCCGGGATCTGGATCGGGTCGCCGGTCTGCGGGTTGCGCGCGGTGCGAGCGGCACGGTGGGTGCGCTCGAAGGTCAGGAAGCCGGGGATGGTGACCTTCTCGTCGCCCTTGGCGACGATCTCGCCGACGGTCTCGGCGAACGCGGCCAGAACGGCGTCGGCGTCCTTGCGGGTCACCTCGGCGCGGTCGGCCAGCGCGGCCACCAGCTCACTGCGGTTCATGTTGTTACTCCCGTGTTCTTCTTGCCGTTGAGGCGTGCCACGCGGCGGAGCCGCATATTGGGCACAGCGGAGTCGATGCTGCCAGGGTCCTCGGTCGGTCCCCGGACCCGGGTCCGTAGCCAGACCCTCGCGCCCGAAGACGCATCCTGCCCCCACCTGCGGCGGGAAAGCCAATCCGGCACCCCTGGGAGTCACACGAACACCCTTGGGAGTCACACGAAAAGGCCCTGGAGAGGCCTGGGCAGGGCTGAGCCTGGCCGCCACCCTAAAGGCGGCCACAGGCCCCGCGTTCCGCGACGCGCCGGGGTCCGGGCGGTCGTGGCACCCGTCACAGCCGCAGCACGGCCGCGCTCACGCGGTCGTGTTGTCCGCTTCCGTCACCCCTGCCGCCCGCGCGGCGTTGCGCACCGCTCCGGCAACCGCGCCCGCGACCTTGTCGTTGAAGACGCTCGGGATGATGTAGTTCGGGTTGAGCTCGTCCTCGGTCACCACGTCCGCGAGGGCGGTCGCGGCGGCCAGCATCATCTCCGTGTTGACGGTACGCGACTGGGCGTCCAGGAGGCCACGGAATACGCCGGGGAAGACCAGGACGTTGTTGATCTGGTTGGGGAAGTCGGAGCGGCCGGTGGCGACAACTGCCGCCGTCTGGCGGGCGATTGCCGGGTCGACCTCGGGGTCGGGGTTCGCGAGCGCGAACACGATGGCGTCGTCGGCCATGGCGGCCACGTCGTCGCCGTCGAGCACGTTCGGAGCGGAGACGCCGATGAAGACGTCGGCGCCGCGCACGGCCTCCTTCAACGTGCCGGTGAGGCCCTCGGGGTTGGTGTTGTCGGCGATCCAGCGCAGTGCCGAGTCCGGGGTGGCGTCCACCAGGTCGCCGCGGTCGGCGTGCACGACGCCGTGGATGTCGGCGACGACGGCGTTCTTGACGCCCGCGGCGAGGAGCAGCTTGAGGATGGCCGTACCGGCCGCGCCCGCGCCGGACATGACGACACGAATGTCGCCGATCGCCTTGCCGGCCACGCGAAGTGCGTTGGTCAGGGCCGCCAGTACGACGATCGCGGTGCCGTGCTGGTCGTCGTGGAAGACCGGGATGTCGAGGGCTTCACGCAGGCGCGCCTCGATCTCGAAGCAGCGCGGCGCGGAGATGTCCTCCAGGTTGATGCCCGCGAAGCCGGGGGCGATCGCCTTCACGATCTCGACGATCGCGTCGGTGTCCTGGGTGTCCAGGCACAGCGGCCAGGCGTCGATGCCGGCGAAGCGCTTGAAGAGGGCCGCCTTGCCCTCCATGACGGGGAGGGCGGCCTTGGGCCCGATGTTTCCGAGACCCAGCACGGCCGAGCCGTCCGTCACGACCGCAACGGAGTTGCGCTTGATGGTCAGACGGCGAGCGTCCTCGGGGTTCTCGGCGATCGCCATGCACACCCGGGCCACACCCGGGGTGTAGATCATGGACAGGTCGTCACGGTTGCGGATCGGGTGCTTGGACTGCATCTCGATCTTGCCGCCGAGGTGCATGAGGAACGTACGGTCGGAGACCTTGCCGAGCGTGACACCCTCGATGCCGCGCAGCTGCTGGACGATCTCGTCGGCGTGCGCCGTGGAGGTCGCGGCGATGGTGACGTCGATCCGGAGCTTCTCGTGGCCGGAAGCGGTCACGTCGAGGCCGGTCACCGAGCCTCCGTGGGACTCTACGGCCGTGGTGATCTGGGAGACCGCGGTTCCGCTTGCGGGCACCTCCAGCCGGACCGTAATCGAGTAGGAGACGCTGGGCGCCGTTGCCATGGCCGACTTCCTCTGCTTTCACCGTGTCGCTGGTATGCCGTCCGATCGTCGCACCTACCGTCGAGTACGCGGTAGCCGCCCCGGATTGCGAACGTTTTGTTCGTGGGCGGCGGAAACTTTCGGAAAACATCTTCCACCATACGAGAAGTGGGAGCGCAACAAAAGAGGCCCACGTCACGGGGTGACGTGGGCCTCTTCGACGTTCAATGACACCGACCCGCCATGCTCGCCTCGCGGCAAGTGGTCGCTCGTAGCGACGAAGGTTGGGCCCGGGGGCTTGGATCGGGCCGGTGCCACGTCAACGGTAACAAAGGATCCCCGTAAGGCAATTCCCGTCCCGAGAGTTCTTTCCCGTGGAGCCGGACGGGTGGGCGGCCGGGACAAAGACGCTGATATCAGTCCCGGAGCAGATCAGGCACCCCGTTCGCATCGGCTTGGTCCCGCTCGTCGGAGACGACGGTCAGCTGCTGCGTAGCCCGTGTGAGAGCCACGTACAGCACGCGCAGCCCCGCCGGCGACTCGTCGGCGATCTCCGCGGGCGAGACGACCACCGTCGCGTCGTACTCCAGCCCCTTGGCCTCCAGGCTGCCGAGCGCCACCACGCGGTCGCCGAGCCCGGCGAGCCAGCGTGCGGCCTCCTCGCGCCGGTTCATGGCGACGACGACACCCACGGTGCCGTCCACCCGGTCGAGGAGGCGAGCCGCCTCGGCGCGCACCGCCTGCGCGAGTGAGTGTCCATGGCTCGTTGTCACAAAACGAGGCTCGACCCCGGTCGACCGTACGGCTGACGGGGACTCGGAGCCGGGCATGGCGAGGGCGAGGACCTTGGCGGCCAGCTCGGCGATCTCGGCGGGGTTGCGATAGTTGACGGTCAGGGTGAAGCGGCGCCGGGGACGGGTCCCGAGGGCCTCGTCACGGGCCTCGGCGGCCTCGTCGGGGTCGGACCAGGAGGACTGCGCCGGGTCGCCGACCACCGTCCAGGTGGCGTGCCGGCCCCGCCGCCCGACCATCCTCCACTGCATGGGCGTGAGGTCCTGCGCCTCGTCGACGATGACGTGCGCGTACTCGGTCCGCTCCTGCGACAGCCGCTCGGCGCGCTCACGCTGCGACTCCTCGCGTACGGGCATGAGCTCCTCGAGTCCGGTGAGCTGGTCCAGGGGATCGAGATCGCGCCTCTTCCTGGGCCGGGCCGGCATGCCGAGGATCGACTGGAGCTCGTCAAGGATGGCCACGTCATGAACGGACAAGCCGTCCCGCTTGAGCGAGCGCGCCACCCGACGGATCTCGCCGGGGTTGAGGATCCGCCGCGCCCAGCGTCCCAGCCGCCGCTCGTCCGCCATGGCGGCCAGCACGCCGGCCGGGGTCAGCTCCGGCCACCACGCGTCCAGGAACTCGATGAAGCCGTTCTCGGACGTGATGTCCTCGTCGAACGAAGACCTCAGCTCGGCGGCCAGCTCCGGGTCCGTGTGCCGCGTCCCGGCGCCCGACCGCGCCCACAGCGCGTCGAGCAGCAGCCTGCGGGCGCGCGGCCGCAGCAGGTTGACGGGCGCGGTCCCGCCGAGCGCGTTGCGCTTGATCCGGTCCAGCTCGGCCGCCTCCAGCTCCAGCCGCCGCCCGAAGGCGACGACACGAAGGCGGGTGGGCGAGCCGACGGGGGCCCCACCCTCCGGGCCGCCCTGCCCGGCGGCCCCGGCCTCCTCCCCGAAGGCGAGCTGCTCGGCGTGGGGGCCACGGTCGCCGGCCCGCACACCGCTGCCCGGCGCGTCCACGCCGCCGTTCCCCGGGGCTCCGGCCGCGTCGGTCCTGCCGTGGACGGTGTCCGTGCCCCCGGCGGAACGCCCGGTGGCGCCCGCGGGCCCTTCCAGCACCCCGCGCGCCGCCTTCCGCAGGACCTTCAGCATCCGGTACGAGCCCTTGGCGCGGGCCACGGCCGGGGAGTCGTACAAGGTGGCCTCCGTGCCGTCGACGAGCGAGCCGATCGCACGGATGGCGACCTGGCCCTCCTCGCCGAGGGAGGGAAGGACACCCTCGGTGTAGGCGACCAGCAGCGGGGTCGGGGAGACGATCAGGATGCCGCCCGCGTAGCGGCGACGGTCCTGGTAGAGCAGGTACGCCGCCCGGTGCAGGGCCACCGCCGTCTTGCCCGTGCCCGGGCCGCCCTCCACGTACGTCACGGACGCTGCGGGCGCCCGGATCACCAGGTCCTGCTCGGCCTGGATCGACGCCACGATGTCGCGCATGGTGTGGCTGCGGGCCTGCCCGAGCGCGGCCATCAGCGCGCCGTCGCCGATCACCGGGAGTTCACGGCCGTTCAGGGAGGCCTTCAGCTCCGGGCGCATCAGGTCGTCCTCGACACCGAGGACCCTGCGCCCCTTGGAGCGGATGACCCGACGGCGTACGACACGGCCCGGGTCGACCGGCGTCGAGCGGTAGAAGGGGGCCGCGGCGGGCGCCCGCCAGTCGATGACCAGCGGCGCGTAGTCCGCGTCGAGGACGCCGATCCGGCCGATGTGGAGCGTCTCGGCGATGTCGGCGCTGTTGTCCTCGCGGACGGCGCCCTCGGCCGGTTCCACCGCCGTGTACGCGCCGTCCGGGCCCTTCTTGCCGTCCTTCCCCAGGAGCAGGTCGATGCGGCCGAAGAGGAAATCCTCGAACTCGTTGTTGAGGCGGTTGAGGTGAATTCCCGCGCGGAACACCTGGGCGTCACGCTCCGCGAGCGCCCCCGGCGTACCGACCTGACCGCGCTTGGCGGCGTCGTTCATCAGGAACTCCGCCTCGTGGATCTTCTCCTCGAGGCGCCGGTACACCCGGTCCAGATGTTCCTGTTCGACGCTGAGCTCCCGGTCCCGTACGGAGTCGTCCTTGACGGAGTCGACCTCGACGGATTCACGGACCGAGCCGAGCGCGGTTTCCTGCTGAGCCTGAGCGGCCACCGGGCCCCCTTCTGACGTGCTGGGCAGCCGTCAACCGTACGCGAAGGGGGGCCCGTAATCTACGCGTGCGCTCCGGGTTCGCTCACGCGTCCACTTCCACGAGCCGCTTCCCGTCGAAGGTCATGACCTCGAAGTGGTCGATCTCATTGGGCGAGAAGGCCGCGCCGCCGTGCACGTAGAGCGGGGATTTCGCCTCTTCGGTCTTGGCGTTGGGGATGCCGTAACCCCACTTCGGGACCGCCCAGGAGGTCACCGTCTCGCGCTCGCCGTTCTTGCCGACGGCGATCAGGGAGCACTTGAGCGGGCCCTTGACGTTCTTGAGCTGGAGGACGGCGTGGGTGCCCCAGTCCTTCTTCTCGACGGCGACGACGGCGTTGACCTTGGTGCTCGGGTCCGTGGCCGAGACCCTGTCCTTCATGACGTCGAAGGCGGCCCTGGCCGGACTGGTGGGGTGCGCCATCCCGGCCTCGTTGCTGGTGCCGCCGCCGTTGACCGCCATCACCGTCAGCGGACCGCCGATGATCAGCGCGGCCGCGGCCGCCACCAGGTACATCCCGCGCCGGCGCTTCAGGGCGCGCCGCTCGGAGACCTCGTCGACCAGCCGTTCCGCGAGCCGTGGGCTCGGGCGGGCGGCCAGGGACTCACCGATGGCCGGGGTGCCCTGGGAGGCGGGCAGGTCCGCGAGTGCGGCGAGCATCGGTTCCATGCCGGCGAGCTCGTCGAGCTGCTGGGCGCACCACTCGCAGGTGGCGAGGTGTCCCTCGAAAGCGGTTGCTTCGGCGTCGTCGAGAATCCCGAGCGCGTAGGCGCCGACAGTCTCGTGGATGTTGTCACCCGGGTTCTGCTGTCCCCGTGGTCCCTGCATGGCTCCTGGACCGCCCGTTCCGTAACCCCCGTATGCGTTCATGCCGTCACCCCCCGCTCCTCCAGCGCCAGCTTCATCGAGCGCAGGGCGTAGAACACCCGTGAGCGCACGGTGCCGCTGGGTATGCCGAGCGTCTCGGCCGCCTCATTGACCGTACGCCCTTTGAAGTACGTTTCGACCAGAACTTCCCTGTGAGCAGGGGTCAGGTCGTCCAGCGCGTCCGACAGTGTCATCAGCCACAACGCCTTGTCGATCTCGTCCTCCGCGGGAATGACCTCCAGCGGTGACGGGTCCACCTCCTGCGGCCGGGCCTGCCGGCTGCGGTGGCCGTCGATGACGATGCGCCGGGCAACCGTCACCAGCCAGGGTCGTACCGAACCGGTCGCACGATTGAGCTGACCGGCGTTCTTCCAGGCACGGATGAGCGTCTCCTGCACGACGTCCTCGGCACGCTGCCGGTCTCCGGCGACCAGCCGCAGCACGTAGGCCAGCAGGGGTCCCGCGTGTTCCCGATACAGCGCACGCATCAGCTCCTCGTCGGGTTCGGTCGACGAGGACTGCTGGGACATGCGATGTCGGGCCCTTGGCCTTCGTTCATCAGCCACGGCGGAATCCTTGCGCACGCCTACCTCCGGTGTCCGGGGGTTCCCCCAGTCGGTCGCTCATCCCCGGGTACGTGCGCAGGCGTGCGTGTGTTCAAAGAGCGTGCACTTATTTCTTGTTCAGGGTGTGAAGAGAGGAGGCAAGGGTTTTCTTGATCACTTGACGTGGCCGCGACATCACGTACGGACGCCGATTGCGCGCCCCGTGACCGCGTGATCACGCGAAGGCGAGGGCCGCCCGTCATCGCCCTCACACACGACAGGAGCCGTATGTGACGGCAATCACGCGCGGGCGAGGGCCGCCCGGCGCCGGTGCCGGGCCACTCTCTCCCGGTTGCCGCACACCTCACTGGAACACCATCGTCGGCGCCGGCCCCGGGAGGTGTCGAGGTAGACGATCGGGCAGTTGTCCCCCTCGCACTGCCTCAGGCTCGCCCGCGCCACCGGATCGGTGAGCAGTTCCAGGGCGTCCCGGGCGACGACGGAGAGCAGTTCCGCACAGCCGGGCGGGGTGCGCAGCCTGCGGTGCAGCGAACCGTCGTCCGCGCGTACCGCCCAGGGGGCGGGCGGAGTGTCCAGCGCGACCGCGTTGACGCGGGCGAGTGCCGCGTCGGCGGGCCGCGCGTCGAGCTCGCCACGCACCAACTGGGCGATGTGTCCGCGCAGTTCACGGAAGCCGAGCAGCCATGCCGCGTCGACCGATGCCAGCGGCGTCCCCGCGGGCACGAGTCCGGACGCGGCGATCCAGGCGCGCAGCCGGGCGGCCGAGTCCAGACGTTCCTCGGGGTGGGTGGTCGCCGTCAGGTCCAGGCAGATCCGCCCGGAGTCGAACCGCAGCTCGTACGAGGCCGTGGCCATGCCCGATGCCATGTGCCTGTCACCGCCTTGGGGTCACCCGCTGTCGTACTCCCTACAGTGCATGCCCGCACGCGCGGCCGGAAGACTCCATACCGCTCATCTGCTGGACGCGTGCTTATGGGGCCGCGCGTCTGAGCCATGTCACCCGTGCCGCGACGCCGGTTGACTCAAGGACATGACGGACAACAGCACGGGGCGGCGTACGACCGCCGGAGGTGTACTGGGTGCGGCCACGGTGGCGATGGGCCTGATCGCCGGGGTCTTCTACATATTCGCCTGCGATGTCATGCCGTCGCTGGCCCGCAGCGACGACCGCGTCTTCATCGAGGTCATGCAGAACATCAACGACGTGATCCAGAACCCGGTGTTCTTCCTGAGCTTCATGGGCGCACTGGCGCTGACGGCGGTCTCCGCCTGGCAGTCGCGGAACTCCCCGTACCGGTGGTGGGTGTTCGGGGCCCTCGCCGCGTACGCGCTCGCCTTCCTCTTCACCGTCGCGGTGAACATTCCGCTCAACAACGACCTCGCGAACGCCGGCGATCCGGCGAAGATCGCCGACCCGGCCGCCGTACGCGAGAAGTTCGAGGACACATGGGTGGCGTGGAACGTCGTGCGGGCTCTGCTGTCGACGCTCGCGCTGGCGTGCCTGGCACGCGCGCTCCTGCTGTGCGGAAGGTCAGGAAGGCCCTACGCGTCGGCGTACTTGGCGTCCGCGGCCGGGTCGAGCGCGAGCCGGTAGCCGCGCTTGACCACCGTCTGGATGAGCTTGGGCGCGCCCAGTGCCGTACGCAGCCGGGCCATCGCCGTCTCGACCGCGTGCTCGTCCCGCCCGGCACCCGGCAGCGCGCGCAGCAGCTCGGCCCGGGCCACCACCCAGCCGGGCCGCCGCGACAGGGCCCGCAGCAGCGACATCCCGGCCGGTGGCACGGGGCGCAGCGCCCCGTCCACCATCACGGCGTGCCCGCGGATCTCCACACGGTGCCCGGCGACGGGCAACGCCCTGGCCCGCCCCGGAAGTTCCTGACACAGCAGTTGTACGAGAGGGCCGAGCCGGAAGCGTTCGGGCTGGACCGTGTCGATGCCCCGGGCCTGCAGCGGCAGCGCGGTGACCGGGCCGACACAGGCGGGCAGCACGTCGTGGTTCAGGGCGGCGAGGAGTTCCGGGAGCAGTCCCCGCTCCTCCGCCCGGGACATCAGAGAGGCGGCGGCGGGCGCGCTGGTGAAGGTGAGCGCGTCCAGACCCCGGGTGACGGCCGCGTCGAGCAGCCGGTCGACGGGACCGATGTCCTCCGGCGGCATCCACCGGTAGACGGGGACCCCGACGACCTCGGCGCCCGCGGCGCGCAGCGACTCCACGAATCCGGGCAGCGGCTCGCCGTGCAGCTGGATGGCGATACGGCGCCCGTCGACCCCCTCGTCCAGGAGCCGGTCCAGGACCTCGGCCATGGACTCGGAGGACGGGGACCATTCCTCGGTCAGTCCCTGGGCCCGTATCGCCCCCTTGACCTTGGGCCCGCGGGCGAGCAGCTCGACCCCGCGCAGCCGGCCGAGCAGGTCCTCGCCGAGCCCCCACCCGTCGGCGGCCTCGACCCAGCCCCGGAAGCCGATGGCGGTCGTGGCCACCACGACGTCCGGTGCCTGGTCGATCAGTTCCTTGGTGGCGGCGAGCAGCTCGCTGTCGTCGGCGAGCGGCACGATGCGCAGGGCCGGCGCATGCAGGACGCAGGCACCGCGCCGCTGGAGCAGCGCCCCGAGCTCGTCGGCCCGGCGCGCGGCTGTCACGCCCACGGTGAATCCGGCGAGGGGGCCGGTGTCCGGTTGCTGCTGTTCGTCGTACATGGCTCTCGTCTCGCCTGGAGTCGTTGCACCTAGATGCCGATCGAGCCTGTCAACGATGCGTGACAGGCTCGGTTCGGCTTCATGTCGCTGGTGTTACGTCACACCTCGGCGTAGCTGAGCTGCGGCTTCGCCTCGGAGGGGGCGGCCTTCGCCGCCCGGGCGGCCGGGCCTCGAAGGTATACGGCCCAGGTGACCGCGAAGCAGGCCGCGTAGAAGGCGAGGAAGGTGACGAAGGCACCGGTGCCGGAGCCGGAGGTGAGGAAGGACTGCCGGAAGGCGAGGTTGATGCCCACGCCGCCGAGCGCGCCCACGGCTCCGATGAGTCCCATCGAGGCCCCGGAGAGACGGCGCCCGTGACTGGCGGCCTCTTCACCCTCCAGTCCCTTGGCGAGGGCCTTGGCCTGGAAGATCCCGGGGATCATCTTGTACGTCGACCCGTTGCCGAGCCCGCTGAGCACGAACAGGACGATGAAGACGGTGACGAACAGCGGCAGCGACTTCTGCATGCTGGCGACGATCAGGACGGCGGTGGCCAGGGCCATGCCGACGTAGTTCCACAGCGTGATCTTCGCGCCGCCGTACCGGTCGGCGAGCCAGCCGCCCACGGGCCGGATCAGCGAGCCGAGCAGCGGACCGATGAAGGTGAGGTACGCGGCCTGGAGCGGCGTACGGCCGAACTGGACCTGCAGCACCTGCCCGAAGGCGAAGGCGTAGCCGATGAAGGACCCGAACGTGCCGACGTAGAGGAAGGACATGATCCAGGTGTGCGCGTCCTTCGCGGCGTCCTTGGCGGCGCCGGTGTCGTTCTTCACGGACGCGATGTTGTCCATGAAGAGGGACGCGAGGACGGCCGCGAGGACGATGAGCGGGATGTAGATGCCCAGCAGGACCCTCGGTCCGCCGCTCGCGCCGATGATCGCGAGAGCGATCAGCTGGATGACCGGCACACCGATGTTGCCGCCGCCGGCGTTGAGACCCAGCGCCCACCCCTTCTTCCTCAGCGGGAAGAAGGCGTTGATGTTGGTCATCGAGGAGGCGAAGTTGCCGCCGCCGATTCCGGCCAGCAGACCGATCCACAGGAACGTGGAGAAGGAGGTCCCCGGCTTCATCACGGTGAAGGCGGCGATGGTGGGGATGAGGAGGAGGCTGGCGGAGATCACCGTCCAGTTCCGCCCGCCGAAGATGGCCACGGCGAAGGTGTACGGCACCCGCACGACCGCGCCGACCAGCGTCACCATCGACGTGAGCAGGAACTTGTCGGCCGGGGTCAGCCCGTACTCGGGGCCCATGAAGAGCACCATCACGGACCACAGGGTCCAGATCGAGAACCCGATGTGCTCGGACAGCACGGAGAAGAACAGGTTCCGCCGGGCGACCTTCTCCCCGGTCTCCTGCCAGAAGGCCTCGTTCTCCGGATCCCACTCCTCGATCCAGCGGCCTCCCCTGTGTCGTGCGGGGGCTGTACTAGGGGCTGTCATGACGCCTCCACGGTTCTCCGGTGCGGTGCTCGTGTCTTCCTGGGGATGACAACCGAAGGTAGGGAGGACGCGTTTCCGCCCTGTGGCTGTGGGTGACTGGAAGGGAACGTTGCTCTCACTCGGGCGCGGGGGCGGCGGTGAGGGCGATTCCGTTCGCGAAGGCGTCGAGGTCGGAGAGCGCGGCGTAGAGCTGCCCCAGTTCGTTGGTGAAAGCGAGGAGCTGGACGTCGACGGCCGGATCCCGCGTACGCCAGTGGTACGCGAGTACGCCGAGGAGGTAGTCGGGGTCCTGCGGGTCGTCGGGATGCAACGGAACGAAACGGACGACACGCACCCCGCTGCCGAGGCGTTCGGTCGTGAACGCCTCCTTGACGGGCATCTTCCCGGACTCCTTCTCGTACTCGAAGGACCCCAAGTAGTGCATGACGGCCGAGTGGGCGTCGTGCTCCGGCTTCCAGAAGTCGACGAGGACGGGAATGGGCGGCTTACGCAGATCGGGCCAGTGGAGGAGGTGGAAGTGTGCGGGAACCAGATCGAAGAGCTGGGCATAGCTGTCCCGGATCTGATCGGCGACGCGGGTGTGCAGATCGTCAGGGATGTCCTTGTCACCGAGCAGCACTCGCTGCCGTACAACGAGCGCGGCGGCCATGTCCTCGGCGTACGCGGAGGAGTCCGCCCACTCCGTCTGCGCAAAGTCGGCGGGGAGGGCAACCCACTGCCGGCCGGGATCCTCGGCGAGCGTGCCGTACGGGGAGGGGGCCACGGACCAGCCGTCGTCGTGGGGCAGGAAGGACACGGCCGGCCCGGGAGAGTCGGTGCTCATCGAGTGCTCCAGCGGAAGTTCGCCATCACGGCATCGAAGAGGTCGACGAGGAGCGCGGACAGCTCGCCGTCCGCGTCCTGCGGACCGACAGTGGAGAAGGCGACGGTCAGCCACCGCCGGGAGTCCTGCGGCACGGGGACCTGGTAGTCGACGCGGCGCGAGGGGAAGTCGATGCCGCGGGCCGGGTCGGCCGGCGCCGTCCTCTCCGTCCGAACCGAGGGCGCACCGTCGAGCTCGACGACCTCGCGGCCGGCCTCGGAACTGGCCAGGAACAGAGCGAGTTCGGCGGGGTCGAGGTCGCCGTCGCCTGCCATGGGCGTACGGGTCTCGGACACCAGGAACGAGGCGGGAACGGAGATGCCGTGCATCAGCTCGACGGGGAGGTAGAGGTCAAGCCCGTTCGCCTCGCGAGCCTCGCCGATGCGTTGCCAGAGTCTCGCTTCGAGGTCCCTGCTACTTCTTCCGGGTGGAGCGGCGGCGGGTGACCGCACCATGGACGAGAACGGCGACGGAGAGGACGGACGCGAGCAAGCCGAACCAGACGAGTGCCTTCCAGACCGGGTTGTCGACCACGGAGAAAGCCTCACGGTCGGCGGCGCCGGAGATGAGGGTGAACAGCACAGCGACGAGCCAGAAGTGAACCGGCGGGGCTCCTCCGCCCAGTTCCAACGGGCCGCCCAGCACCCCCTCGGGGGCATGCCGGAGCAGATAGCCCGCGTACCCATTGGCGTCCTTCGGGGGCTCTCCAAGCGGGCGCTTCAGTAGCTCCGGTGCGTGCCACAGCAAGGTCGCCGGCAACAGCAGCACCCAGCAGACCGTCAGGCCCACGAAGAGGGGCACCTGGTGGCTGTGATTCTTCGGGTCGAGCCCGAGGAGCGCCAGGACCAGCGCGTTGAGGCCGAGCCAGAGCCAGAGGCCGAGAAAGCTGACGGTGAGAAGAGTGAAGGCGTAGACGCGAAGCAGGGGCGGCAGGGTCCGATGCGTACCGCCGTCGCTCCACCCGGACCGCGGCGAACTGGTCACCACGACGACCCCACACCATGCGTCGTCCACGTCTTCGCCTGGATCCAGAGGTTGTTCGAACCGACCCAGGAGCCGCTGGAGAAATATGGTCCCGTCATCCCGAAGGCCTTGTCGAAGGCATCCACGCCCGTCCCCGCCGCGAACGCCCCCTGGCTGAGCCTGATGGCTCCGCTGCCCTTGGCGATCGACGACGCGATGCGCGCCGAGTCGGGGAACCGCTCGGCCGCCTGGCCGAGAAACGACTTGAGCGAGGCCGCTTCGGCACCACCGCCGAGGAGGTTCTTGAGAGCACCCATCTTCGGCAACGCCATCCCGCTCAGCTCCTTGGCACTGGTGAGCGCAGTGTTCTTCGCCGCATACATGCCCTTGGCCCCCTTGCTCATGGCCACACGCGCCGCCTCCCATTCCGCGCTGCCCTTCACGCCCGTCTTGAAGACCCGCCCGGCGCTCCTCATCTCGTCGGTCACCGCGGACTTGAAGGCGGCCTTCCCCAGGCTCATGGCCCCGGCGCCGCGCGTCGCACTCCGCACGCCCTCCTCGGCGGCCCGCATCCCGGGCGTCGCCAGCCGCCCGAGCCCGAAGGTGGCCAGGGCGAAGACGTCGAGCCCGACATCGATCCGACTTCCCGCCCCGGCCAGCGCGGTAGCCACTGACGGCGCTCTAATGCCGACCAGGCACGGCAGCTGTGGTGCGCCGTGATCAGTCAGGCTCAGTCTCGGCGGTGTCGCGGCCCGCGGGACGTGTGGCACCGATGAGGGTCCCGGAGGACTACCCCTGGGGAGGCTGGCCGTAATAGCCCGGGGCAGGGGGCTGCTGCCGGCCGGGACCGGGGGCGTACGGCTGCTGGCCATAGGGACCCGCGGCGGGCGCCTGCTGACCGTAAGGACCAGGAACCTGCCCCGGCACCTGCTGCCCGTAAGGACCGGCAGCTTGCGGCTGCTCGTAGGGACCCGCTGCCTGCGGCTGCCCCTGCCCATAGGGACCGGCAGCGGGCTGCTGCCCGTAAGGACCGGCAGCGGGCTGGTGCCCATACGCACCCGGAATGTACTGCTGCTGAGGCTGATACGGCTGGGGGTAGCCCCCCGGCGGCAGAAATCGCACCCGCCCGCCCTCCTCCGTCACAGGCGCGAACCCGGCGGCCTGCAACCGCGCCGCGAACTTGACGTTGCGCTTGCGCGTGACGACGAACCCGATGCCGAGGATGGCCATCATCACCACCCAGAAGATGCCCGCGCCGACGAAGGCGGTGGAGTCTCCACCGATCCGGTAGGCCAGGATCACGGATCCGACGGTCACGCCGACGACGCCGTACCCCATGCGCTTCTCGGCGTTCTTGCCCGTCAGATCGAAGTTGATCCGGGCCTTGAGCAGCTCGAGCGCGTCAGGGATGACGGGCGGCAGCGACTCCCCATGCCCGGCCTGTGGATACTGCGCCCAGTTCTGCGCGGCCCGCGCCTGAGCCTGCGGGCTGGGATCAGGCACGATCAGCATCCTCAGCTGGCCATTCCGCCCACCCTGCTGCGCATCCGCGTACTCGTACCCGAACTGCTGGGCAATGAAGGCGAGTCGGGCCAGCTTCTTCACCGAGGCCATGGGACTCGTGAGCTGAACCGCCTCCCCCGCGGCCATCAACTGGAACATCTTCCGTATCTGCCGCTTGCTCATGCCGCCCCAACTCCCCACCGGGCCCACCCGTTCACATCCGCAACCGGCTTAGCCTTTCACGCGCGCATTCCACCAAGAACAGCAAGGCAACCTGGTTTACCGGCCCTTGACCGGGCCTTGACGGAGACCGGCGAGACCAAGCCAATTCCGCGCAGGAACAGGCCCGTTGAAAGCGCATGGGGTGAGACCTCAGCCATGCCCGACTTTCACTGGAAACACACAGGTCCCAGGCGGATTCACACGCTCGCCCTGGCCGCTCCGGACGGCCCCGGGCCACCGCCGTCGCGATCCGGCCATGCCCCCATTGCCCTTGCTCGGCGCCGCGCCCCCATGCTTATGGTGATCGCCGCGCAACGGCGGGGCTCTGACCAGGCCTCCCGGACGCGCCGACCAACACCGGGGGAACCATGGGGGGAACCATGTTCACGGGGGACCGCGCCTCACGCGCCGCAGTAGTCATACGCGCCGCACGCGCCGCATACGTCGTACGCACCTCACGCACCTCACGCACCTCACGCACCTCACGTGCCTCACACGTCGTACGCGACGTACAGGACACGCGCGCCGTACGCGACGTACAGGACACGCGCGCCTCAGCCGTAGGCGACGTACCTGCCTCTGCCGTGCAGGGCGTGCGCGCCTCACGCGCCTGATCGGTCTCACCACTTCCACCACACCGCATTCGCCACACCGCATTCACCACATTGCGCCTCGGCCGGACACCTCTGCCTGCGGACCGGAACGCCTCAAGTCCGGTGATCCGCCGTGCCGTTGCCCTGCCTTGCGCCGCCCGCCGTACGCGACCACCGAAGGAGAACCCGCGCCCCATGGCCGACGAGATGGTCCGGAGAGCTCAGCAGTTCATCAACCGCACCTACCCCAACATGCTCGGCATCCCCGCGCTGGACGAGAACGGCCAGACCGGCTGGACGACGATGTTCGCGCTGACCCGCGCGCTCCAGTACGAACTCGGTGTCGCGACCCTGTCGGACACGTTCGGCCCGACCACCCTGTCGACGCTCGCCTCGAAGTTCCCGAAGCTGAACGCCTCGACGACCCCCTCGGCGAACTTCGCCCGCATCATCCAGTCCGCCCTGTACTGCAAGGGCTACGACGGCGGTGACATCGACGGGAAGTACAACTCCCGTGTCTCGTCCTCGGTGGCCAAGCTGAAGACGGACATGGGCGTCGACGGCGCTTTCCCCGGCGGCGACCTGGTGCCCAAGGTGTTCAAGGGCCTGCTGAACATGGACGCCTATGTGACCGTGAACTCCGGGTCCGACGGCATCCGCAGCGTGCAGCGCTGGCTGAACGGCCGTTACGTGAACCGCGCCGACTTCTTCGTCATCCCGTGCGACGGCCACAACTCCCGTGACGTGTCCAAGTCCATGCTCTACGCCATCCAGTACGAGCTGGGCATGGCCGACGGAACCGCGAACGGCGTCTTCGGTCCCGGCACGAAGTCCGGGCTGAAGTCGCACACCGTCTCGACCGGTTCGACGGGTACCTGGGTCTCCCTCTTCTCCGCCGCGATGATCCTCAACCAGCGGCCGGTCTCCTTCTCCTCCAGTTTCTCCTCCTCCCTGGCCGACGCGGTGAGGACGTTCCAGTCCTTCGCCAAGCTCCCGGTGAACGGCAACGGCGACTTCCAGACCTGGGCCTCGCTCCTCGTCAGTTACGGCGACCAGGACCGCAAGGGCGAGGCGTGCGACGGCGTCACGAAGATCACCACGGCGCGGGCGGCGGCCCTGAAGGCTGACGGCATCAAGTACGTCGGCCGGTACCTCACCAACCCCAGCACGACCTCACTGCCCGAGAAGGCGATCCAGCCGGGCGAACTCCAGACGATCGCCACGAGCGGCCTGCGCTGCTTCCCGATCTACCAGACCTTCGGCCGCGACGCCTCCGGCTTCACCTACGCCGCCGGACGGGCCGCCGGCTACGCCGCCGTCAACGCGGCGCTGGACCACGGGTTCAAGCCGGGCGCCCGGATCTTCTTCGCCGTCGACTTCGACGCCCTCGACGCGGACGTCACCAGCAACGTCCTGCCCCACTTCAAGGGCATCGAGGACTCGATGGCGGATGCCGGGAACCCGTTCAAGGTCGGTGTGTACGGTCCTCGCAACGTGTGTACGCGAGTCGCCGAGGCCGGCCACTCCTCGGCCTCGTTCGTCTCCGACATGTCCTCCGGATTCTCGGGGAACTATGGCTACCCGCTGCCGGCCGACTGGGCCTACGACCAGGTCGTCACGCGCACCGTCGGCTCCGGCGACGGAAAGATCGAGATCGACAACAACATCGCCTCCGGGCGCGACATCGGCGAGAACTCCTTCGACAAGCCGCGCGGGGTCCTCCCGGACGTCCGCTTCCTCGGCGGCTACCTGAACGCGCTGCACGACGACATCGGCAAGTACATGCAGTCGATCGGCTTCCCGAACGACGGCGGCAACCGCATCTTCAGCCACACCCAGTGCTTCGAGACGGTCCTCGCCAACGACGACGTGGTCACCGCGCAGTCGAACCGCTACAACATGCGCAAGGCGCTGATCCAGACGTCCGCGTACTGGGAGATGCGCCACTACGACATCATCGACCAGGCCGTGGACGCCGCCGTCGTCTACTACCACACCGGCGTCGGCGGCGGCATGACCCCGAAGCGCGACTCGTCCACGGGCATCGCCCAGATCAGCGGCGAGGTCGGTATCCGTGCCTGGAACCACTGCATCACCAAGGGCTATGTCTCCGGCACGATCCTCGACCCCGCCAAGGACGCCGACATCTGGACGATGTGGCAGAAGGTCAACAAGGACAACGCGTACGCCCTGCAGACCGTGTCCCTGATCCACCTGTGGGACGCGGAGGGCAAGCCCGGCGGCCAGAACCCGCCCGCCGGCGAGACCACCCTGCGCTCCATGCGACTGGACTACACCGAGTCGGAGATCTTCCAGGTCCTGCGCCGCTACCAGGGCTGGGGCCAGGAGGCGGAGGAGCACGCGACCAAGCGGATGGCGCTCTACCAGATCTTCGAGAAGTACAACGGCATAGTCCGGAACCAGTAACCCCCGGAAGCCCCAGCCCCGATCAGGAATCCGGAAGCCCCCATGAGTGACGACCAACCCAACATCCTCGCCATCCTGCTGATCGGCTTCGTCGGCCTGGCCGTGGCGGGCGGGTTCGCGGTGTTCGGCTTCACCACGCTGGCCCGCCACGGCATCCGCCGCTCGGAGAAGGACGCCCTGCTCCGCGGCTTCGCGGGCCTCGCCGCCGCGGCGGCCGCCGCCATGTACGTCTGGGGCGCCCTCCACCTGGTCAAGGACGAGTCGATGACGACCGACGCGTGCCGAGCCGCGGTGGGCCGTGAGCACGCGGCCGACATCACCGGCGCAGACGTCTCGTACCTCCCCCTGCACCTGAACTGCCACGTCAGGGGCGCCGGCACGTATGCCGCCGCCGTACCGGACTACGTCAACCCCGCGGCCCTGGGGCTGGCCCTGACCGCCGTGGCGCTCGGAGTCTTCGCGGCGTTCGCGTCGGAGCTTCGCGCCAGAGACAACTTCAGGAAAGAGAAGACAAGTTGAACAAGCCACAGCACACTCCGCACGTATCCCGGCGTACGGTGCTCACCCGCACGGCGGTGATCACCGGCGCGGCCATCGCCGCCTCCCTCCCCGCCTCGCAGTTCCTGGCGAGCCCGGCGTACGCGGCAGGAAAGGACCCGAGCCCGATTCCCGGCACGAACCCGCTCTCCGGGAAGGTGCGGGAGGCCGTCCGCAAGGCGGAGGCACGCAACAGACGCGTCATGACCGGCAAGCCGTCCCGCAACGGCTGGGAGATGGAACGCGTCGCCGACGACGGCGGCAACATCTTCACCCGCCCGGTTCCCGGCACCCCGCTCACAGGCACCACGGGTATCGCGGTCCGCATGGGCGACGTGGAAACCGTCCTCGTCCACGTCGTACGCCGCTTCCACTACGAGATCGACGAACTCCGCAAGGGAGACGTCGTCGGCTGGCGCTCCCCGGGCAAGGTCCGCAAGGGCTTGGCGGAATCCAATCAGGCCTCCGGCACGGCGGTACAGATCCGCCCCGGCTCCTACCCCGCCGGCACCCGGGGCGGCTTCTTTCCCCAACAGCGCCTGGTGATCGAGGACATCCTCACCGAGCTGGGCGGCGTGGTCCGCTGGGGCGGCCACGACCACAAGCCGGACGAGTCCCTCTTCTACATCGCGGTACGCCCGGGCGACTCCCGCCTGACCCGCACCGCGAACCGCATCCGCCGCTGGGACGAGACTCCGGGGCGGGGGGCGGGGGTGATGGCGGACGTGACGAGCTGACGCCGGACGGGGTGAAGGGGGTCTCCGGCTCAGGGTCTGTCAGAAGCGAGGTAGGCACGCGGCCTGGCCAGGCAAGCCGTGGAAGCCCGGAAGGCGATGCCGGAATCCTCATGGCCCAGGACTACCTCGAAGGACCCGCCGTCATGAATGGCCAGATGAATCTTCTGCGCCTCGGACGCACCCCACCCCGTCACCTGTAGTCCCTCCACTTGCGCGAAGACTAGGTGGAACTCGAAGGCGTTGAGCTTCCCTACCTCCCATTCCCGCGGCGGATTCACAGGGAAGCTCCTCGTATCGAACCCCAGAGTCACGGAGCGTCCACGCTCATCGATGTGCACATAGAAGAGATCGCACACCTCGGGCGAAGGCGGGGCGCCGCCGTACAGCTCCCCCAAGTGATCGGGCGATGCGAGGAGTTGCAGCCAGTCAGCGTGCATAAAAGGTCCTGTCATCGGGTCCGGGGAGGGCGGAATACCGTCGAGCGTCGACTTTGCCCACAAAGAAATGCCGCCCGCTGTCCGATCCGTCTGCCTTGACTTTGAATGCGCTCACATGGCCGACAGTCACGGATTCATTGCAGTGGAATCCCAGCGCCACCCCACTACCGCTGACAGTGACCCGCATACGCCGCTCCCTGCCCCAGGGAGCCAGATTGATGTCGCCAACGGCCGGCGGCGCCCAGTCCGTGAGGGATATTTTCTCCACGGCCAGAAACTGCAGTTGACACTGCACTGCATCCATTCCCGCGTCGATCCACTCCCGCGGCGCCGAACCGGGAAAGGACGGCAAGTCGATACGCAACGTCACCGTGTGCCCGCACCAGTCCAGATTGATCGACCGAAGCGTGACGCCACTCAGGTGCGGGACACAGCCGTAGAGCGCCTGGAGCACCTCCGGATTCACGAGAAAATCATCAACGGTCATACGGCGCCCTTCACCCAACGGGACACTACGTATCTAGATGCCTCAGTGCAGAGGAACTCTTCCCGTGATCTGCCGATAGACGTCGTCGAGAAGGGTGTCATCGACCTCTATCACCCATTCATCCAGCAAGTAAGCTCCGCTTACGTATGTCACTCTCGCATAGTCTCCAAAATCATCGCCCGTCAAGGGGCGACTGCGGAAACCCAGTCGGCGGTCCTCACCAGGATCGGGCCGCCCACCTCGTCGGCGCCAGCGGTGTAAGCGAGCCAGCGAAGCTCGTCGCAGGCGAAGAAAGACTCGCCCCATGTGTCCACCCAGATTCGCACCCTGCCCTCGCCGGTCCGCGTCAGATCCCACCAGGCCCAGCCGCGGAATTCGGAATCCGGGTCGAACTGGAACAACCACTCCTGCAGCTCCCACGCCCCACCCTTGATGGCTGCCGCGTAGCGATCCATGCCGTGCTGAGCGAACTCGGGGATCGTCGCCGACGAGCCGCGGCTTGCGGCAGCGAACCACTCGGGGACGGCGTCGACGGGAAGGTCGTCGCCGTCGAATGATTCTGAGACGGCCAGGTCCAGGGCGGCACTCAGTACGGACCGAACCCTGGCGCTGTACTTCTCGACTGGGCTGTTCGTCAGGACATCGAACGCACCCAGGATGGGAGGAGCGTCCTGCACCGGTGGCCTGTGTGTCAGCCGGCGCTTCTCCTGCTCGATGTCCTCGATTTCGTGCAACATTTCAGAGGTTCTCCGTCAGCCTTCCTGGACTACTCTGCCCGGATACTTCGCCACTTCTTCCCTGAACTCGTTGAGCATGCCGCTGGGGATCCCGTACAGGTCGTCTCCCTTCGTCGGGTCCGAGATCTCGGGACAGATCCTCTTCAAGTCCTGCCACTCCTTCGCAGTGAAGCCGAGACCATCCGGCTGCTTCTGCGGGATAGCTGTCCTTCTGATCTTCTCCCGGAATGCTTCCGAGATCCTGAACTCGACGATCTGGCCGCCTTCGCCACGGAACCGGACCGTGTGGCCGATGTCTCCGCTCAGGTTGACATACAGCGCGCACTTGCCAGTGATGGTGACCTTGCCGTCCTCGCCGATGTGGATGCACTTGCTCAGCGGGTGGTCGGTCTGTTTGCGATAGCTGAGGATGGCGTCTTCGCACTTCGGGGTCCCGGGATGCCGTGACCACCTCGGGTGTTCTGCCCGCGGACTTCTTACGCTACGTGCGCCACGAAGAACTCGAACCGGTACTCCTGCTCGCTGACCGCGGCCACCGTACCGAGGTCATGCGCGAGGAATACCCATGGGGCGTCCGTGGCCTGCCGGATCGAGGTGAACCAGGCAGGCGGCATCCGGAACTCGACCCACGGTGCGAGGTCCAGGTCAGTGAACAGGAAGGCCGCTGTATGGAAGCCGTGCCGGGCAAGGAGTTCCTCCACCCAGGAGCCCAGACGCTCCGGAGGAACCTCGTCGCTCAGTGTCGCGATCGGATCGGTGGACATCTGCCAGAATCCCCGGACGGTCTCCAGAACCCGGTCGGGCACACCCTCGGACGTCAGCGTACGGTCCGTGACGATCTCGGAGGCAGCACGCAGCATGCGGTCGAGTTCTTGCCGCTCACGCCGCTCCCTGAGCCTGCGCTGCAGTTCACTAGCCACCACATTTACCTTGCTTGTAATAGAGATGGTGCTTCGGTTGAATTTCCTTGTAGGTCTTGCCCGTCATGTCCACATCTCGGGGCTCACCTGCCTGTGGTGTTCCCGCATGGAAATGTGGTAGCGGTGCATTGGGGTCAGCCGTGTGCTCGGCGATGACTCGGACACCGTCGGGGGTGTTGTACTGATAATAGCGACCCCACCCGCCTCTGGGATTGTAATCGGGATCGGTGATCGCAGGGTTCCAGTGTCTATAGACGTAGTCTGGATATCCGGCTCGACGGTCATCTCCGCCGACAATCCATTGGCGAACGGGTTGCGCGGAACGAGGGATGCCAGCCATGTCCTTGGCTGCGTTGAACGCTTCTCGGCGCGACGGGTAAATGGGATTATGGGTGGCAGCAAGACCGAGCGGGTCCATCGAGCCAAGAGGGTTGTCGACGTAGCTGCACGGATTCGGCGCAGGTGCCAGCCCGAGCGGGTCAGGGGTGACGTACCTGGCGGTTTTCGGGTCGTAATGCCGGAAGTAGTTGTAGTGCAGGCCGGTTTCGGGGTCGGCGTACTGGCCAGGAAAGCGCAGCGGGGTGTGGGCGGTGGAGTTGGTGTTCCAAGTGGTGGCGCCCCAGATGGTGGTGCGGGTATACCAGGCGATGTGACCCGATTCGTCGACGAGTTCGGTGGGGGTGCCTACCAGGTCGGTGACAACCGCAAAGAAGCGGGAGTCGATCTCGGTTTGCGGGATCTCTGCTGCGATCCCGCCCGGGTCGATCCCAACCGCGTTCCGGGCATCGGCGTCAAGTGGCCCGATTTTACGTTCGAGTTGAGCCAGGGGTCGGTGGCCGTCGTAGTCCCACGTGAGGACGACGCCTGTGTGATGGTCGTACTGTTCGGCGAGGCGAGTGCCGTCCCAGGTGAAGTCGGTGCGTTCGACTACGGTTTCACCGTCGGAGGCCAGTTTCCGTTTTGAGGTGCGGCGGCCGAGGGGGTCGTAGGTGTAGCGCCATGTCGTGCCCTCGGGGGTCGCGACCTGCATGAGCTGATCTTCCGCGTTCCAGGTGTAGTGCCAGGTCTCCTTCCTGCCAGAGAGAGTGCGTTGGGTGCGACGGACCAGCCTGCCGCCGGCATCGTGCCGGGAGTGGATTCGGCCTGCGGTACCAATACGCGTGCCGTCATAGGTCCGGTCGCCGCGGGCTTCCGGGTGGGGATGTGTGTCGGGCCAGTTGGCACGCGTCTGGTTACCAGCGGCGTCGTAGGCGTAGGTCTCCGACCAATTGTGGGCAGTGACCTGCAAGGGACGGCCGATGGGGTCGAGGGTGTAAAGGTGAGCCGTACCGGCGGCTGCCTCTACGACGGACGTCAGGTGGCCGTCGGGGCGGTATGCGTAGGAGCGGTTCCGCAGCGTGGCCCCGGGGTTGGAGAGAGTCTGGCCGGTGACGCGGCCGAGTTGGTCGAAGGCATGGCTGAGAGTGAGGTGCTGGCCGACGCGACGGGTCGTCTCACGTCCCGTCGCGTCGCGTTCGAAACGCAAGCTCCGCCCGGCGGTCGTCAGTTCTGTGCAGCGCCCTGCCAGGTCGTACGCCCAGGCACTGGCGGCGCCGGTGGGTGTCATGCGGGATGCGCAGCGTCCGAGTTCGTCGTAGGTGTAGCTGAGATCGCGGCCGGCCACGGTCTCAGAGCGGAGTTGCCCCTTCTCATCCCAGCGCCACTCAATGTCCGTGTCAGGCTCTGTCGCCCCCAGCATGCGGCCCATCACGTCGTAGGAGAAGTCTGTGATCCGTCCAGCGACGTCCTTGCGCGTTACTTGGCCGGAGGCATCACGCCAGTAGCGAATAACGTCACCGAGCGGAGTCGTGCGCTGGGTCAACTGGCCCGCCTGGTCGTGGACGTAGCGCTGTACGCGTCCGTCGAAATCCGACTCCGCGACCGGATGGCCTGCGGCATCGTACTCGTAGTCCCAGGTCAGCCCCTGCGGATTGGTGACCGTTGTGAGCCGTAGTTCGGCGTCATAAGCGAAGGCGTAGCGCACGCCGTCGGCACTGGTGCGCGCCGACAAGAGATCGAAGTACGTGTAGTCGAAGCGCTCGACTCCACCGTTTGCGTTTGTGTGGTGGGTGCAGTTGCCTTCCCCGTCATACAGCCAGGTCTCCTCCGAACCGTCAGCTGCAGTGCGGCGGGAGAGCTTGCCCTCGACAGTCCATTCCAGAGAGATCTCTACACCGAGCGGGTCGGTGAAGACGGTAGGGCGACCGAAAGCATCACGCTCCCAGCGGGTGGTTGCGCCAAGGGGGTCTGTGACCTCCACTGGCAAGCCCGCTTTGTTCGTGTATATGAGGGTCGTGTGACCGAGCGCATCGCTGGCAGAGGTGGGCCGGCCGGCATCGTCAAAGGTGAAGCGGGCCGTGCGGCCGGCCGCGTCGACCACCGCGAGGGGGTTCCCCTCCGGGGAGTATTCCCTCGCGATTGTCGTACCGTCCGGGTTGCTCACCCGGGTCAGCAGCCCCAGCCCGTTGTACTCGGCGGTGACCTGGGTACTGTCCGGACGTATCACCCCCGTTACGAGGCCGTGTTCGTCGTACGTGTAGCGCATGGTGTACCCCAGCGGATCGGTGACCGCGGTCAGCTGGAGTTCCGTGTCCCATTCCTGGGCGGTGGCATGGCCGAGTGGGTCGGTTTCGCGGATGAGGCGCAGCGCCTCGTTGTGTTCGTAGGCGCGAGTGTGGCCGAGGGAGTCGGTTACGCGGGTGGTGCGGGTGGTGTCGTCGTAGGCGAGGGTGGAGGCGAGGGCGTTGCCGGTGCCGCCGGTGGCCACCACTCGGCCGCGGTCGTCGTAGGCGTACCAGTACGTAGTGCCGTTGCGGTCGGTCCAGGAGGTGATGCGGCCCTCGGTGTCGTAGGTGTAACGCATGGGCAGGCCCGAGGAGTTGGTCTCCTCGGTCAGGCGGCCCGTCTCGTCGTAGCCGAAGGTGAGCAGGGTGGTGCCGGGGCCGCCCGGGGCGGTGGGGTCGAGCAGGCGCAGGCCGGTGATGCGGGACAGGACCGGGTGACGGTCCAGGGCTATGTGGTAGCCGCCCGAGTGGACGACCGCGGCGGGTATGTCGCCCTCGGCGTAGACGACGGTGATGCGGTTGCCGTTGCGGTCCTGGATGTGCTGCAGGGGCAGGTCGACCGCCGTGTCGTCTGATGTCGCGACCGGGCTGTGGAAGACGTGGATCAGCCCGCTGTCGGGGTCGGTGATGCGGACCGCGCCGTCAACCTCGTCGTCCCACGAGAGCGTCAGCCGGGAACCCCGGGTTTCCGGGAGGACCGGGATGTTGGCCTCGACGTCCGGCCGGGGGAAGCACAGCCGGGCGCCGTCCGCGGCCGCGTACACGAAGCCGTCGTCGTCGGCCTGGACGCGCTGGTCGAGGGTGGAGGCCCAGGACGGGCCGAACCAGCCGCCGAAGCGGTACGACGAGAGGTGCGTGCGCTCCAGGATCAGCGGCAGCACGCCCGGCAGCTGGACGTCCACGCGGGGCAGGGCCATGTCGCCGGTGGCCACGTCGATCGGGTCCCGCACGAACTTCTTGATCATGTTGCGGATCGAGGCGGGCAGTTTGTTGAAGCCCGGGCGGAGCTTCAGCCGCTCGAACGAGGCGCAGTTCAGCTTGAACAACTTGCTGAGCTTGGAAAGGTCGGCCGGTTTGAGCGCCTTCAATCCCTTGCCCAGCGCCTTGCCGAGCACGCCGAAGCCGATGCCCATCAGGGCACCCTCGGTGAGGATGCCGGCCAGCTTGTCCGGGTCCTTGAACGCGCCCGGGTCCTGCAGCAGCGTCTCGAAGGCGGAGAACTTCGCGCCCTCCTTGGCCATCTTGGCCACCGCCGCGACGCCCTTGATCTCCTTCAGCGCCTTCAGCGCCCGCTCCACGCCCCGAATGACCTCCATCAGCGAGCGCACGGCCGTGCCCAGCGCGGTGCCTTCCTCCTCGATCCGGGCGATCAACGCGACGACTTTCAGGGCGCGTTCGCCGGCCATCAGGTTGGAGGCCACCTCGGATGCACCCGCTGTCAGGATCGACAGCGCCAGGCCCGCGATCTCGAATTCGACGATCTCCGCGAGGATGACGCCGATCTCGGAGAGCAGCTCGTGCGCTTTGTCGGCGAAATCGTCCAGCGCCTTGGCACCCTCCCGCAGGGAGTGCGCCATGTCGGTCGCGTTCTTACGGGTCGCCTTGGCCCGCTTGTGAAAGGCCTTGGCGGTCTTGCCCTCCCACTCCACGTCCGACAACGCCCGCCCCGCAGCGCCGGCCGCGTCATCCAGGCCCGTGGCCAGATGCCGCCACTTCTTCGCGATCTCCCGCACGCCGTCCGGGTCCACCGCCGGATCGGAGATCCCCAGGAACTCCAGACCGCTGGCGACACTGTCGCCGAACATGTGGTTGAACTTGTTGATGTAATGCAGCGGATTGAGGTCGACCACGAGAGCCTCAGCCCTTTTTCCCGCGAGCCGCCGCGGCCAGCAGCACATCCAGCAGGTCGAAGGCGTCCGACACCTCGCCCATCAGCTTCGCCTCCGCCTGCCACTCCTCATGCAGCTGCTTGGTCAGCTTGGCCAAGGTGTGCATGCCCTCGCGTATGTCCTCCGTCGCGCCCAGCAGCGAGCCGAGCTTCCCGAGAGCGCCCAGGTCATCCGACTCCGCCTTGAACTCCTGCAACGGCTTCGCCGTGTGATGCCCCACCTTGCGCAACCCGGCCGCCGCCTTGTGCAACGACGTCGCTTCCTTCTTCAGGTCCGACATGCGAGCCCGCCCCCGTGGTTCACTGTGTGCACATGCCAACCCAACGACCGTAATGAAAAGGGGTGTGGAGTGGGTATGCCGGGTACCAAGGGCGGGTAAAGATCGCAAATCTGTCTCAATGCGGCCCTGCCTTCGACAAAAGAGCCTCCGCCTGGGAAATTCCAGGCCAGCCGACCTCGAACCACAGCAGCTTCCCGGCACCCCTCCCGAGCAGGTCGTCGCCGAGCGACCAGCCACCCCACGAGTCCGCGCATTCCTGTACAAGGAACAGGCCGCGCCCTCCGCCGGCGTTCTCGCAAACGGGGCGAACCCGGTCGCCGGGCGGTTTGTCGAAGGGTGCGGGGATGTACGGGCTGCTGTCCCACACTCCCACCCGTAACCGCCCGTCCCCCAACGCCGTCAGCCGCAGGGAGGCAGGCCCTTTCGTGTGCCGGTACGCGTTGGTGACCAATTCGGACGTCAACAGCTCCACCACGTCAAGGACTTCATGCAGGCCATGCCCGCCGAGCGCCGCCCGCACGGTCATTCGTGCGACGCGTGCGGCACGCGGGTCATGGGGCAGCCGAAGGGCATACACCCAGGTATCGGGCGGGACTACGGTGGCCATGAATACCTCCGGGAAGGAAGGGGATTTGAGCTCGCTCAACAACGGCGCCTTGCGGCGGCAATGCCTGGTTGGCGCGCTTCCGGCTCAGGGGCGGCGGGGAGTTGGGCGACGCGAGGCCGAGCATAAGGGAATCGATGTAATATTTGGCATCGATTGAATGGAAGACTTTACATTTCCCTCTTGTGGGTGACACGAGAGAACACGTCATGACGAGAGAGGCTTCAGTGCCGCCCAGTACCGCCCCCACACTGCGCCAGCAGCGCCTGGGCACCGAACTGCGCAAGCTCCGCGAGCGCGCGGGACTGACGTCCACCGCTGCCGCGCAACTGCTCGGCCTGAAGCAGGCTCAGATCAGCAACATCGAGTCGGGCCGCTACGCCGTCGGCGCCGACCGCGTCCGTACCTTTGCCAGCAGCTACGGCTGCGCCGACCCGGCATTCGTCGACGCACTGGCTGCGATGACCGGTGGGCGGCAGCGCGGGTGGTGGGACGAGTACCGGGAGCACCTACCGGCCACGTTGATCGACCTTGCCGAACTGGAGCACCATGCCGTCGGCCTACGGGTGGCACTCATCGTCCACATCCCCGCCCTGTTGCAGATCACGGACCACGCACGTGCCCTCTTTAAGCAAGTGGCGCCGCCCATGCAGCAGTACGAGATGGAGCACCGCCTCGCGCATCGCATCAAGCGGCAGGGCGTCCTGCACCGGGAGAACCCACCTCCGTACACGGCGACCATCCATGAGGCGGCGCTCCGTATGGGCTTCGGCGGTCCGGCCGTCGCCCGCGCTCAGCTCCAGCACCTCATTGAGATGAGCGAACTGGCCCATGTCACCGTCAGGGTGATTCCCTTCGGCGCCGACCACTTCCCCAGCACGGGCCAATCCTTCGACTACGTTGAGGGTCCCGTCCCGCAGCTCGACACCGTCCAGCTGGACACACACCACGGCGGCTGCGGATTCCTCGACGCAGAGGCACAGTTGAGCAAGTACCGTTCCGTGTTGGATCTCTTGGAGCCGTGTGCGCTCAGTCCCGCCGAGTCACGCGACTTCATCCAACGCCTCATCCGGGACATCTGAAAGAGACCAACCGTGCAGACCATCCACTGGCAGAAGTCCACATACAGCGGGGACAGCTCGAACTGCGTCTATGTAGCCGCCACGGCCACCGGAACCGTCCACCTCCGCGAGAGCGACGAGCCGCACGTCATCCTCACTACAACCCGGGCCCGCCTACGCGACTTGATAGGAACCCTGAAGGCGCCCCCGTCCACGCACAACGCCTGACAGTTGGCAACTTTGGGCCAGCCGGTCATCCCCCAGTACCAGGTACGGCGGGTGTCGCCGTGCTCCCTGTGGCCGAAAGTTGCCAATTGCAGACGGGCAGCCGCGGTATGGCGTCAGCTAGAAGTTCAAAGGTGACGACGCAGACAACGGCTCCCACCGCCCAGGCCCTGTCAAGGGGAGGGACGGCCAAAAGCCCGAGGATGAGGCCCACCAGGATGAGACGCGTCAGGCCGCGCTGTCGCTTCGCACCGCCGTCTCCGCCGGTAAAGCCTTATTTCTCGGTTTCCACGGTCAACGCGCCTCGCTTGTGCCGGGTTCCAGTGGATGGTCGAAGCTGACTGTTTCGGCGATCTGCTGGAGGATCGCGCGGTACTGCTCGCGTCGGGCCACAGCCGTCGTACTCAGCGTGAGGACGACGAGACGCCTGCAGTCTGGGTTCGGCAGGTGGGCGTGGATCTGAAGAAGTGGCATTTGCGGAAGCCCCCTGTCGGCCACGGGGGTACGTAGCGTCTCGCTGAACGTGGCTGGGCCGCACGGCAGTTCTGCGTACTCGATGCGGGTGTGCCCCTCGGCGCCCGTCACGGCGCGGGCAGCAATGACTGCACGTGCGGCCACCGTCGTGTCTCGCCAAGAGAGCGTGAAGAGGGAGAGCAGCGGTTGGCTCCCACCACTGCCAGTGTCGTCTACGTCGTCGCGGTGCAGGCCGATCGAACAGTGGGCGGTGCCGACCTCGCACAGCGCCCCGAGCAGTTGCCGACCTGCCGCGAGTTGCGCGACGAACTGCTGGCGCATCGCCTCGTCCGGCGCGACGTCCGTCAACGGGGCCAAGGCGATGCGTAGTTCGTCGGCGGCCGAAGAGCCGGGCGGAGCGAGCAGAGATTCCATCGGGAGCGCGGTGAAGCCTGTGGGCTCGGCGAACCAGATCTCGGCCTCTGGGTCCTTGGCAGAGTCGGCGACAGCGAAGTGGAGAGCCGTGGTCATGGAGTCCTGTCTGGTGCAAGTCAGTACGGGCGCGGCTGCGGAGGCGCCGAGTCGGGAACGTGGGCTCCGGCGCGGCGTGCGCGTTCGAGGGCGGCAGGACTCGCGCTCCAGCCGGCCGGTTCGATACCCCGGCGGCCCGTGGCCGTGCGCTGGTAGAGGAGATGCAGTCGCCTAGGGGCGCTGCCATGGCGGCCGGTGGCGGCGACGACCGCAATGAAGCGGGGGTCGCCGGCGAACCAGAGCGGCTCAATCTGGGCTTTCAGCTCCGGCTTGGTGCGTGGAGTGCCGAAGCGCCGCATCCACCAGAAGGTGCGCATGTTCGCGAGGAAGAGCAGGGGGATCTGTTCCTCGGGGTTCTCCGGATTGGGGAATTCGAACCACATCTCGTCCTGCTCGACCTGGGGGTGCTTGTTTCGGCCGCGTGGGACGCCGGTGAGGAGCTGCCAGGGGTACTGCCAGAGGACACGCTGGATGTAGATGGAGGAACGGAAGTACGGGAGCTGGAGTACGGCACGGAAGGTTGCATAGCCAAGCAAGGGGACGAAGATCGGGGTGAAGCCCGGGGACAGGAACACCACCCATACGTCCAGCAAGCCGATCCAGACGGCGATCCAGCCCACCAGCCGCACTGCAATCGTGATCATGTGCTGGATCCACGCCCGCCTGGTCGGAGGATGGTCCCAAGCGGTGGGGAATTCGGTGGGGTGCATGCGGTGAGCTCTCTCTGGTCGGGGCTCAGAAGACATGACGAGCGACATCGAAGAGCCCTCCGACGTCAAGGCCGAGCCGTATTCCGTCGATACCCGCCACGGATCCGTCCTTGATCCCGTCGTCGTCCGTGTCTACGGCGGTGATGACCAGACCGAAGCCTGCGGTGGCCACTCCGACCGAGGCTGAGGTGACTTCAATCGCTTTGGTGACCTGGGCCGCGCGGGCACCGCGAACCGTAAAGCCGAGTAGGGCATTGTCCAACTCGGCGATAGCCTTCGCATGATCCATAGTGCTGCTTCCGAATCGCACCACTCGTTGGCCCATCGTGAGGGCCTCCCCCGCCTCGCCAGTGGCCCGTACGGCAGCCGCAGCGCCTTTGCCCACTGCTCCGATGCCGGGCACCATGCCAAGGGCGTCGCCCCCCACTGTGACCAGATTGCTCCAAAAATCCGTGTCGAACTCACCCTTGGTGAGGCCGTCCTTCAGTGACGCCCATACGGTGGGGTCTCGACTCATCCGCACAGTCAGCGACGTCGCGCTCAACGCCGCAGAGGCAAGCAGCAACACAGCAGCAGCCGTCCCGCCCGATACGACGAACAGCGCCACAAGCCCGATCACGGCCGCCGCGGCGCTGAGGATGTCCGGCAGGTTCTCGTCGAGCCAGTCGAGTGCCGAGTCGAAACAGCCCGGTTCGTGCGGTGCCAGTTTCTTTGTGGCGTCGCGGATCTTGTGTGCCCGGTGCTGGGCTTGAAGCTCGTGTTCGTCGGCTAGCTTGCGGGCCTTGCTCCGGATCTTCTCGAGTGCGTCCTCGGCGTCGTCCACGGCCGTATTCGCCCTGGTCAGGGCCTTGCGGGCCTCATCCTGGGTGGCGCCCTTCTTGTCCAGGTCAGGGCTGTTGCCGGCCTTGGTGGCGTGCCCCTTCGCCCGGGCCACGGCGGCCTGAGCGTCCTTCGCGTCCGCTTCCAGGCGCTTCGCTCGACGTTGGAAGTCGTCGAGCTCGCCTTCCCAGCGGTCGAGTTGCTTGGCTGCCTTGCGGATGGAGTGCGCGGCGTTCTTCAGGTTCAGAGGCAGCGGGCCACCGTCGAGCTGCTCGCGGAAGGCGACGGCCGCGTCGCCCTTCCAGTAGCTGCCGTCCATGAGCTTGGTGACGAGGCCATGCGTCTCGTCCAGGACCTTGGCGCATCCCGTGAGCTTCTTACGCAGGCCGGTTACGGTCTCGGTGCTGCCCGGTACCGGGTTGAAGCCGAGGTGTGGGTAGTCGGGGTTCGGAATGCGCGGGGCGGACTTGAGGCCTTGTGGTTTGTCACGGTCGGCTCGGGACTGCGGGTCGAGGGCCGCTCCTGAATCACCGGGTGGGTACGTCACTTCGCAGCGCCGCCCTCGCCCTTGCCGGCCCTGGACTTCTTCAGGGCCTCCTCCAGAGCCTTGTCCACCTCGCGGTAGCTGTCCCTGCTCTTTCCGATGATCTTGGCGAGATCTTCGGTCTGCTCACCGATCTGGTCGGTCCCGTGCTTCCAGTCCTCCTGGAAGTCCTCACAGGCGGTGTCGAGGTCATCGGTACCCAGGCCCGTGACAGTCGCGTCTTCCAGCGCCCTGCGCAGGCCTTTCAGCGAGTCGGTCGATTTCCTGAGCATCTTCATGAAATGCGCGAGCTCGTCACCGTCCACGACCAGCCGTTCCGCCATGCGCCCCGTCCCCTCTCCCGGTTCATCTGCACCATGGGGAGGAACGACATCGGCGATCTTTCGTGGCGCCCCGGTAAGTGCTCCCCTCTTTAAGGGGAGCACTTACCAGCCACGGATCGTGACCAAGGTCAGCGGTTGACGGACTGGATCTCCTGGACAATGACGTCCTGCTCGGCCCCGAACGTGCCGTTCGGCAGGGGCTGTTCGCGGTTCACGCCAGTGCCGGTCCAGTGGATCTTCCACGTGATGGTGGCCTTGAGCTTGTACGAGCCGTCGCCCGAGGAGCGCAGGTAGCGCACGCCGCAGGGCGGGGTCTCGTCGGACTTGCCCTTGGCGTAGGCCTCGCCGATGTGGCCGTTGTCGAACTCGCAGACACCGGAGGCGGGGTACGTCGTGGCGTCGTCCGTGCCGGGCTCGATCTTCAGCGCGACCGGCTCCGCGGTGGTTGTCGCCGAGACGTTGAGCAAGGGAACCGAGGCGGTCACCGACACCGGCTTGAACTTCGCCGTGTCCAGCCACGCCCACGTCGGGAGGTTCACCTTCGTGGTGCCCGCCGGGGCGAGGTCCACCTTTGTCGACGGGACGCGTATCTCGGCGTACGCGAGCTGCGCGAGCATCTTGGGTGTGATCGCCTCGGGGATGTCCGCGGGCGGGGCCGTCCCCTTGTCCACCCAGAAGATGGGCTTGTCGCAGTCGAGGGCGCCGGGGTCACCCTCGCGGCCCTTGGTGACGTACGAGTCCCACCAGTAGCCCTTGCCGGTCTTGGCCTTGTTGAAGTCCTTGTAGTCGTCGGTCACATAGTGCTTACGCTGCTCCAAGTCCCACTGGGATCCGGTCGACTCGGCATTCCAGATCGGCTCCAGGTACTTCTGCAGCTCGTCCGGGGTGTACTTGGGGGCGTAGTAGCACGCGGGCGGGGTCCACGTGGACGTGGACGTCACCGGCCCCGCCGACTCGCCCGAGCCGTTCTTCGAACGGTCGAAGACAACGGCACCGGCCTGTGCGGAAACACCGCCGGTCCCGTCGGATTTACCGGATGCGCTGGTATCGGAGCCGTTGGTGCTACCGCCATGGCCATATCCTGCGAACGCCTGGGTCGAGCACAGCAGCAGGGCCGTGGAAGCAATGAAGGCGACTGCTCCGGCGTTCCTGTACTTCATCAAGACTGGCATGCGCTGCTCCCCCGCTGCGACGTCAGTTTCTCCGTGATCCAGATGCCTTGCTTGTTGACCCGCAGTCGGCTGTTGTAGAGGACGTAGTTGTCCTTCGACTTCGGAGTCACCTCGGTCTTGCCGGTCTTCAGGCTCTTGTTGTAGGCCTTGTTCTGGTCTTCGCAGTAGACGAAGCCGGCCGTTCCATCAGTGTTGATCTTCACATTGGCGTTGTAGTAACGCTTTGCTCCGGTGATGCGGTCCTTGTAATCCACGAACTCCTGGATGAACTTCTGGCTCCCGGCCGCCGCCGTGCCTTCGGAGTAGAAGCGGTACGCCTTGTGAAGCGGGTCCTGCTCAGCGATGGCCATGTCCACGGCCTTGATGAACTGCTCGCCGTCACTCAGGACCGCGTCCTTGTCCTTGTCGCCCGTCTTCGGCCACTCGAAGGTGTACGTGAGGTCGGACGGCAGCTCGATCTTCGGGCGCTCGGCGGACGTGGAGGCCGAAGCGCTCGGCGACGCCGAAGTCTCGCCCCCCGTATCCGCCCCCGCGATCTTGTCGTTCCCCTTCGATCCGCCACCGCCCCCACCGCACGCGGTCAAAAGCAGTGCAGCCGCTGCACCGACGGCGGCTGTAGTGAGCAGACGGGTACGGCGGTTCACGGCAGGCTCCTGTGCGGCGTGGGGTTCGAGAGGGCCCCGACACGCTATCGGTGACGCGTGTGGCGACACCAGAGCGAATTACGTCACCGGGATCGACAAATCCGACATAGACGTACGGAAGCTCGCCAAGTCGGGCCCCACAAGCACCGATCGAGTGACGTGAACCGCCGGAATCAGGACAGGCGTTGGCCGGTGCAAAGTCGTCACCCCCGGTGCGAACCGGGCCCAGCGGTGCACGCGGCCCGCCCCCAGCCCTTCGCCCCCTTCGCTCCGTTCGGCCACAGCCGAGGGCTCCGCTTCGCCGCGATGTCCTCGATCCAGCCGAAGGCGAGGATCGTCAGGCCGATCAGGGGCCAGACCAGGACGAACATCCAGAGCATGTAGGTCGTATCCAGCGCTCCCACCGCGCGGTCGCTCTGCATGAACGGCAAGTTGTACACCTGGTCGATGATCGGGACCGTGGCCATGATGAGCATGTTGTGCCAGAGGTAGATCGTGACGGCTCGGTTGTTGGAGAGCGTCACCAGTTTGTCCCAACGCGCCAGGCGGCCCGGGAGCTCCTGCCAGGACGGGCTGTACTGGAGCAGGATGACGACGAAGCCGAAGGACCAGGTCGCCTGGGCGAGCGGGATGTCGTTCAAGTCCCAGCCGTCGGGGCCGAGGTGGCCCGACGCCCACCACAGGCCGAAGGCCATGAGCAGGGTCGAGCAGGAGATGGCGATGTAGCGGGGGACCTTCGCCAGTACGCCCTCGTGGTGGGCGAAGCCCAGGACCCAGCAGCCGCCGTACACGGCGAAGTCCGTGATCGTGTTGCCCGTCTCCCCGGGGATGGTCACGATCCCCGTGCCGACGATCACGGTCAGCGCGAGCGGGAAGAACAGCGTCGCCCACGGAATGCGGCGGAACGCCCAGAGAAGCAGCGGTGACGCCACCACGAACCAGAGGTACGCCCGCAGGTACCACAGCGGACCCACCGCCTGGACAGCCCACGTGTCCTCCAGGAGGCCCGCCTTGTCCCCGATGTGCCAGGGGAAGGGCGGGGCTCCGAAGGGGACGACGTAGTTGATCATCTCGACCAGGCCCCACGTACCGCCGTGGTCCGGGTCCTTGGTCAGGTTCCAGCCGCCGGCGAACATCATGGTGAGCGCCACCGCGCTGAACGCCCAGAGCGGCGGCAGCAGTCGACGGACCCGGCCGCGGATCACGCTCAGCGCCGGGCGGCTCAGCGAGCGCGCCATCAACGAGCCCGCCAGCGCGAACATCACGCCCATGGAGGGGAAGAGGACCGTCAGCCAAGCCCAGCCGAAGAGGTGGTAGACCACCACGCGCACCAGGGCTATCGAGCGGAGCAGGTCCAGGTAGCGGTCCCGGCCCGGCTTCTTCGGCGCGGGTGCCGGGGCCTGTCGAGGGACGGCTGCCCGGGGTGCGCCCAGCGGCGGTGTCGGCATCGGTGTCGCACCAGCGCCCGTCGTGTAACCGTGCGTCGTCATCCCACCGGCCTCCGATCATTCCCGCTCCGTGCCGCCCGCTGCCGCGGGATCGATCCCGGTGCCTCCACCACACCGGTGCGCCGCAGCTTCTGCCAGCGCAGACGGCCTCCGGTGAGGGCGGTGATCCAGGACTGGAGGAGGACCACGTACATCAACTGCCGGTAGAGGATCTGCTGGAGGGGGAGGGAGATCAGGTGTGTCATGCGCTCTCTGTCCAGGCGGAACGCGTACGCCGCACACGCTGCCTGGATCGCGAGTACGCCCAGCCAGGCCACGATCGTCTTCTGCGTCGGGCCGAAGACGACTCCGTACAGGAGGAACACGTCGATCAACGGTGCCAGCAGCGGTGCCAGGACCATGAACAGGGACACCAACGGGAGGCCCACGCGGCCGAAGCGGCCCGACGGGCCCCGTTCGACAAGTGCCCGCCGGTGCTTCCAGATCGCCTGCATCGTGCCGTAGGACCAGCGGTAGCGCTGGGACCAGAGTTGCTGGACGGACTCCGGGGCCTCGGTCCAGGCCCGGGCCTTCTCCGCGTACACCACGCGCCAGCCGTCGCGGTGCAGGGCCATCGTGATGTCGGTGTCCTCGGCGAGCGTGTCGTCGCTCATGCCGCCGACGCGCTCCAGGGCCGAGCGACGGAAAGCTCCGACCGCGCCCGGGATGGTCGGCATGCAGCGCAGGATGTCGTACATGCGGCGGTCCAGGTTGAAGCCCATCACGTACTCGATGTGCTGCCAGGCGCCGATCAGCGAATCCCTGTTTCCCACCTTGGCGTTGCCGGCGACGGCGCCCACCTGAGGGTCGGCGAAGGGCTGGACCAGCTCCCGTACGGTCGCCGGTTCGAAGACCGTGTCGCCGTCCATCATCACGACGATGTCGTAACGGGCGTTCGCCAGACCCCTGTTGAGGGCCGCGGGCTTGCCCGCGTTGTGCTGGCGTACGACGCGTACGTTCGGCAGGCGCAGCCCCTCGACGATACGGGCCGTGCCGTCATTCGAACCGTCGTCGATGACGATGACCTCGACGGGGTGTTCGCTCGCCATCAGGGAACGGACGGTGTTCTCGATGCACTTCGCCTCGTTGTACGCGGGGACCAGCACCGACACCGGTTCGGTGATCGGGGACGGGCCCCAGTGGAAGTCCCGGCGCCGCACCCGGCGGGCGTGCGCGGCGGAGAGCAGGAGCATCAGGCCGAAGCGGGTGAAGACCAGGACGCCGATGATGGCGATGCCGACGACGAGGGCGTCGGTGATCTTCTCCGAAGCCTGGACCAGGTGGACCCAGGCCTTGCCCTTCCACAGGTCGAGGCCGGTGACCTCGGTGTGCGCGCTGGGGGCGTGGAGCGCCTCGGTGAGGTTCTGGAACTCGTAGCCCTGACGCTGCAGGTCGGGCAGGAACCTGTCGAGCGCCTGCACCGTCTGGTGGCGGTCGCCGCCGGAGTCGTGCATCAGGACGATCGCGCCCTTGCCGCCGTGCGGGGTGGCCCGGCGGATGATCTCGTCGACGCCGGGCTTCTGCCAGTCCTCGCTGTCGGTGTTGTTGACGACGGTGATGTAGCCGCGCGTACCGATGTACTGCGTCACCGGCCAGGACTTGTCGTCCATGGCGTCAGCGAAGGAGGAGTACGGGGGGCGGAAGAGGGACGTACGGATGCCCGCCGCGCCCGCCAGGGCCAGCTGGTTCTGGGACAGCTCCCAGTCGATGCGCTTCTTGGACTGGTAGGAGAGGTCCGGGTGGTTGAAGGTGTGCAGGCCCACCTCGTGGCCCTCTTCCACCATGCGGTGCACCAGCTCCGGATAGCGCGAGGCCATGGTGCCGGTGACGAAGAAGACGGCGTGCGCGTGGTGCGCCTTGAGAACGTCCAGGACCTTCGGCGTCCACTTCGGATCCGGGCCGTCGTCGAAGGTGAGGACGAGACGGTGGTCCGGCACGCTCATGCTGGTCGTGCGGCCGCTGCGGGTGTCGATGACCGGGCCGCCCTCGAGGATCTTCTCCGGCACCGTGTCGGTGGACGCCTCGGGCTGGATGCGGTGGTCGGCCAGGATCTCGCTGTGCACGTAACCGCGCAGCATCAGCATCGCCATCAGGGCGAGGAGGACGAGCGAGGGCAGCAGAAAGCGCATGGGCAGGCGTCGGCGCCGGGGGTTGGGCTCCGGTCGCCGCATACGGGGTGCGGGACCGTGACGGCTGGTGCGGGATGCCATCAGAGGATGTTCTCCGGGTACGAGGAGCTGGTGGTGCTCGGCTCTGGCTCCAGGGGGATCTGCTCGACGGACGAGGCGGGGCCCTGCGCGACAGTTCCGGTATCGGGACCGCCGGAGACCGCGCTCTCCGTGGGATCGGCCGTAGGCGTGCCGGTGTCCGTGGGTGTGGGGGCCGGGGGGTCGACCACCGGGTCGGTCGTCCCGGGGTTCGGGTCCTTGGTGGTGCTGGAGCCCGGGTTCGGCTTGGTCGTGGCGGACTTCGTGGGCTCGGGATCGCTGGACGTGCCCGGGTCGGCCGCGCTGCCCGAGGCGTCGGGCGTCGGGCTCGCACCCGGCGACGGTGTCGTACTGTCACTCGCGGTCGCGCTCGCGCCCGGCGAGGCGCTGCCGGTACCCGACGGATCCACCGACTCGGCGGGCAGCGGCGACGTGTCGACCTGGCCGGCCGGCTGTTCGTCCTGCTGGCCCGGCACCGGGAGCCAGGGCGCGTTGGAGCTGCCCGACAGGAGCGTGGCGACGATGACCACCGCGTAGACCGCGCAGGCGATGCCGACGAGGATGCCGAGGCGGCGGAATCTGCGGCTGCGGCGGCCCGACTCGTCGACGAAGACCGGCCCGTCCGAGCCTTCCTGGGCGCCCGGGGCGCCAGGGGCATCCTTGGCCTGCTGGACCAGCCAGTCCTGCAACTGGCGTCCGGCACCGTCGAGCTGGACCGTCACCTCGTGCGGATCGTGGGTGTGGCCGGGGTCCTCCGGGTCCTCCCACGAGGGGTGTTCGCCGAGGTGACCACCGCGCCGACGCTCGGGGTCCGAGGCTACGGCCGGCCCGAAGAAGGGGTCGTCCTCGGCACCGAGGGCGGCGCCGGAAGCGCGGTCCGCGGTGGCACCGAGCCCCGCGCCGACGCCAGGGCCCGCGCCCGGAACCGGGTTCGAGAGCACCTCGGTCTCCGGCTCCGGATCACGCTCGGGGCGCTGTCCGGCCCGCGGCCAGGACGCCGTTCTACCGCCGGCCTCCGGCCAGACAACAGCGTCGTCGGCCCCTCGCCGAACCGCTGCTTCATCGGCTCCTGGCCGAAAGACCGAGTCGTCGGCTACTCGCCGAACGTCCGATGCGTCGGCTCCTTGCCAAGGTGACGGATCGGCTCGGCGGCCCTCCGGCTGATCGACATCACGTCGATCCGGTTGGGCGTTATTCCGCCACTTTTCCACGCGCACGCGCATCCCCCCACGGGACAGTTCTCGGGTGCGCGACGACGCCGGGCAGTACTCATCTGTCGTCCGGACCGGGCCCCCACCCGATCCGAGCGCCCCCCTTATCACACTGCGCCCGGACGAAGAATGTAGCGCACATGGAGGACCTGTGCGCTCGCGTCTCAGCTGTGACTCATCATGACGAGTGCATCGGTGGCCGGAATCCATCCCCCTACAGGGCGCTGGAGCCATCCTTCCTCGTCCGCGAGTTCGACGGCCGCTCGTCGAAGGGCGTCGAACCCTGGATGCATCAGCCCCTTCCGCCACACCAGTGACACGGGTGACAGGGGGACGGGGTCGACCAGGGGTCGCAGTACCGTTTCGGGCATGGCCGGAAAGTCCATCACGGCGAGGACGGGGTTCCGTTTCTTGGCCATGATCCGCTGGAACTCCTCGGCGCCGACGGCCACCGGCGCGGGGGGCGCGAGCTCGATGCCGCGCCCCTCGAACAGGTGACGCGCCAGGTCGGTCCACTCCAGCGTCCGGGGGTTTCCCGCACCCGCGTACACGGTCTCCCCCGCGAGCGCGTCCAACGGCACCGCGTCCAGGGCGGCGAGGTGATGCTCCTCGGGCAGTACGACGGCCATCGGCTCGTACCGTACGGGCTGCTGCTCCAGCCGGGCCCGCACCACCGGGTCGAGTCCGCCGAACCGCCCGAACGACGCGTCCAGCCGACCGGCGAGCAGCTCCCCCGCCGCGCCCGTCAACCCGCTCTCGAAGCGGGCCATCAGCTCACTGCCGGGGGCGAGTTCGCGGGCCCGGTCGAGGACGCGGCTGGAGGTGAGCCCCGGAGAGTTGACGTCGACGAGCAGGGGCCGCTGTTCCTGCGGGCCGCGCGCGAACGCGGCGAGCAGCGCGTCCTGCGCGTCCAGCACACGTCGCGCGTACGGCAGCAGCCGCTCGCCGTCAGCGGTCAGCGTCACCTGCCGGGTGGTCCGCACGAACAGCTCCGCCCCGAGCTCGCGCTCCAACCGCCGGATGTCACGGCTCAGGGCCTGCTGGGCGACGTACAGCCGGGCGGCGGCACGCGTGAAGTGCAGCTCCTCGGCGACGGCGAGGAAGGCGCGCAGGAGGCGGGGCTCGAGGTGAGCGGTGAAGGATCGCGACGCGGGCATCACGCGAACTTACAACGCAGATGCGTCAATCGCTACGGAGTAGGTGTTGGACCGCTCACGCCGCCCCGGGCGACGGTTGATCCATGCCGCAACAGACCTCCCAGCCACACCCCACACCCATGCCGCAACAGACCTCCGAGCCACACCCCACACCCATACCGGGCCACACCTGCGAGCAGCAGCCCCCACCCGCGCCACGCCAGACCTCCAAGCCACACCACACACCGGGCCACACCTGCGAACAGCAGCCCACACCCGCGTCACACCAGACCTCAGAGCCACAGCCCCGACCCACACCGCGCCACCCCTCCGAGCAGCAGTCCGCCCCCAGACCGCGCCAGACCACGAAGCAGGCACCCACGCCCCTCTACACCGTCACCGGCGACACCCTCGTAGCCGTCGACTTCAGCCCGCGTCGGCAGCCGGCCCGAAGCCGCCGGACGTCCTCGTCCCCGTACCACCGCCTCTTCGCCACCCCCGGCGCCCGCGCCTTCACCCTCGGGAATCTCATCGCGCGGCTCCCCATAGGCATGTTCAGCGTGAGCGCGGTCATCATGATCGCGGGTTCGCGGGGCTCGTACGCGCTCGCCGGTGCCGTCACCGCGACCGGGCTGGCGGCGACGGCGGTGGTCGCCCCTTGGACCGCGCGTCTGGTCGACCGGCACGGTCAGGCCCGTATCGCCGTGCCCGCCACGGCGTTCGCTCTGCTCGGCGGTATCGCGCTGGTGCTGTGCGTGCACTACGGGGCGCCCGACTGGACCCTCTTCGTCGCGTACGCCGCCACGGCCACGACGCCCAACACGGGTGGCATGTCACGCGCCCGCTGGGCACACCTCTTCAAGGGCGACCCGGCCGCGCTGCACACCGCGAACTCCTTCGAACAGGCCGCGGACGAGCTGTGTTTCATGCTGGGCCCGGTGTTCGCGGCCTTCCTGTGCGGGACGTTCTTCCCGGAGGCGGGCACGCTGGTCGGAGGCGTCCTGATGATGACCGGTGTACTGATCTTCGCCGCCCAGCGATCGACGCAGCCGCCGCCCCAGCGGCGTCCGAGAGCCACCAAGTCCCCCGTCCGGGCCGCCGGAATGCCCGCTCTCCTCCTCGGATTCCTCGCCATCGGCACGGTCTTCGGCTCGATGGAGGTCGTCACGATCGCGTTCGCGGACGCGCAGGGCCACAAGTCGGCCGCGGGCGCGGTCCTCGCGCTGCAGGCGGCGGGATCGTGCGCGGCCGGGCTGCTGTACGGCGCCCTGAAGCCGGCCGGGCCGGCCGAACGGCGCTACCCCCTGTGCGTCGCCGCCATGACGGCGATGATGACCCTGCCGCTGCTCGCGGCCTCCCTGACGGGCTCCCTCCTGGTCCTCGCGGGCGCCCTGCTCGTCGCCGGGACGGCCACCGCCCCGACGATGGTCACCGGCATGACCCTGGTCCAGCACCGCACCCCCGAGGGCCGCTTGAACGAGGGCATGACCCTCGCGGTGACCGGCCTCCTCGGCGGGATCGCCTGCGGATCGGCGGTCGGCGGGTGGGTGGTGGAGCACGTGTCGTCGACGGCGGGGTACGGGGTTCCGGTCACTGCGGCGGCGCTGGCGCTGGCGATCGCGACGGTGAGCGCCGCACGGCATGCGGTACGCCACGCCGCTCGCCGTCCGGTACGACGCTGAGCGCGGACGCCCGAGCGCGGCGTGGGCATACCGGAGTCGGCCCGTTCATGCAGAGACCAGGTGTTTCGCCCCCTCCGCCCCTTCCCGTCCCGTACCTGGGGGCTGCGCCCCCATACCCCCCTGGGTTGTTCCTTGGATGCGGGTTTGTGGAGGCTTGTCGCGCAGTTCCCCACGCCCCTTACGGGGCGAGCGAAGGCCGGCCTCCGCTGTCCGACCCGCCGAACCCCCGCCCCAATTCCCGCGCACCCCATTGACGCGTCCACAGCCCCCACATACCTTCCCCGTCGAAGCGCTTCGACGTCACGCATCGAAACGATTCGATGAGCGCTGCGTGACGGCCCTGAAACCCATCCAACTCCCCTGGAGGCAGTGGATGTTGACGACACGAAGGCGTGCGGCGGCGACGGCGGTGGCCCTGGTGGGGACGCTGCTGCTGGCCTCCTGCGGCGGCTCGGACAGCGGCGGATCCGACGGCAAGACGTTGAAGCTGTGGCACTACGAGGGACCCGACAGCGCGATGGGCGTGGCCTGGAAGGAGGCCATCAAGGAGTTCGAGGCGAAGCATCCGGGCGTGCAGGTGAAGTTCGAGGAGAAGGGCTTCGAACAGATCCAGAAGACCGCCCCGATGGTCCTCAACTCCAACGACGCGCCCGACATCATGGAGTACAACAAGGGCAACGCGACCGCGGGCGCACTCTCCAAGCAGGGCCTGCTCACCGATCTGACCGCCGAGGCCACCAAGCGCGGCTGGGACAAGAAGATCAGCGGCGGCGTACGGACGATCAGCCAGTACGACGCCAACGGGGTCATGGGCTCCGGCAAGTGGTACGGCGTGCCCAACTACGCCGAGTACACGATGGTGTTCTACAACAAGGACCTCTTCAAGAAGTACGGCATCGCGGAGCCCACCACCCTCGACGAACTCACCGCCGCCATGGACAAGTTCGTCGCGAAGGGCATCACCCCGCTCGCGAACGCCGGCGCCGAGTACATGGCCCAGCAGTACCTCTACCAGCTGGCGCTGTCGAAGGCCGACCGCTCCTGGGTCGACAAGTACGAGCTCTACAAGGGAAAGACCGACTTCCACGACGCCGCCTGGACGTACGCCGCCGAGACCTTCGCCGACTGGGTGAAGAAGGGCTACATCAGCAAGAAGTCCACCGGCACCAAGGCCGAGGAGGCGGGCGTCTCCTTCATCCAGGGCAAGAGTCCGATCCTGTTCAGCGGCAGCTGGTGGTACGGCCGCTTCCAGACGGAGAACAAGTTCGACTGGGGCACCTTCCTCTGGCCGGGCAGCAACCTCACGCTCGGCTCCGGCGGAAACCTCTGGGTCGTACCCAAGAACGCCAAGAACAAGGAGCTCGCCTACGACTTCATCGACATCACCATGTCGAAGAAGATCCAGAATCTGCTGGGCGACAAGGGCGGCGTTCCCGTGGCCGCCGACCCCGCCGCCATCACCGATCCGCGGGCCAAGTCCCTCATCTCCAACTTCAACACCCTCTCCGGCAAGGACGGATTGGCCTTCTATCCCGATTGGCCCGTCGCCGGCTTCTACGACGTCCTCGTCTCCGAGACCCAGAAGCTGATCACGGGGAGCGAGAAACCGGACGCCTATCTGAGCGCGTTGCAGAAGGCGTACGACAAGGGCGTACCGAAGGCATGACGGTCACCGTCGAGCGGGGCGGCCGGGTGATCCACAAGCAGCACGAAGCGAAGCACCCGCGCCGCCCCCGCAACTCCTACGCCCTCTTCCTGCTCCCCGGCTTCCTGGCCTTCCTCGCGGTCGTCGTCGTCCCGTTCCTGATGAACACGGGCGTCAGCTTCACCGACTGGCAGGGCGTCGGCTCCCCGAAATGGTCGGGGCTCGCCAACTACCGTGAGCTGATGGACGATTCCGAGTTCTGGGCGTCCTTCCGGCACAGCCTGTTCATGGTCGTCGCCATGGCCGCGGTACCGACCGTCATCGGACTCGTTCTCGCCGCCTCCCTCTTCGACTTCGTCGGCAAGCACTTCGGGTCGAAGACGGCCGCGGTCCTCCGCGCCTGCTTCTACCTTCCCCAAGTCCTGCCCATCGCCGTCGCAGGCATCGTGTGGAGCTGGATCCTCGCGCCCGACAACGGCTCCCTGAACGAGCTGCTGAAGGCGGTCGGCCTGGGCTCCTGGCAGCAGGACTGGCTCGGCGACCCCGACATCGCCCTCTACAGCGTCATGGGGGTGATGGTGTGGGTGCAGATCGGCTTCCCCCTGGTCGTCTTCATGGCGGGACTGCAGCGCGTCGACCCGCAGCTGTACGAGGCCGCCGAGCTGGACGGCGCGGGCTGGTGGCGCCGCTTCTGGCACATCACGCTGCCGCAGATCAGGCCCGAGGTCTACGTCGTGCTGCTGTGGTGCACGATCGCCGCGCTCAAGGTGTTCGGAGCGGTGTACGTGCTCACGAAGGGCGGCCCCGGCGGCGCCACGGACGTGCCCTCGTACTTCTCCTTCACCACCTTCTTCGAGAAGACCCAGGTCGGCTACGGCGCCGCGATCTCCACCGTGCTGACGGTGATCATCCTCGCCCTGGCCCTGATCGGCCTCAAGCTCCAGACCCGCGCCGAGGACGCCGAGGAAGGGATCCGCGCATGACCGCCCTACGCCGTTATCCGGTGCTCGTCGCGCTCGTCATCGCGGCCCTGTTCATGGTGCTGCCGTTCCTCATCGTCGCGATCAACGCGATCAAGTCCCCCGCCGAGTACTCGGAGCACGGGCCGCTCAGCCTGCCCGAGGGCTTCTACGTCGACGGCATCAAGGACTTCTGGGAACGCGTCGACTTCGGGCAGAAGCTCGTCAACTCGGTACTGATATCGGGCTCCGTGGCGATCGGAGCTGCCGTCCTGTCCGTCCTCAACGCGTACGCGATCGGCGTCGGCCGGATCAAGGGCCGCACCTGGGTCCTCGCCTTCTTCGTGCTGGCGAACATGCTGCCGCAGGAGGCGCTGGTCTATCCGCTCTACTACCTGAGCAAGCAGGCGGGCCTCTACGACACCAGGCTCAGCGTGATCATCGTATTCACGGTCGTCCAGGCGGCCTTCGGTACGTATCTGCTCTCCGCCGTCCTCGGGCAGTTCCCGCGCGAGATCATCGAGGCCGCCCGGATCGACGGGGCGAACAAGTGGCAGGTGCTGTGGCGGATCGTGGTCCCGGTCAGCCGCCCCACCATCGGCGTGCTGCTCGTCTTCTTCTTCATCTGGACCTGGAACGAATTCCTGCTGCCCCTGGTCATGCTGATCTCCAACGACAACCAGACGGTGTCGGTGGCGCTCGGCGTCCTCCAGGGCCAGCGCCTGATGGACGCCACGATGACGAACGCGGCCGCCCTGCTGGGCGTCCTCCCCGCCATCGTCTTCTTCCTCGTCTTCCAGCGGACCCTCACCCGCGGCATCGCCGTGGGCGCGGTCAAGTAAGGGGTGCGGGCGTGAAGTTCACCGACGGCTACTGGCTGCTGCGCGAGGGTGTCACCGCGGCCCACCCGGTCGAGGTCCTCGATGTGACCTCCGGGCCCGGCGGCCTGGAGATCCACGCGCCGACGCAGCCCATCCGCCACCGCGGCGACCTGCTGAAGGGACCGGTCGTGACGATCAGCGCGCACGCCCCCCTACCCGATGTCATCGGCGTCACCTTCACCCACTTCCAGGGCGAGGAGCCGAGGAAGCCCCAGTTCGAGCTGCACGGACCGGAGTTCACGGCCCACGCCGAGTACGACGACGAGCACGCGACCCTCACCGCGGGCGCGCTGTCCGTCCGGGTCGCCCGCACCACGCCCTGGCACATCGACTTCCTCGCCCACGGCCGCATCCTCACCACCAGCGGCCCCAAGGGCATGGGCATCATGCGGGACGCGACCGGCGCGCACTATCTGCGCGAACAGCTGAACCTCGGCGTCGGTACGCAGGTGTTCGGTCTCGGTGAGCGCTTCGGGCCGCTCGTCAAGAACGGCCAGGTCGTGGACATGTGGAACGCCGACGGCGGCACGGCGACGGAACAGGCGTACAAGAACGTCCCCTTCTATCTGACGGACGCGGGCTACGGCGTCTTCGTCGACCACCCGGGCCGGGTCTCCTTCGAGGTCGGCTCGGAGGCGGTCTCCCGGGTCCAGTTCAGCGCCGAGACACAGCAGTTGACGTACTACGTCATCCACGGTCCGACCCCGAAGGACATCCTGCGCAAGTACACGGCGCTCACCGGGCGTCCGGCCCTGCCGCCCGCCTGGTCGTTCGGGCTTTGGCTGTCGACTTCCTTCACCACCTCCTACGACGAGGCCACCGTCACGTCCTTCATCGACGGAATGCGGGAGCGCGAACTGCCGCTGTCCGTCTTCCACTTCGACTGTTTCTGGATGCGCGAGTTCAACTGGTGCGACTTCCAGTGGGATCCACGGGTCTTTCCCGATCCCGAGGGGATGCTGGCGCGGCTCAAGGACAAGGGGCTGCGGATCTGCGTATGGATCAATCCGTACATCGCGCAGCGGTCGCCGCTGTTCGCGGAGGGGCGGGCCCTCGGGCATCTGCTCAAGCGGCCGGACGGCAGCGTCTGGCAGTGGGATCTGTGGCAGCCGGGCATGGCGCTCGTCGACTTCACGAGCGAAAAGGCCCGGCAGTGGTACGCGGCCAAACTGGAAGCACTGCTCTCCCAGGGCGTCGACTGCTTCAAGACCGACTTCGGCGAACGGGTCCCCGTCGATGTCGCCTACGCGGACGGCGCCGACCCCGAGCGGATGCACAACTACTACACCTACCTCTACAACCAGACTGTCTTCGATGTGCTCCGCAAACACCGGGGCGAGCACGAGGCCGTCGTCTTCGCCCGCTCGGCGACCACCGGGAGCCAGCAGTTCCCGGTGCACTGGGGCGGCGACTGCGAGGCGACCTACGAGTCGATGGCCGAGTCGCTGCGCGGCGGGCTGAGCCTCGGGATGTCGGGGTTCGGGTTCTGGAGCCATGACATCGGCGGGTTCGAGGGGACACCGACGCCCGCGCTGTTCAAGCGGTGGATCGCCTTCGGGCTGCTGTCCTCGCACAGCAGGCTGCACGGTTCGTCCTCGTACCGCGTGCCGTGGCTGTTCGACGAGGAGGCCGTGGACGTCCTGCGGCTGTTCACCCGGCTGAAGCTCGGCCTCATGCCCTATCTGTACGAGGCCGCCCGCGCCGCCCACGCGGAGGGCGTGCCCATGATGCGGGCGATGGTTCTCGAATTCCCGGACGATCCTGGGTGCGCGCATCTGGAGCGGCAGTACATGCTCGGTCCTGATCTGCTGGTCGCGCCCGTCTTCAGCGACGAGGGGGATGTCTCGTACTACGTCCCCGAGGGGACCTGGACGCACTTCCTGAGCGGGCAGACGGTGGCCGGTCCGCGCTGGGTGCGCGAGCGGCACGGCTTCCTGAGCGTGCCGCTGCTGGTGCGGCCGGGGGCGGTGATCCCGGTGGGCGCGGTGGACGACCGGCCCGACTACGACCACGCGGACGGGGTCACCCTGCGCGCGTACGGCCTGGAGCGGGGCGCGCAGGTGACGGTGCCGGTCGGCGGCGTGACCTTCACCGTCGTGCGCGAAGGGCACACACTGCGGGCCTCGTCCAGTGATCCCTCGGCGCCCTGGGGGCTGGCCGCGGGTGAGCGCGAGACACGGGCGAAGGCCGGGACGGGCTTCCTGTCGTTGGAGCTGAACTGAGCATGGTCAAGATCACCGATGTGGCGCGGCACGCCGGGGTGTCCCCGAGCACCGTCTCCTACGCACTCAGCGGCAAGCGCCCGATCTCCGAGGAGACCCGGCAGCGCATCGCGGCGAGCATCCGCGAGCTGGGCTACCGGCCGCACGCGGGTGCGCGTGCGCTGGCCAGCAGCCGGTCGAACGTACTGGCGCTGGTGGTGCCGCTGCGGGCGGGCATCCACGTCCCGGTCGTGATGCAGTTCGCGGTGTCGGTGGTGACGGCGGCGCGCCGGCACGACCACGACGTCCTGCTGCTCACCCAGGAGGAGGGCGAGGACGGGCTGCGCCGGGTCGCGGACACCGCCCTGGTGGACGCGCTGATCGTGATGGACGTCCAGCTCCACGACCCCCGGCTGCCGCTGCTGCGCGCCCTGGACCGGCCGTCCGTGCTCATCGGGTTCCCCGCGGCGCCGGACGGGCTCACCTGTATCGACCTGGACTTCAAGGCGGCGGGCGAGCTGTGCGTCGAGCGCCTTGCGGGGCTCGGGCACAGGGTCGTGGCGCTGGTCGGGTCGCCCCCCGAGGTGTATGTGCGGGGGACGGCGTTCGCCCAGCGTGTGGTGGAGGGGTTCACGGCGGCCGCCGACCGGGGCGGCCTCGCGTCCTCGGTCCATCCCTGCGAGGCCTCGCCCGCGGCCGCGCGCCGGGTCGCCGAGCAACTGCTCCGCGAACAGCCGGCGTTGACCGGAGTCGTCGTCCACAACGAGCCGATCATCGAGCCGCTGATCGACGCCTTCGAGCAGCTCGGGCTGCGGGTCCCCGGCGATCTGTCCGTCACCGCCATCTGCCCGGACGAACTCGCCGAGGGCGTCCGCGTCCCCGTCACGTCCATCGCCATCCCGTCCGCAGAGGTGGGGGCGCGGGCGGTGGAGCTGCTGATGAAGAAGCTGGGCGGCGCGGAGGTGCCCGAGGCGACGCTGCTCGCTCCCCGGCTGACGGAACGGGCGAGCACGGCCCGCCGTGCGGCCCCCTGAAGTGCTGTTGAACGCCCCAGTGCAAGGCCCTAGTCGAAGGAGCCGTGTCATGAAAGGCAAGAGGAACAAGGGAAGACTGAGAAGACAGAGAACCACGGTTGTCGTCGCGATGGCCCTGATCGCAGGGCTCGGCGCCACCGTGCCGGCCGCGGCCGACGACCCCGCGTACCCGTTCCGCGATCCGCGGCTCTCCGTCGACCAGCGTGTCGACGACCTGTTGGGCCGCCTCACCCTCGACGAGAAGATCTCCCTCCTCCACCAGTACGAGCCCGCCGTCCCCCGCCTCGGCATCCAGGCGTTCCGCACCGGCACCGAGGCCCTGCACGGCATCGCCTGGCTCGGCAAGGCCACCGTGTTCCCGCAGGCGATCGGGCTCGCGTCGACCTGGGACCCGGCGCTGATCGAGCAGGTCGGTTCGGCGGTCGGCGACGAGGCGCGCGGCTTTCAGCAGGAGCGCCCGGACGGCTGGGGCCTCAACCTCTGGGCGCCGGTGGTGAACCTGCTGCGCGACCCGCGCTGGGGACGCAACGAGGAGGGCTACTCCGAGGACCCGTACCTCACCGGTTCGATCTCCACGGCGTACGGCGACGGCCTGACCGGCGGCGATCCCGACCACCTCAAGACGGCCCCCACCCTCAAGCACTACCTCGCCAACAACAACGAGGTGCACCGCGCGACCACCTCCTCCGACCTGCGCCCGCGTGTGCGGCACGAGTACGACGAGGCGGCCTTCGAGCCGGCGATCGAGGCGGACGCGGCGACGGGCGTCATGTCCTCCTACAACCTGGTCAACGGCCGCCCCAACACGGTCGACCCGGACCTGAACGACGTCGTACGGTCCTGGACTTCGCGCGATCTGCTGAACGTCACCGATGCCTTCGCCCCCGGCAATCTGCTCCCCGCCACCCAGAACTACTACCCCACGCTCGCCGAGGGCGACGCGGCCGCGCTGAAGGCCGGCATCGACAGCCTCACGGACAATAGCGCGGACTCCGGGCCGACGGTCACGGCCGTCGACTCGGCCTTGGCACAGGGCCTGTTGAAGGAATCGGACATCGACACGGCCGTCTCCCACATCCTCGCCGTCCGGGTCCGGCTCGGCGAATTCGACCCGAACGGCGGCAGGTACGGCTCCATCGGCGCATCGGTGATCGACAGCCCCGCCCACCGGAAGCTGGCCCGCGAGGCGGCGACGGAGGCGGCGGTGCTCCTGAAGAACCAGAACGCGCTGCCTCTGAAGAAGTCCGCGAACGACGTGGCTGTCGTGGGCCCCCTCGCCGACACCCTCTACACCGACTGGTACTCGGGAACGCTGCCGTACGCGGTCACCCCCAAGCAGGGCATCGAGGCGAAGCTCGGCACCTCGGTGGCGAGCAGCGAGGGCGCGGACCGCATCGCGCTGAAGGACACGGCGACGGGGAAGTACGTCACGGCGGGGACCTCGGACGCGGGAGCGACTCTCAAGGAGAGCACGGAGAGCGGCCCGGCCGCCCAGTTCGACGTCTTCGACTGGGGCTCCGGCATCGTGACCCTGCGCTCGGCCGCCAACGGCAAGTACGTCGGCTACAACTGGTCGAACTTCGTCAATGACCAGGTGCAGCCCAACGGCTGGTACGTCCAGCAGCAGTTCAAGCTGGAGCGGCAGGACGACGGCACGTATCTGCTCCGGTACGCCGGGTACGAGACCGCCGAGTCCTGGTGGTCGAACCCCGTCTACCTCGGCCCGACCGGCGACGACGGCGTCCTCGGACTGGTCTCCAAGGAGCAGGCCGCGCACTACGCGAAGGACGTCGTCCGCAGCGGGGTCGACGAGGCGGTGGCCGCGGTGAAGGGCAGGGACACGGCGGTGGTCGTGGTCGGCTCGATGCCCTCGATCAATGGCCGCGAGGATCACGACCGCACCGACATGGGCCTGGCACCCTCGCAGGAAGCCCTGGTCAAGGCGGTGCACGCGGCCAACCCGAGGACGGTCGTGGTGGTCGAGAACAGCTATCCGACCACCCTCGGCGCCCTCCAGAAGGAGGTCCCGGCCCTCCTGTGGACCACCCACGCGGGCCAGGAGACCGGCAACGCCCTCGCCGACCTTCTCTACGGCGACGCGAACCCGGCGGGCCGCCTCACCCAGACCTGGTACCGGTCGGAGTCGGACCTCCCGTCGATCCTGGACTACGACATCATCAAGTCCGATCGCACCTACCAGTACTTCAAGGGACAGCCCCTCTACCCCTTCGGCTACGGCCTCTCGTACACCTCCTTCCGCTATGGCGCGCCGAAGCGGGTCGACGGCGGTTACGAGGTGGCGGTGACGAACACCGGACACCGCGCCGGCGACGAGGTCGTCCAGCTCTACACACACCAGCGGGTCTCGCGCGACAAACAGCCGCTGAAGCAGCTGAAGGCCTACGCACGGGTGTCGCTGAAGCCGGGCGAGACGAAGACGGTGACCTTGAAGCTGCGCACGAAGGACCTCGCGCACTGGGATGTCACGCGCTCCCGGTGGGTGGTGGAGAGCGGCACGTACGACGTCCTGCTCGGGGCCTCCTCGTCCGACATCCGCGCTCGTACGACGCTGACGGCGCACGGCGAGACGATCCCGGCCCGGGATCTCGCCAGGGTGACCCGCGCGGAGAACTTCGACGACTACGCGGACGTCCGGCTGGTCGATGAATCGAAGGTGCGCGGTACGGCGGTGGGCGCGTCCGGTGACGGCGCCTGGCTGAAGTTCGCGGACGCCCGGCTCGGCTCTGGGGCCGCGCGCTTCACCGCGCGGGTGGCGGGGACCGGCTCCGGCACGGTCGAGGTCCGTCTCGGGTCGCCGACGGGCACGCTGGTCGGTACGGCGCACACGGACGGCACGGCATCGGCGTACGACTACGAGAGTGTGACCAGCGCCCTGACCTCGGCGGCGCAGGGCCGCCAGGACGTGTACCTGGTGCTGAGCGCGGGGCTGCGCCTGTCGACCTTCTCGCTCCGCTGAGGCCGCGCCGCAATCGCCGAAGCCTCGGCGGGCTGAATCCTCGCTCAAAGGAAAAGCCCCGCTGCGACAGCAGCGGGGCTTGACCCACATGGGATGAGTGGAGATGGCGGGAATCGAACCCGCGTCCAACGGTGCAAAATCAGGGCTTCTCCGTGTGCAGTTCGCTGCGATTTTCTCGGCCCCGGTGATCACGCGAACAAGTCGCCGACGGGCCCAGCCACTGTTTGATTTCCTCCTACACCCCGTGACCGGGTCTAGGAGTTTAGTTCCCTAGCTGATGCCAGGATCCGGGTCGGGAACAGCCCCGGGCTGACACTTCGCAAGTCGCTACTTAGGCAGCGAGGGCGAAGGAATCGCGCTTGGTGTTGGCGATTATTTTTTGCGACATATGGTTTACGAGATCATTGCCGCTTCCTCGACACGCTTCCCCTGCTTCAACATCCGCTGTCGAAACCGATCATCCCCATGTTGATTTTTCAAAGGTGGATTCGCTGAGAACTCGGCGAATCCGGCGTCCCGTCACCAGCGGGACCTGGTCCATCGTACGTGACCAACACGGCCGGGTGCCAGCGTATTCCCGACGGCCGCGCGGCTACTGGCCCCGCTGCTTGCGCTTCGCCGCCGCGATCGCGCGGTCCGACTCGCGCCGGTCCTGCTTCTCCCGCAGGGTCTGCCGCTTGTCGTACTCCTTCTTACCGCGGGCGAGCGCGATCTCGGCCTTCGCGCGACCGTCCTTGAAGTACAGGGCGAGGGGCACGATCGTGTGACCCGTCTCCTGGGACTTCGACTCCAGCTTGTCGATCTCCTCGCGGTGCAGCAGCAGCTTGCGCTTGCGGCGCACCGTGTGGTTGGTCCAAGTGCCCTGGCTGTACTCGGGGATGTGGGCGTTGTGCAGCCACGCCTCGTTCCCGTCGATCTGGACGAATCCGTCGGTCAGCGAGGCGCGTCCCTGGCGCAGCGACTTCACCTCGGTGCCGGTGAGCACGAGCCCGGCCTCGTAGGTGTCGATGATCGCGTAGTCGTGCCGTGCCTTCTTGTTCTGCGCGACGATCTTGCGCTTGCCGTCCTTGGCCTTGGCGGAGGCCGCCCCGCCCTGCTTGGGCTGGGACTCTTTCGGTACGTACATTCCCTTGCTCATAGTGCTGGCCATTTTCGCACTACAGGGGGGTCAAGGGGAAAGCCGATTACGAAGCCGGCGAACGGCCGGTCACGAGAACCGCGAGGGTCGGCCCCTACTCGTCCCCGAGCCCGCTCAGTACCGTCTCGGCCCGCTGCAGGGATCCGTCGTCCGCCTCCAGGTCGGGGGTGATGCCCCGGTCGTCGACGCTGCGCCCGGAGGGGGTGCGGTAGTGCCCGACGGTCAGCTCGGCGACGGAGCCGCCGGGCAGCCGGCTCGGCATCTGGACCGAGCCCTTGCCGAAGGTCCTGGAGCCCACGACGACCGCGCGGCCGCGGTCCTGGAGGGCTCCGGTGAGCAGCTCGGCCGCGCTCATCGTGCCGCCGTCGACGAGCGCGACCAGGGGTCTGGCCGTGTCGCCGCCAGGGTCGGCGTGCAGGGCGCGCTGCTCGCCATTGACGTCGTAGGTGGCGACGAGGCCGCCGTCGAGGAAGGCGGAGGCGGCGGTGACGGCCTCGGTGACCAGGCCTCCGGAGTTGCCGCGCAGATCGAGGACGATTCCGGCCCGCCGGGGGGCCTGGGCGACAGCGGTCCGTACGAGATCGCCCGAGCCCTTGGTGAAGGCGGCGACCTTGATCACGGTGACGCCGCCGGCGAGCTTGTGGACGGTCACGGAGTCCGTGGACAGCTTGGCCCGGCGCAGTGTCCGGCTCCACGCGCGCGTGCCGCGCTCCAGGCCGAGGGCGACCTCCGTACCGGCGGCCGCGTCGTCCGCGTCGCCGCGCAGTAAGGAGACGACCTCGGTGACCGGTCGGCCGTCGACCTTCTCGCCGTCGACGCTGCGCAGCCGGTCGCCCTTGCGGATCCCGGCGGCGGCCGCGGGCGAGCCGCTCTGCACGCGGGTCACTTCGATACGTCCGTCACGCTCGCGCCGGGCCCAGAGTCCGACACCGGTGTACTGGCCGTCGAGGGCTTCCTGGAATTCCTCGTACTCGCCCTGGGAGTAGACCGCGCCCCAGCGGTCGCCGCTGCGGCTGACGGCGCGCTCGGCGGCCTCCATGGGCGACTTGCCGTCGGCCATCGCCTCGGCGGCGGCCTCGGTGACGTCCTCGTGGTGGCCCATGGGGGTCGGACGGGCCGCGGAGGAAGGGGATTTCCGGCCGGGGTCGGAGAATGATCCAGTCGCCGCACCGGTGACGAGAACGCTCGCGAACAGCAATGTCAGGGCGGCCCCGCGGCGGATGCGGCGGGGCTCACAGAACAGGTCACGACCTGACATGCCGGTGAGTCTAGGACAACGCAAAGGGCCGTACCGCCGGTTGGCAGTACGGCCCCCTTGGCATGCGTCACACCTTCAGGTACTTGCGCAACGCGAAGAACGCGGCAAGCGCAGGCATCAGCAGACTTGTCGCGAGGATGAGCGGCAGCTTCGTCAACACGGCGTCCCAGCCGATGAAGTTGATCAGATTCAGCTTCTCGGACAGGGCCAGACCATGATCGATGATGAAATACCGCGCGACCAGCAGGAATCCGCAAGCGACGCCACCGCCGATGAGTCCGGCGACCGCGGCTTCCATGATGAACGGCGCCTGGATGTAGAAGCCGGAGGCGCCGACAAGACGCATGATCCCGGTTTCTCTCCGTCGGCTGAACGCGGAGACGCGCACCGTGTTGACGATCAGCATCAGTGCGACGACGAGCATCATCGCCATCACCGCGCGCGCGGCCCAGTTCATGCCGTTGAGCAGCCCGAAGAGGTTGTCCAGGATGCCCTTCTGGTCCTGCACGGACTGCACGCCGTCACGCCCGTCGAAGGCGGTCGCGATGACCTGGTACTTCTCCGGGTCCTTCAGCTTGATCCGGTACGACTCCTGCATCTGGTCCGGCGTGAGGGAGCTGGCCAGCGGGGAGTCGCCGAACTGCTCCTTGTAGTGCTTGTACGCCTGGTCCGCGGACTCGTAGCTGACCTTCTGGACGACCGAGGACATCTTGTCCAGGTCGGCGAGGATCTGCTTCTTCTGGTCGGCGGTCACCGCGCCCTTGGCGCAGTGGGGGTCGGACTCGGCATCGCTCTTGTTGCAGAGGAAGATCGAGACGTTGACCTTGTCGTACCAGTAGCCCTTCATCGTGTTGACCTGGTCGCTCATCAGGAGCGAACCACCGAAGAGGGCGAGCGAGAGGGCGACCGAGACGACGACCGCGAAGGTCATGGTCAGATTGCGGCGGAGACCGACACCGATCTCCGACAGAACGAACTGCGCGCGCATGGCGTCTTCTTCAGACCTTTCCGTGGACGATGATCAGTGCTGGTAGCCGTAGACGCCGCGCGCCTGGTCGCGGACGAGGCGGCCCTGCTCCAGCTCGATGACGCGCTTGCGCATCTGGTCCACGATGTTCTGGTCGTGGGTGGCCATCACCACGGTCGTGCCCGTCCGGTTGATGCGGTCGAGCAGCTTCATGATGCCGACGGAGGTCTGCGGGTCGAGGTTTCCGGTCGGCTCGTCGGCGATGAGGAGCTTGGGCCGGTTCACGAAGGCTCTCGCGATGGCCACGCGCTGCTGCTCACCACCGGACAGCTCGCCGGGCATCCGGTCCTCCTTGCCGCCCAGGCCGACGAGGTCGAGCACCTGGGGCACGGACTTTCGGATCTCGCCACGGGACTTGCCGATGACCTCCTGGGCGAAGGCCACGTTCTCGGCGACCGTCTTGTTCGGCAGCAGGCGGAAGTCCTGGAACACGGTCCCCAGCTGGCGGCGCATCTGCGGCACCTTCCAGTTGGAGATGCGCGCGAGGTCCTTGCCCAGAACGTGCACCTGACCGTGACTGCACCGCTCCTCGCGGAGGATCAGCCGCAGGAAGGTGGACTTTCCGGAGCCGGAGGACCCCACGAGGAACACGAACTCTCCGCGCTCGACCTCCAGGGAGACATCCCTGAGAGCGGGGCGGGTCTGCTTGGGGTAGACCTTGGACACGTTGTCGAATCGGATCACGGATGCACCACGGGTCGCCGGGGGTAGGTGTGCGTGACCATACGCGACCCAGGCGTGCAAGCGCAGGCGCCGGTAGGGGTTGCGAGGGGCTTGTGCGGTTTTGTGCAGGGCTTGGTAACGGGCCTCGGGGGAGCGCCCGCGCAGGGGCACGGGGCTCCGACGTCATGCGGCTCCGCGCCGAGAGCGCGAGCGACCCACTACGGTCCACAGTCACAGGAACACCTTCGGTCACCCCTCCGGGATCGCCGTTTTCGCGGACTGCCCCCCAGGGCGCGGGGCAGGATAAAGCGAACCGAGCCGAAATCGGCGGAACCTGGCACAGTGGAGGGGGAACGGTTGCGTCCCCCGCAGCGTTATGTAGAGCGTTGTGTACGGGGATACGGCGCAAGGAGGGCGAGCGCATGACGTACGACCGATTGGTGTGCGCGAACTGCGCGGCGCCCGTGAGCGAGGGCCGCTGCCCCGTCTGCCGCGCGAACCGCGAGCGGCTCCAGCAGGAGAGCCCCTTCGCAGGCCTGAACCCCATGGCACTGATCGCCCTGCTTGCCGTGCTGATCGCGGCACTGGCGCTGGTGGCCCACCAGACGGTGTGAGACGCGTGCGGGCGGTGCGCCCGCCCGTGCGGCGTCCCTGACGCGAGAAGGGCCCGGAGCGAGCTGCTCCGGGCCCTTCGTCATGCAGGTGTCCGTCAGGCGGCGGCACCGCCGCGGCCGCCCGCGAGGCGCGGCAGCATACGGAAGCCGATACCGCCGGCGATCATCGTGGCGGCGCCGACCAGCAGGAACATGGTCTGACCGGCACCCGTCTCGGCCAGCTCGCCGTCGTTCTTGCCCTGGGCCGAGGTGTCCGAGTCCGAGCCCGTGTCGGTGAGGGCCGAGGAGCCCTCTTCCTGGGTGGAGGAGCCGCCGTCGGGGTCGGTGTTGCTGTTGCCGCCACCGTTGCCGCCGCCGTTACCGTTGCCGTGCGTGGGCTCGGACGTCGCGGTGGGGTCCTCCGTCGGCTCGGTCGGCTCCTCGGTGGGCTCCGTCGGGTCGTCGGTGGGCGTGGTGGCCGTGGGCTCCGGGTCGGTCGGGGCCGTCTCGGTGGGCGCCGGGTCCGTGGGCGCCGGATCGGTCGGCGCCGGATCCGTCGGGATGCCCGTATCGGTCGGGGTGGGCGTCGGGTCGTCGAGCCCCGCATGGACACCGACACCGGTCTCGTCGGCGCTGGCGCCCACGCTCAGGCCACCCACCTGCACGCCGAGGTCGAGCGCCGAAGCGGCACCCGCGGCGGTCAGCGAAGCACCGGCGGCAATCACCGTACCGGCGGCTATCCGCGCCACGCGGATCCGCGTCTTCTTGGTCATCTGCCTGCTACCCCCAGTAGCTGATCGTCAATGGAGCAGCGCCCGGGGCCACGGCGTCACAGGCGGCTTCGCTCAAGCCCCCCGGTTCACATGCGCCCCAGAGATACGCATGCCACGCGTTACCCTTCCCAGTTTTCAAAGCATCGTCAAGGTCGTTGCGTACGCGATGTCCGGATCAACATCATTTGCCTGCCGTGAGGACATGTGACTGTGACGTAAAACCCAGACAACCCCCACACAAAAGGCAACTGCCGTCCGATGGACGGCAGTTGCCTTGTCGACAAAGAGGCTTCAAAGGGGCACGAATGCGCCCGCCTGTTGCCCGCTTACTTCTCCTGCTGCTTGCGCCAGCGAATTCCGGCCTCGAGGAAACCGTCGATCTCGCCGCCGAACACGGCCTCGGGGTTGCCGACTTCGAACTCGGTGCGCAGGTCCTTGACCATCTGGTACGGGTGCAGGACGTACGAACGCATCTGGTTGCCCCAGGAGTTGCCGCCGTCACCCTTGAGTGCGTCCATCTTGGCCTGCTCCTCCTGGCGGCGCCGCTCGAGGAGCTTGGCCTGCAGAACGTTCATGGCCGAGGCCTTGTTCTGGATCTGCGACCGCTCGTTCTGGCAGGAGACGACGATGCCGGTGGGGAGGTGGGTGAGGCGGACGGCGGAGTCGGTCGTGTTGACGCCCTGACCGCCGGGTCCGGACGACCGGTACACGTCTACGCGCAGCTCCGACTCGTCGATCTCGATGTGGTCGGTCTGCTCGACGACGGGCAGGATCTCGACACCGGCGAAGGAGGTCTGGCGACGGCCCTGGTTGTCGAAGGGCGAGATGCGGACGAGCCGGTGGGTGCCCTGCTCCACGGACAGCGTTCCGTACGCGTACGGGGAGTGGACGGCGAAGGTGGTCGACTTGATGCCGGCCTCTTCCGCGTACGAGGTCTCGTAGAGCTCCGTCTTGTAGCCGTGCCGCTCCGCCCAGCGCAGGTACATCCGCTGCAGCTTCTCGGCGAAGTCGGAGGCGTCGACGCCGCCGGCCTCGGCACGGATGGTGACGACGGCTTCACGGGAGTCGTACTCGCCGCTCAGCAGCGTCCGGACCTCCATCTCGTCCAGCGCCTTCTTGACGGAAGCGAGCTCGGACTCGGCCTCGGCACGGGTGTCCGGGTCGTCCTCCTCCTCCGCCATCTCGAAGAGCACGCCCAGATCGTCGATACGCCCGCGCAGCGCCTCGGCCTTCCTGACCTCCGCCTGGAGGTGGCTCAGCTTGCTGGTGATCTTCTGCGCCTCGTCCGGGTCGTCCCACAGGGACGGCGCGGCCGCCTGCTCCTCGAGCACGGCGATATCTGCCCTCAGCTTGTCGAGGTCCAGGACGGCCTCGATCGACTCCATGGTCGAGGAGAGGGACTTGAGCTCTTCGGATACATCGACGACTGCCACGCCTCCAGCGTAACGGCTACGACAAGCGAGCCTGGCCGGTCGCCCCCATGGGGCCGGTAGAGCCGGGCCCCGCCGCGGCTGGGGTGGGGTTCGAGCCTTGCGACTGGGTTCGTGGAGGCTTCCCCGCGTCCCTTCAGGGGCACGGGGAACTGCGCGAACTTTCAGGGGGGTCTGGGGGGCGCAGCCCCCAGGGACGGGGCGGGCAGGGGCGGAGGGGGCGAAACAAACCCCACACCCGGCCCCACCGAGCGGTCACGGGGACGCCGGAGCCGAGTTCTTCGTGTCCGGCGGAGTCGCCCCCGCGTCGTCCCCGGACGTGGCGAGCCAGGTGCCGATGCCCACGGCGGCGACAAGGGCGACGGCAGCCGCCCCGAGCGTGATGCGCCGCCGCCGCGCGGAGGCCCGATGCCGGGCCGACCCCGGCCGGGGCGCGCCCGCTGCCCGCGGCGCACGGGCCGTACCGCGCGCTCCCCCCGCCAGTTCATCCGGCCCCGGCACCCGCATCGACGTATGCGTGTCCCGGTTCGAGTCCGGCGCGGCCCCCGGCACCAGCGGCACAGCCCCCCGCCGTTCCCGCGTCGCGGGAGCGGACGGCTCCGCCGTCTCCTCGTACGCCTCGTCCCCGTCCGCCGACTCCGCGTCCGGCGAGTCCACGTCCAACGGCGGCATCCCCGCCAGCAGCGGCAACTGCTCCCGCAGCCGAGCCCCGAGCTCCGACGCCCGCAGCCGCGAAGCCGGCGCCTTCGCCAGGCACTGCACGATCAGCTGCCAGAGCTCGTCCGGGATGCCGGGCAGGGGTACGACGGTCTCCGTGACGTGCCGGCGCAGGACCGCCCCCGGGTGCCCGCCCCCGAAAGGCGTGAACCCGGCGAGCAACTCGTACAGGACGGTCGCCAAGGCGTAGATGTCGACGGCGGCCCGCGGCGGCAGCCCCTCGATGATCTCGGGCGCGAGATAGTCCGGCGTACCGATGATCTTCGTGGCCCGGGTCCGGCGGGGTGAGTCGATGAGTTTGGCCACACCGAAGTCGGTCAGGAGTGCGGGGTGGGATCCGCCGGGACCCAGCGGGCCCTGCATGTCGAGCAGGACGTTCTCGGGCTTCACGTCCCGGTGGACGACCCCCGCGGCGTGCGCGGCCGCGAGCCCGTCCGCGACATCCGCGACGATCGCGACCGCGGCCTCGGGGGCGAGCCGTCGCTCCCGGTCGAGCCGGGTCCGCAGATCGGTCCCCCGGACGAGGTCCATGACGAGCGCGAGGTCGTTGCCGTCCACCACCAGGTCACGCACCGCGACCACGTGCGGATGGTCGAGACCGAGCAGCGCCGTGCGCTCCTGCACGAAGCGCCCCACGAGCTCCTGGTCGGACGCGAGGTCCTCGCGCAGCAGCTTGATGGCGACGGGCCCCTCCGGCCCCTCACCCAGCCACACCGTGCCGGCACTGCCCCGCCCCAGAATCTGGTTCGCGGTGTACCGGCTCCCGATCTTGCGTGCCAAGACTGCTCCTACCGAGACGCGTGTTGTCGCTGCTGCGCCATCCCGGGGGCCAAGCCCCGGACCCCCAGCCGACAAAACTACGCGCCCGACGAGTCAATCCTCACCGCGGAGACAGAAATCACCCGTCAGATGTCGACAAATCCCCAGAGTCGCCTGCACCGAGGGGCAGTTGTTCCGGGGTCAGTTGCCGGAAGAGCCGCCTCCGCCGAGATCCCCGATCCACCCGCTGATGGTGTTGTACCAATCCTTCAGCTGGGCGAAGTACCCCTTGCCCGAGCCGATCCAGTCCTGAAGGGGACTGAACTCCCAGATCAGCCAACTCGCGACGAACAGGATGAGGATGGTGAACAGACACCCCTTGAGGCAGCCGAGCCCCGGGATCTTCATGGGGTTGGCGCTGCGCTGCCGCGGCTCGCGCGGCTGACGCGGCGCGGGCTGCTGAGGCTGCTGAGGAGCAGGCGCGTACCGCTGCGGCTGCTGCTGGGGCGCGGGGGCATACCGCTGCTGCTGGTGCTGCGGCGCGTACTGCTGCGGCTGTTGCTGCTGCGGATATCCGTATCCGGGCGGCGGCTGCTGCCCACGCTGCTGCTGCGGCCGCTGCTGGGGCCGTGCGACCTGCCGCTGCGGGCGACGGCGCAGCGGATCCTCGTTCGGGTCGAGGTACTGGACCTGCGTCTGCTCATTGCGGTCGCGGGCCGCGCGCAGCTGGTTCTGCCAGGGATGCGGGTCCTCGGGCTGGCCCGGCTGACCCTGCTGTCCGCCCGGCTGGTGCTGCGGCACGGGCGGCATGACGGCGGTCGGGTCGGCCGCGCCGCGGTTCGGGAGGACGGACGTGGGGTCGGCGTCCCCGGAGGTGTGCGGCAGGACGCTGGTCGCGGCATACGGGTCGAAGGCGCCCGCGCCCTGCGGCAGCACCTGGGTGGGGTCGGCCGCACCGGGCACGCCCGGGACGGTCGCCGGGGCCGGGTCGGGGGCGAGCAGCGCGCCCACGCCCTCGGCGGCGGCGATCTGCGCGGCGTTCGCGTGCACACCGACGCCCGCGGCGACGGCGCGCAGCCCGCGCGCGAGGTTCTCGGCGCTGGGCCGCTCGTCCGGGTTCTTGCGCAGGCAGCGCTCTATGACGGTCCACAGCGGGTCCGGCACGGTCGACGGGCGGCGCGGCTCGGCGCTCAGGTGCTGGTGGAGCACCTCCAGCGCGGATCCGCCGGCGAACGGCGGACGCCCGGTGACCAGCTCGTACAGCAGGATGCCCGCCCCGTAGACATCGACGGCGGACGTCTGCGGACGCCCCTCCGCCGACTCGGGCGCCACGTACGCGGGCGTGCCGACGAATTCGTGGGTGCGCGTGAGGCCCGGGGAATCGGCGAGCCGGGCGATGCCGAAGTCCGTCAGCATCGGATGCATCTGGCCGCCGTCCTGCTTGAGCAGGACGTTCGCCGGCTTCAGATCGCGGTGTACTACGCCGTCGGCGTGGCTGGCGGCGAGCGCGTCGGCGACCTGGGCGGTGAGGAGGGCGGCGGCGACGGGAGTGAAAGGCCCGTTCTCGCGCAGGTAGCGGTGCAGGTCGGGCCCGTCGACCAGGTCCATGACGAGCGCGAGCAGATCGCCTTCGACGACGAGGTCGCGTACCCGCACGATGTTCGGGTGGGTCAGGCGGAGCAGCACCGACCGCTCCCGCAGGAACCGCATCACGACGTCCGCGTCGCTCGCGAGCTCTTCCTTCAGGACCTTGATCGCCACGGTTTCGCCGGGCTGGCCGGCCACGGCCGCCTCGGCGCCCGCGGTCTCCCTCTGGCGGGCTCGCCAGACGGTGCCTGTGGCGCCGCGCCCAAGCGGCTCCTCAAGGAGGTACTTGCTCCCTACCGGCCGCACGTCATGCGCTCCCTGTTGCTTGCTTGCCTGGTCCGTCCACCGTCATCACCGTGGTACAGGTGTTCCGACCCAACTGTAGTGCCGTCGCACATGGCACTGGGCTGTTGTCTTTCTGTGCTTCCCGTGAGCGCCTGTGCTTCGCATAAGCGCTTACGTACGCCTTCCCGCGCGTGTTCGATGGAAAGACGCTCGGTCCGGTCACTTGGTTGCCGAACGGCGGGCGTGACCGATCTCAAGCGGGCACCGGTCGGGCACTGGTCAGGCACTTTTACGGGCAGAGCCGACCAATCAAGATCACTTACGGGTGGGGGGCGGGCGTGTTGTCAGTGGCAGGTGCGAGGATGCCTCCAGTACTGGCCGACGTGCCCGTGTGCGGTGGGGGAATCTGCGGTGGGGGACCGCAGCGCAGCCTCGTCCTCGTCGCGGACACCTGCGCGGAAGGGACCGCTGACGGCGATGCAGATCCGGCTGACCGTCGTAGACCCGCTGGGCCCGCCCTCGGAGCCGCGGGGGCGTGCCGCGGCCTGCGATGTGCTGGTCACCGCGCCCGCCGGCACGGCGCTGGCCGCGGTCGCGTCGGGCCTGGCCTCGGCGGTCGGCGGGGGTGACAGCCAAATCGTGCTCTACGCGGGCGCGGAGCGGCTCGACGGGCAGCGCTGCACGCTGGGCGAGCCGCCCCTGACGGACGGCGCCGTGCTGTCCCTGGGCGCGCCCGCGGAGCCCGGCCCGGACGCGGACGACGGCGCCGCCCAGCTCCATGTGGTCGCGGGCCCCGACGCGGGCGGCGTCCACCTCCTGCACGGCGGCCAGATCCACATCGGCCGCTCCGCCGACGCGGACGTGCCGCTGGACGACCCCGACGTCTCCCGCCTGCACTGCGCGGTCACGGTCACCCCGGAGGGCCGCGTCTCGGTCGCCGACCTCGGTTCCACGAACGGCACGGCACTCGACGGCACCCGCGTCGGCACCCGCCCCGTCCGCCTCGCGCCCGGGGCCCTCCTCCGTGTCGGCGAGTCCGCCCTGCGGCTGGCTCCGCCCGGGGGTACGGGGGCGTTGGGGACGGCGCCGGACGGGGAGGGGCATGTGCGGGTGACCGTCGGCGCCGGTCCTGGGGCCGGCGCCCCCGATGTCGGCGGCCCCGCTCGCCCGGGGCCGGCATCGCCCACCGCGACCGTGCCCCACGCGCGCGTGGGGGACACCCGGATCCCCGCCGCCGGGCAGACCGACGGCACCCCGGTCCCGTCGCCCACCGGAGACACACATCACACCTACGGACCGGCGGAGTGGGGAGCCGCGGAGGGAGTCCCGGGCGCGCAGGAGCACGGTCGAGCCGTACCGCAGGCCCCACCCTCCGGCGGACCGTCTCCCGCGCCCTCCGTCGTGCCGGGACAGGGCGGGGCACCCCACATCGAGAGCCGGCCGCGCGGCGGCGCCGAACGGGACGGCACCCCCGAGCCCGCCGGGCACGGCGAGCCCCCGGCAGAGACCGCGGACTCCGCACGCGCGGGCACCGCGAGCACCCGGAAAGGCACTCCCCCTCGCGGCACGGACGTCCCGTCCGGCGTACGCAGGCGGGGCGGAATCGGCGCCTGGGCGCGGCGACTGGCCACAGGACGCGGTGGAGCGGCGGGTCCCGGGCAGGCCCCGTACGACGACGGGGAAGCCGCAGGAGAAGATCCCCTCCCCACGGTGCCGCAGTCGCCGGAGAGCTGGCCCGACCCCGCGACGCTGCTGCTCACCGCACTGGGGCCGGGACCGCGGCTGTGGGAGCGCGGCCCCGGGCACCCGGAGGCACTGACGGTACGGCTGGGCACGGCCGACCGGGCGGCACCCGACGGCTCGGGCCTGCTGCCCGCGGTGCCGGTGACCGCCGGCCTGCGGGAGGCCGGCGCGCTGGGCCTGGCAGGGCCTCGTCCGCGCCTCGCGGGGCTGGCCCGCGCGCTCGTGGCGCAGCTCGCCGCGCTGCACTCCCCCGATGCCCTCGAGATCGTCCTGATCAGCACGGACCGTTCCCGCACGGTGGAGGACCGCACGGCCGAGTGGTCCTGGCTCGGCTGGCTCCCCCACCTGCGCCCCACGCACGGCCAGGACTGCCGCCTCCTCCTCGCCTACGACCGCGAGCAGGCGACGGCCCGCACGGACGAACTCCTCCGCCGTCTGGAGGACCACCTTGCCGAAGCGGGCCGCGCGCCGGGGGCTCCGGCCACCCGCCGAGACCCACGTCCCGGCGACGATGTACGGGGCGCGGCCCGGCGGCCCTCCTGGGCGCGGGACGAGGACGAGGCGGACGGAGCCTTCGACGGGCCGTACACCGTGGTGCTCGTGGACGGGGACCCAGGGGGCGCCGATGTGCGGGAGGCCGTGGTGCGGCTGACCCACGAGGGGGCGCGGGCCGGGATCCATGTGGTGTGCCTCGCCGAGACCCCTTCGGCATCGCCCGCGTCGCCGGTGACGGAGACGTACGAGGCGGCGTGCGAGGCATCGCCGGCGTTCCGCGAGTGCGGAGCGGTCGCGCTGCTCAGCGGGGACGTGGCCACGGCACTGCGGCTGATGCGGGTCGCGCCGGGCGGGCCTGTCGGTTCCGCCCCGGGCGCGGCCGCGCGGCGCACGACGGGCGACGCCGCGGGGGCCCGGCGGGGCGGGCTCGGGGGGTCCGGGCAGGACGGCCACGCAGGGGTCGGGCAGGACGGACACGAGGGGTTCTCGCGGGGCGGCTCCGCGGAACGGGCGCGCGGCGGCCGGGTCGAACCGACGCACGGCGCGACGTACCGCAGCCCGACTCGGGGCGGTCCCCCGCACGCCGACGCCACCCACGGAGGCTCCCCCCGCGCCGGGGCCGTCGGGGCGGATGCCGGTTCGATGCGCGGTGGCCACACCCACATCGGCACCACCGGACACCTGGCGCGCGGCCCCGTGGGGCATGGCACCGTCGCCGCGATCGACGCCGTGTCGATCGCGTGGGCCGAGCGGTTCGCACGAGCGCTCGCGCCGCTGCGGACCGACGGCACGCACGGCGACCGGCACACGCGCGTATCCGCGCCACTGCCTCAAGTGGCCCGTCTGCTCGACGAATTGGGGCTTGCCCGGGCCACCCCGGCCTCACTGATGGCGCGTTGGGCGGACGCGGCCGACGACACCGAGGCGCTCGGTGGGCGCGGCCGGGTCGTCCTCGGAGCCGGGCCGCGCGGGCCCGTCGCCGTGGATCTCCCCGCAGAGGGGCCACATCTGCTGATCGAGGGGCCTACGGGCAGCGGTCGTACGGAGCTGCTGCGCTCCGTTGCCGCGTCACTCGCCGCCGCGGAGCGACCCGACCGGCTCGGGATCGTACTGATAGACGGGCGGGACGGTACCGGAGGCAATGGCGCGGGGCGGGGCGAGGGACTCCAGGCCTGTACGGACCTCCCGCATGTCACGACCCACCTCACCGCCAACGACCCCGTACGGATGCGGGAGTTCGCCCAGGCCCTCAGCGCCGAGCTGAAGCGGCGGGCCGAGCTGCTCGGGCGGCTCGACTTCACGGAGTGGCACACCCGGCGCGAGGTGCCGGGCCGGATCGTGGCCCAGCGTTCCGCCAAGTCGTCTTCGCCCGGGATGGTGGCCGGGGCGTCGTCCGGCGCCGGGGATCTGGACGCGCCGCCCAGTTCGACGCTGCGGTTGCGGCCGGCGGCCGCGCGGGATCGTGCGGAGCCGGGACCGCCGCTCGCCCGTCTTGTCGTGGTGGTCGACGATCTGGACGCGCTGCTGTCGCCCCCGTTGGGTTCGCCGGGGCGTCCCGCGGCCGGGTCCGTCATACGGGCCCTCGAGGCCGTTGCCCGTGAGGGAGATCGGCTCGGGGTGCACCTTGTGGCGGCGGCCGGGGTCGACGGGCGTACGGCGGGGTCCGAGTTGGGGCGGTCCGCCGCGGTGCGGGTCGTCCTCGACGCGGTGTCCACGGGTCCGGACGAGCCGGCCCCCGGGCGGGGGCGGCTGCTTCGCCCGGACGGGCGGGACACGCCCTTCCAGGGCGGTCGGGTCACCGGGCGCATTCCTCGTACGGCCACCCTCCGCCCCACCGTCGTGCCTCTGGAGTGGCATCGCATGGGCGATCCGCCGGCGCGGCGACCCGTTCGCGAGCTCGGCAACGGGCCGACGGACCTGGCGTTGCTCGCCAGTGCTCTGGAGCGGGCGGCTCGGTCTGTGGCCGCGGTCGAGGTGCCGTCGCTGCTTTAGCGTCCCGTGCGGGTGGGTGGGTGCCGGGGAGGTTTTTCGCCCCCTCCGCCCCTGCCCGTCCCGTACCGGGTGGCTCCGCCCCCAGACCCCCGGGGGTGTTTTTCGGCTGCCGGCCGGTGGGGCCCTGTCGCGCAGTTCCCCGCGCCCCTGGGAGGCGACAACACGTCACGACCCAATCACGATCGCTCACTTGACACCGTTGGCGCTCTTGCCGCCCTCAAGCCCCGGGCGTAGACCAGAGCGCACGGGACAGCGCTCGGACGTTCGACGAGGAACGAAGAACGGGGCAATGATGCGCAGCAATCTTCGTGTACGCAGGTCGCCCAATCACTCCACCAATCACTCCACGTACAGGTCACGCAGGGCCGCACAAGCCGCCGCAGCCGCCGTCATCGCCGGCGCGCTCACCCTCACCGCATGCAGCGGCGACAACAAGGACAAGGGGAACGACGGCACCGGCAAGGAGAGCAGCAGCGGCAGCGGCGACACCGTCACCCTTCCCAAACTCGACGGCGCCAGCCTGGAGGTCGCCGCCGTGTGGACCGGCGCCGAGCAGGCCAACTTCAAGAAGGTGCTCGCGGAGTTCGAGAAGCGCACCGGCGCGAAGGTCACCTTCGTACCCGCGCAGGACCCGATCATCAACTTCCTCGGTTCGAAGATCGCCGGTGGCCAACCGCCGGACATCGCGATGCTGCCGCAGCCCGGGGCCATCAAGCAGGCCGTGGACAAGAAATGGGCGAAGCCCATCGGCGCCGAGGCGCAGGCGGAGCTCGGCAAGAACTACTCGCAGGGCTGGCAGGACATCGGCAAGGTCAACGGCAAGCAGTACGGCGTCTATTACAAGGCCGCCAACAAGTCGCTGATCTGGTACAACGCCAAGGTCTTCGAGAACGCGGGCGCGAAGGAGCCCACGACCTGGAAGGACCTCCTGAGCACCGCGCAGACGATCTACGACTCCGGTGTCACCCCGTTCTCCGTCGCCGGCGCCGACGGCTGGCCCCTCACCGACTGGTTCGAGAACGTCTATCTCTCCCAGGCGGGCCCGGAGAAGTACGACCAGCTCGCCCAGCACAAGATCAAGTGGACGGACCCGTCCGTCAAGCAGGCTCTCACGACGCTCGCCCAGATCTGGGGCAAGAAGGACTTCGTCGCGGGCGGTGCGGCCGGCGCGCTGCAGACCGAGTTCCCGGCCTCCGTGACGCAGACCTTCACCGGCGGCGACCAGCCGAAGTCCGCCATGGTCTACGAGGGCGACTTCGTGCAGGTCAACATCGGGGAGACGAAGGCGAAGGTGGGCACGGACGCGAAGGTGTTCCCGTTCCCGACGGTGGGCAGCACCGCGCCGGTGGTCTCCGGCGGTGACGCCGCGGTGATCCTCAAGGACTCCAAGGCGGCCCAGGCACTCGCCACCTTCCTGGCCTCGCCGGACGCGGCGACGATCCAGGCGAAGCTCGGCGGCTATCTCTCCCCCAACAAGAACGTGCCGAACTCGGCCTACCCGAACGCCGTGCAACAGAAGATCGCCAAGGCGCTCATCGCGGCCGGCGACGACTTCCGCTTCGACATGTCCGACCAGACCCCGCAGGCTTTCGGCGGCACGCCCGGCAAGGGCGAATGGAAGGATCTCCAGGACTTCCTGAAGAACCCGACCGACGTAGCGGGCGCCCAGGCGAAGCTGGAGAAGGACGCGGCGGCGGCGTACGGCAGCGGGAGCTGATCCGGCGATGACGTCGGCAGCGGCGGCGGAGGTCCCCCCGACCCCCGCCGCGCCCCGCCCGCGCAAGAGCGTGACCGGCACCCGCAAGACCATGGCAGCCCTCTTCCTGCTGCCTGCCCTCGTGCTGCTCGGCGCGCTCGTGGTCTACCCGATCGGGTACTCGGTCGTCCGCAGCTTCTACAACCAGTCCGGCGACGGTTTCGCCGGCATCGACAACTACAAGTCCCTGTTCACCGACGACGGCATCCGCACCGCGCTCAAGAACAACATCATTTGGGTGGTGTTCGCGCCGACGATCGCGACCGCCCTCGGGCTGATCTTCGCGGTACTCACCGAACGGGTGCGCTGGGGAACGGCGTTCAAGCTGGTCGTCTTCATGCCGATGGCGATCTCGATGCTCGCCTCCGGCATCATCTTCCGGCTGGTGTACGACCAGGACCCGGACAAGGGAGTCGCGAACGCGGTCTGGGTCGGCATCCACGACACGTTCGCCGAGTCGTCCGCGTTCCCGAAGGCCCATCCGGGACGGCAGTCACCCCTCGAACCCCGAGGGGGCGGGTTCATCACCAAGAACCCCGTCCAGGCCGGGCAGTCCGTCACCCTCCCCCTGGTCGGAGTCGCCCCCGACCAGATGCCCGACAGTGCCAAGAAGGCCGTACAGGCCAAGGCCGAGCCCGGCAAGGTCACCGGCACGGCCTGGCAGGACTTCACCCGCGGCAGGGGGGTCGGGAAGCTCGGCCAGGTGGACACGGGTGAGCTCGGCTACGCGGGCATGAAGGTCGAGGCCGTCAAGGACGGCAAGGTCGTGGACTCCACCAAGGTCCGGGGCGATGGCACCTTCACGCTCTCGGACAAGGCCGACGGGGCCCAACTCCGGCTCCCGGCGGGTAACTTCAAGGAGCCGTACAACGGCCTCGACTGGCTCGGCCCGTCCCTGGTCACGCCCGCCATCATCGGCTCGTACATCTGGATGTGGGCGGGCTTCGCGATGGTGCTGATCGCGGCGGGTTTGGCAGGTGTGCCGCGCGAGCTCCTCGAGGCCGCCCGGGTCGATGGGGCGAACGAGTGGCAGGTCTTCAGGAGGGTCACGGTGCCGCTGCTCGCGCCCGTGCTCGCGGTCGTCACCGTCACCCTGATGATCAATGTGCTGAAGGTCTTCGACCTGGTCTTCATCATCGCGCCGGGTTCGTCCCAGGACGACGCCAACGTGCTGGCCCTGGAGCTGTACCGCAAGGGCTTCGCGGAGGACCAGCCGGGCATCGCGAGCGCCATCGCGGTGTTCCTGCTGCTGCTCGTGATCCCGGTGATGCTGTTCAACATCCGCAGGCTCAGGCGGGAGGTGCGGCGATGACCACCCACGCCGGCAGGCTCACGAAAGCCGCGCCTGTCGCGGCCGTGAAGACGAAGCAGTCCCTCGGCTCACGGCTCGCGAGCGGGGTCAGCGGCGGTGTGCTCCGGGTCTTTCTGCTCCTCGTCGGGCTGTTCTGGCTGGTGCCGACCATCGGGCTGCTGCTGTCCTCGCTGCGCAAGCCGGAGGACATGAGCGCGAGCGGCTGGTGGAAGGTCTTCAGCGAGCCCTCGCAGCTCACCGTGGACAGCTACCAGAAGCTCCTGGAGAACAGCGACATCACCAACTCGCTGGTGAACACGGTACTGATCACGGTCCCGGCGACCCTCCTCGTCGTCGTGATCGGTTCGCTCGCGGGGTACGCCTTCGCCTGGATGGAGTTCCCCGGCCGCGACTGGTGGTTCCTGGGCGTGGTCGGGCTGCTGGTCGTTCCCGTGCAGGTGGCGCTGATCCCGATCGCCGAACTCTTCGGCAAGATCGGCATCTTCGGGTCGATCATCGGCGTGGTCTTCTTCCACGTGGGCTTCGGTCTGCCCTTCGCGGTGTTCCTGCTGCGGAACTTCTTCGCGGAGATCCCGCGCGAGCTCCTGGAGGCGGCCCGACTGGACGGCGCCGGTGAACTTCGCCTGTTCGTACGGGTCGTGATGCCGCTCGGCGGTCCCGCGATCGCCTCGCTCGGGATCTTCCAGTTCCTGTGGGTGTGGAACGACATGCTGGTCGCGCTGGTGTTCTCCGACTCGGGCAGCCAGCCGATCACGGTCGCACTGCAGACACAGGTACGCCAGTTCGGCAACAACATCGATGTGCTGGCACCGGGTGCCTTCATCTCGATGGTGATCCCACTGGCCGTGTTCTTCGCGTTCCAGCGGCAGTTCGTGTCCGGGGTCATGGCGGGCGCGGTGAAGTAGGTTCGGCAAAAGAGCACTTGAGGGGCGGGCCGGACACCGGCCCGCCCCTCATCGTTCACCGGACATCCCCCGTATGCCACATCTGGCGTAACCAAGTCACCCCTTCGGCCGTTCCCGGGCAGGTATGCCCGCGCCGACCCATGGATGTCCCTTGCCCAGGTTCAGTGTCATCGTCCCCGCGTACAAGGTTCAGGCGTACCTGCACGAGTGCCTGGAATCCGTCCTGGAACAGTCCTACCCGGACCTCGAACTGATCGCGGTCGACGACTGCTCGCCCGACGCCTGCGGGGCGATCATCGACGAGTTCGCGGCCCGCGACCCCCGAGTACGCCCTGTCCATCTCACCGAGAACGTGGGCCTGGGCCGCGCCCGCAACGCGGGCCTCGAACACGCCACCGGCGACTACCTGATCTTCCTGGACAGCGACGACAGCCTCACCCCGGACGCGCTGCGCGCCATCGCCGACCGGCTGAAGGAGACCTCCGAACCGGACGTCCTGGTCTACGACTACGCGCGCACGTACTGGTCGGGCGAGGCCGTCCGCAACCAGTTCGCGGCGCAGTTGACGGAGGCGGGCCCGGCGCCGTTCCGGCTCGTCGACCGGCCGGGGCTGCTGCGGATTCTGATGGTGGTGTGGAACAAGGCGTACCGCCGGGAGTTCGTCGAGCGCGAGGGCTTCGCCTTCCCGCCCGGCTACTACGAGGACACGCCCTGGACCTATCCGGTGCTGATGTCCGCCGAGACGATCGCCACCCTCGACCGGGTCTGCGTCCACTACCGCCAGCGGCGCCACGGCAGCATCCTCGGCACCAGCAGCCGCAAGCACTTCGACATCTTCGGACAGTACGACCGTGTCTTCGCGCACATCGACAGGCGCCCGGAGCTGGCGCACTGGCGTCCGGTCCTGTTCCGCCGCATGGTCGACCACTTCTCGACGGTGTTCCTCAAGCGCGGCCGGCTGCCACGCGGCTCTCGGGCCGAGTTCCTGCGCAGGTCACGTGCCCACTACCGCCGCTACCGCACACCGGGCGCCCCCGTCCCGCTGCGCACCCGCGCGCGGCACGCGCTGGTCAAGCTGGGCACCCACCGCGCGTACCGCCTGCTGTCACTGGCGTCCCGCATCCACAGACAGACCGTGCGCCGGACCAAGACGCTGCTCCGCAGGACCCGCGGCGCCGCGCTGCAACTCCACTACCGCGTCCAGCTCCGCCTCCCGCTGCGCGCCGACCGCGCCGTGTTCTCCAGCTACTGGGGCCGCGGCCACGGCTGCAACCCGGGCGCCCTGGAGTCCGCTTTCCGCACCTGGGCCCCGCACATCACCACCACGTGGATCGCGCATGCCGAGCACCACCACACGATCCCGGCCTCGACGCGCAGGCTGCGCCCCGGGACGGCCGCGTACTGGACGGCGCTCGCCCGCTCCAAGTACCTGGTGAACAACGTCAACTTCGACCGGCGGCTGGTCAAGCGCCCCGGCCAGATCATGATCCAGACACAGCACGGGACCCCGCTCAAGCGCATGGGCCTCGACCTCCAGGACCGCCCGGCGGCCGCCCGTGGCACGGACTTCGCCGAGCTGCTGCGCAGCGTCGACAAGTGGGACTACTGCCTGTCCGCCAACCGCCACTCCACCCTGGTCTGGGAGCGCGTCTTCCCGTCCTCGTACACGACGCTGGAGTACGGCCTCCCCCGCAACGACGTGTTCCAGCAGGCGACTTCGGCGGACGTGTCCCGGCTGCGCGAGTTGCTCGGCATCCCCGAGGGCGCGGTCGCCGTGCTGTACGCGCCGACGTACCGCGACTACCGCCGCACCCAGCGCCAAGCCCTCGACCTGGAACGCGTGCTGCGCCGACTCGGCCCGCGCTTCGTCGTGCTGACCCGCTCCCATCACGCGTACGAGGCCCCGCCGGCGAGCGCCTCCGGTGGCCGTCTCATCGACGTGTCCGGCCATCCGAGCATCGAGTCGCTGTGCCTCGCCTCGGACGCGCTGGTCACCGACTACTCGTCCCTGATGTTCGACTACGCGGGTCTCGACCGGCCGATCGTGATCCACGCGGACGACTGGGAGGCGTACGAGGCGGCCCGCGGCACCTACTTCGACCTGCGCGCGTTCCCGCCGGGCGCGGTCGCGCGCAGCGAGGACGAGCTGATCGACATCTTCGCGTCGGGGCACTGGCGCGGCTCGCGCTCCGCGCAACTGCGGGCCGCGTTCCGCGAGCGTTTCTGCCCGTACGACGACGGGCGCGCCGCGGAGCGGGTGGTACGCCGTGTGGTCCTCGGCGAGAGCGCCGGTCTACCGCCGTTCATCCCGCTCGGCGAACGCCACCCGGTCCCGTCGGCGGCCGCGGCCCTCCCTGCCACGCCCCTCGCGACCGTGCCGCCGCCCGGCGCTGCCGTCCCCGTCACCGAGAACCTCTGAACCGGAGTCCGCGTGCCCTCCAGCCCGTCGCGGCCCACTCCCACCCGGCCGGCCACCTGGCGGCCCGCCGGGCGACCGGGGCGATGAAACCCCGGCTCAGTGCCCCTTGAGAGAAAGAGCAGAATGCCCCGCTTCAGCGTCATCGTGCCCACCCATGGAGTCGCCGGGCGACTGGCCCAAGCGCTGGACTCGGTCCTCACCCAGTCCTTCGGCGACTTCGAGCTGATCCCGGTCTGCGACGCGCCCGACTCCCCGGCCGGGACGGTCGCCGCCTCGTACGCCGCGCGGCACTCCCGGGTCACTCCGGTCCACTCGCCGCCGTCGGGCGGGCTGAGCGCGGCGCGCAACGCCGGGATGGCGGCGGCGAACGGCACGTATCTGCTCTTCCTCGACGGCGACGACGAACTGGTGCCGGGCGCGCTGGGAGCCCTGGACGCCAAGCTGCGGGCCGACACCGACGTCCTCTACTTCGGACACGAGCGGGTGCACTGGTGGGAGGGCGAGTCGAGCAGGCCCCCGCTCGACAGGGACCCGGAGGTCCTCGGCGCACACGCCCCCGCGTGGAGCGCGGCCTACCGTCGCGCCTTCCTCGCCGAGCACCGACTCACCTTTCCCGGCGGGCACTTCACGGACGCTGGCTGGAGCGGCCTGGTGACCCTCGCGACAGAACGCGCGGCGGTGCTGCACACCGTCTGCGTACGTCATCACCTGCGCCGCCAGGGCAGGCGCCTCAACACTCCGGGTGAGCACCAGTTCGAACTCCTCGACCAGGTCGAATCGGTGCTCACCCGCGTATCCGAACAGACCGTGTCCGCGGCCAAGTCGCACGCGCTGTTCGGTCAGCTCTTCGCCATCGTGCTGAAGACGGCGGCCCATCCGACGCGGGTGCCCGCGCGCCGCCGCCGGGCCTTCTTCCGCCGCGCGGGCAGGCTCTACCGACGCCACCGCCCGGCCGGGTTCCGGCCGCCGTCGGGCAGTCTCGGGGTGCAGCACCGCTTGCTCGCGACCGGCGCCTACAGCGCGTTCCGGGCACTGCGCGGAGCCAACCAGGCGGCCGCTAAGGCGGCTCAGCGGGTGCCGCACCCGAGGATGCTGCGCACCCGCGCGCTCTACGCGGCCCACCGCCGTCGCGCCCTCGACGAGAACCTCGCCGTGTACTGCGCGTACTGGGGCCGCGGCTACGCCTGCAACCCGGCCGCCATCCACGCCAAGGCCCGCGAACTCGCCCCACACATCCGCTCGGTGTTCCTGGTCGAGCCCGAAGCGGTGGACGCGCTGCCGAAGGGCATCGACCACGCGGTGATCGGCAGCCGCCGCTCCTGGGAGGTGCTGGCCCGCGCCAAGTACCTGATCAACAACGCCAACTTCGCGGACGGCGTCGTCAAACGCCCCGGCAGCGTCCATGTCCAGACCCAGCACGGGACCCCCCTGAAGAAGATGGGCGTCGACCAGTCCACGTACCCGGTGGTGGCGGCCGCGACCGGCAGCTTCGCCAAGCTGCTGACCCGGGTGGACCGCTGGGACTACAACCTCTCCTCCAACCGGCACTCCACCCAGATGTGGGAGCGGGCCTTCCCCGGCACGTACGAGGCGCTGGAGTACGGCTATCCGCGCAACGACGTCTACTACACGGCGACCGCCGACGACGTGGCCCGCGTGCGCGAACGCCTGGGCGTCCCCGAGGGCAGAACCGCCCTCCTCTACGCGCCCACGCACCGCGACTACAGCACCGGCTTCGAGGCCCGGCTCGATCTGGAGGCCTTCTGCGAGGAGATCGGCGAGGACTTCGTCGTCCTGCTGCGCGCCCACTACTTCTACGACGAGGGCGCCGCGCGCAGGAGCGGCGGCCGGATCATCGACGTCACCGCGCACCGCTCCTCGGAAGACGTCTGCCTGGCCGCCGACGCGCTGATCACGGACTACTCGTCGATCATGTTCGACTACGCCAACCTCGACCGGCCGATCGTCGTGTACGCGGACGACTGGGACATCTACCGGGAGACGCGGGGCGTCTACTTCGACGTGATGGAGGCGCCACCGGGGCCGGTGGCCCGCACCCCTCAGGACCTCGCCCGGGTCTTCGCCGAGGGCTCCTACGCGGACCCCAAGTCCACGGCACTGCGTGCCCGATTCCGCGAGCGCTTCTGCCAGTTCGACGACGGAAGGGCCGCCGAACGGGTCGTACGAAGAGTGCTCCTGGGTGAACCGCCCGAGGCCATCCCGCCCGTGGTGCCGCTCGCCGAGCGTCTTCCGGCTCCCGCCGCGTCCCCCCTCGTAAGGAGCTGACGTGCCCCGCTTCAGCATCATCGTCCCCGTCTTCAAGGTGCAGGGCTTTCTGGCCGAGTGCCTCGACTCGGTCCTGGAGCAGTCGTACACGGACCTCGAAGTGATCGCCGTCGACGACTGCTCACCGGACGGCTGCGGTGCGATCCTCGACGAGTACGCGGCCCGCGATCCTCGCGTACGCGTGGTGCACCTGCCCGAGAACGTGGGACTCGGCCGGGCCCGGAACGCCGGAATGCCGCACGCCACCGGAGACTTCCTCTTCTTCCTCGACAGCGACGACACGCTCACCCCGGGGGCCCTGCGCGCCATCGCCGACCGGCTGGAGGAGACCGCCGACCCGGACGACCCCGACGTCCTCGTCTTCGACTACGCGCGCACGTACTGGTGGGGGGGGACGCGCAGGAACGTCCTCGCGCGAGTGCTCACGGAGGCGGGTGACGGCACCTTCACGGCCGCCGAACACCCGGAAATTCTCGAGCTGTTGATGGTGGTGTGGAACAAGGTCTACCGCCGCGAGTTCGTCGAGCGCGAGGGCTTCGCCTTCCCGCCCGGGTACTACGAGGACACGCCCTGGACGTTCCCGGTGATGCTCAGCGCGGAGCGCATCGTCACGCTGGACCGGATCTGCCTGGCCTACCGCCAGCGCCGCCAGGGCAACATCCTGTCCACCACCAGCCGCAAGCACTTCGACATCCACGACCAGTACGAGCGGGTCTTCGCGTTCCTCGACTCCCGCCCGCGGCTGGCGAGTTGGCGCCCGTATCTGCACCGCAAGATGGGCGAGCACTGTCTGGACATCCTCTCCAAGCCGGACCGGCTGCCCGAGTCCGACAAGGGCGAGTTCTTCCGGCTGACAGCCGCACTCTTCCGCAAGCACCGGACCACCGAACCGGTGCCTCGCGAGCTGCGCGTCCTGGAGGGCGGCTTCGCGCGCTACCGGGCCCATCGGCAGGCGGGCCGCCTCGGCAGGGAGCTCGGCCTGCGCGGGCAGCAAGTGCGCAAGGCGGCCGCCACGCGGGTCAAGCGGGGTTGGTCCGTGGTGCACGAACACCGGTCGCTGGACCCGAACCTGGCGGTGTACTCGGCGTTCTCGCACCGAGGGGTGCTCGGCGACCCGGCGGCCGTGTACTACAAGGCGCGGGAGATCGCCCCGCACATCCGCGGGGTGTGGGTGGTGCGGGGCGAAGAAGAGGCGGCACTGCTTCCGAAGGATGTCGAGCACGTGCTCCTCGACTCCCTGAGCTGCCGCCAGGTCACCGCGCGGGCCACGTACTTCGTCAACAACGTCAACTGGCCCGGCACGCTCGTCAAACGCCCCGGCAGCGTCCATGTCCACACCCACCAGGGCACCCCGCTGAAGTACATGGCGGCCGACCTGCTCGACAAGCCGGGCGCCCGGCACGGCTTCGACGTACCGCAGATGCTGCGCCGCGCCGACCGCTGGGACTACAGCCTGGTCGCCAACCGCCACTCCGAGCTGGTCTGGGACCGCGCCTACCCCTGCCACTTCACCTCACTGCGCAGCGGCAGCCCGCGCAACGACGTCCTCGTCCGGGCACGGCCGGAGGACGGCTCGGCCGTCCGCGCGCGCCTGGGCATCCCCGCCGACCACCGGGTGGTGCTGTACGCGCCGACGCGCCGCGACTACGTCCGGGGCGGCCACACCGACCGTATCGACCTCGCCCGCTTCGCCGACGATCTCGGCGAGGGCCACACCCTCGTCGTACGGCTGCATCCCACGCTGGCGGACGGCCCGGCGCGCGGGATGGGCCTGTCCGAGCTGCATCGCCGCGGGGTCGTGGTCGACGCGACCGACGAACCGCACGTCGAGGACCTGATGCTCGCCTCGGACGTCCTGGTCACGGACTACTCGGCCCTCATGTTCGACTACGCCAACCTCGACCGCCCGATCGTGCTGCACACCGACGACTGGGGCGCGTATGCGGCGAGCCGGGGCGCCTATTTCGACATCACGGCGGACGCCCCCGGCCATGTCGCCGGCTCCTACCGGGAGTTGGCGTGGCTGTTCGCGTCCGGGGCGTGGCAGGACGCGGACGCGGAGCGGCTGCGGGCCGGTTTCCGGGCGCGGTTCTGCGAGTTCGACGACGGGCGGGCGGCCGAGCGGGTGGTGCGGACACTGATGCTCGGAGAGAAGGCCGAGGAGCCGGCCCCCGTCGTCCCGGTGCCCGCGCAGGCGGGGCACGACGTCCTCGCGTCGTCGTGAGCGTGCTTGTGCGCTCCGTCGCGGGGCCCCGGTCGCCGCGCTCCCCGCGGTTCTGGGTGATCGTCCTGGCCGCCGTCTTCGCCGTCCTCCAACTGGCGAACGTCACCGGCCGGGACACCCCCGACACCAAGAACTACCTCTCGTACGCGCTGAGTCTGCGCGGCGAGAGCAAGCACGACGCCGCCGCGCTCACGATCGACTACGCCTGCGCCGGCAAGGCGTCCATCGCGCGCCGCAACCAGAGCGTCAACGTGGTGCACTTCCACCGGCCGAGCCCCACGAAGCGGGTCATGGAGGAGTGCCGGCGCGACCAGTGGCGGGGGGTCTCGAAGCGGCTCGCGGCCGGGGAGACGGCGGGGCACACCGTGCCGTTCATGCCGCTCCGCTTCATGCGGATCTTCGAGGTGCGGCCGGGGTATCCGGCGCTGCTGGTCCCCTTCATCACGGTGCTCGGCGTGAAGTGGGGCCTGTGGGCGTCGAGCGTCCTCATCACGGTCGCCGGAGGCGTCCTCGCCTTCCTGGTGCTGCGCACCCTGCGCGCCCCCACGATCGCGGCCCTGTCGGGGCAGGCCCTCTTCTACGTGCTGCCGTGCGGCACGACGGCGATGCGTCCGATGACCGAGGGTCTGCTGCTGACTCTGACCCTGGCGGCACTCTGGGGCTGTGCGCTGGTGCTGGAGGGCCGCGCGCGGGCCGGAACCTGGCTGGTCGGCGGGTCCCTGGCACTGCTCTTCACGGTGAAGCACTCGCACGCGCTGTTCCTCGGGCTGTGCCTGGCGGGCGCGTGCGCGGTGATCGGCGTACGGCGCGGGGGGCCGCGTCGGCCACTGCGGGGGCTCACAGGTCCGCTGCGGACCCTGGCGACGGTGGCGGGCTGCGCCGCGGTTGCCGCGGTCGCCGTAGCGAAAGTGCTGCACTACCCATCCGAGTCCGAGAGCCTGCAGGACCTGCTCACGGCCCACTTCTCCCGCCCCGACCGCACCCACCTGTGGTCGGAGTTCCTCCATCTGGAGCTCAGCTTCTGGGTGGAGTGGCTGCGCCGACAGTTCTGGGAGCCGCTGTTCCTGACGACTCTGGTGGCCGCCGCGTGGGGCGCGCTCCGCCGCCGCCCGGCCTTCGCGGCGTTCCTGCTCGCGGTCGCGTTCACCGGCGTCCTCAACCAGGCGGGACACCCCGACATCAACATCTGGGGCGACCGGCTGATCGTGCTGGCATGGCTGCTGCCGGTGGTGGGGCTTCCGCTGCTGCTGGAGGGGGTCGTACGGCCACGGGTGGAGGCCTCGGGTACGGTGCCGGGCCCCCTCAAGCGGCACACCGAGGTCGCTCGATGAGGTGATATCCGGCTAGGCATGTGACCTTGGTGGGCATATACGGCAAATGCTGCGAACCGTCACCCAGTCCCCCCTCTCCGCCCGATGAGCGCCGACGTCCTGGTCCGACGGGCCCTGCGCGGCGCCACCGCGCTGCGCGGCGGTGCCGCCCGGCGTCCGACCCCGTACCAGCTCTTCGGCGCCCTGTTCTGGCTGGTGATGTCGCTCGCGTACTGGCGCGTCCCGCTGTGCTGCGACGCCGGCCAGCACGCGGCGGTCGTCGAGCGCCTCAAGGCGCATCTCCTCCACCCTCTCCACCCGATGGCGGATCTGCCCGGCGCGGGCAGCCCGTACTACTCCCCGTACGCGCTCGCCCAGGGAGCCTTCGCCCGGCTGACAGGCCTGGGCGGCTGGGAGGTCGTACGGCTCTCCGGCCCGTTCAACCTGCTGGTCCTACTGACCGGAATCGGCCGCTTCGTCCGTGTCCTGACCCCTCGCCCATGGGCCCCGGTCCTCGGGTTGTTCGCGATGGTGCTGCTGTGGGGCACCGAGCGGGCCTGGTGGAGCGGGTATCTGGGACTGATGTCGATGACGGGGAACCTCGGCTATCCGTCGACGTTCGCCATCGGACTGACCTTCTGGGCCTGGGCGTTGACGGGCAGGCACGCGCGAGGCACCGACGGACCCGTCCGGTACATCGGCCCGAGCGGCCTGCGGAGCCTGTGGGGGTACAAGGGGCTAGGCGCCCTGTACGGCCTGATCCTGCTCGTGCACCCGATCACCTCCATCGCGGCGGTGCTCGGGGCGGTGGCGTTCGTGGCGGGATGGCAGCGCGGATGGCGGCCGGCCGTCGTGGGCCGGTGGGCCATGGCGGGCGCGACGGCCTTGCTCGTCGCGTCCTTCTGGCCGTACTTCGACGTCTTCGCGCTGACCGGGGACCGCAGCGTGGACGCGATGCACGAGCGGCTCTACGAGGGGATGCCCGGGCACTTCTGGCTGGCGCTGATCGGGGTGCCCGCCCTGTGGCTGCGGGCGCGGCGGGCCGGGCGGAGCGAAGGGCACTGGTGGCGGGATCCGCTGGTGCTGATGTTCGCGCTGGAGTGCCTGGCGGTGGCGTACGGCTGGGTCAGCGGGCACTACACATACGGCAGGATCCTGGGGCTCACGCTGGTGCCGCTGCAGTTCGCGCTCGGGGTGGAGCTGGCGGGGGCACGGCCGTGGGGGTTCGGGCGTCGGCTGCTGGGCTGGGCGGCGGTCGCCGGGGCGTGCGTCGGTTTCCTCACCGTGCAGGCGGGGGCGGTGGTGCCGCGCGCGCTCGACCCGATCGGCTTCGACCAGCCGCCGCACTGGCCGACGTACGCGTGGGCGGCACGGCACATCAAGCCCGGCCAGGCGGTCATCACGGACGGGTACTACTCCGTCCACCTGATCGCGGGCTACGGATCGGACCTCGCCGCGCCCGCCTGGCCCGACCTCGCGCTCGACGAGAGGGAGCGGCAGCGGCGGCTGGCCGCGGTTCGCGCCTATCTCGACCCGGCGTCGACCCGCGCCGAGCGCTCCGCCGTCGCCCGGCGGTATCACGTCCACTGGCTGCTGCTCACGCGCTGGCGGCGGGTTCCGGAGGAGGCGACGGTGGTCGCCTGGAGCCGGGAGACGGGGGAGGTGCTGGCACGGGTCCGCCCGTGAAAAAGGCCGTTCGGCCCCTGCGGGCCTGTGGGGGCCGAACGCTCAGTGCCCCGCGCCCCTTACGGGCCCGGGGCACTGAGCATGGTTCACGACAGCCGGAACTACTCGACGACGAGCTCGACCGGGATGTTGCCGCGGGTCGCGTTGGAGTAGGGGCAGACCTGGTGGGCCTGCTCGACGAGCTTGCGACCGGTCGCCTCGTCGACGGAGTCGGGCAGCTCGATGCGCAGCGTCACCTTGAGGCCGAAGCCCTCGCCCTGCTTGCCGATGCCGACCTCACCGGTCACCGCGGACTCACTGACGTCGACCTTGGCCGCGCGGCCGACGAGGCCGAGGGCGCTGGCGAAACAGGCGGCGTAACCGGCGGCGAAGAGCTGCTCGGGGTTGGTGCCCTGCCCGTTCCCGCCCAGCTCCACCGGCGGGGCCAGCTGCAGGTCGAGCTTGCCGTCGGAGCTGACGGCGCGGCCCTCGCGGCCGTGGGTGGCGGTGGCGACAGCGGTGTAGATCGCGTCCATGGAGACCGTCCCTCTCAAGTCAAAGTCCTTGCCGGGGCGGCCGGTCCGACCGCCTCACGGACTTAATTAGAGCACGCAATTCAATTGCACACAACTCAATGGCTCACAAGAGCTATCCTGGAGCCATGACCGCCACGCCCACGCCCACCCCGAGCCCCGAGGCCCCGTCCGCGCCGTCCGCGCCGTCCGATGGGGACTACCTCCGCCTCGACCAGCAGATCTGCTTCTCCCTGAACGCCGCCTCGCGCGCTTTCGGCGGCGTCTACCGCGTGATCCTCAAGGACCTCGGGCTCACCTACCCCCAGTACCTGGTGATGCTGGTGCTGTGGGAACACGGCGAGCTGCCCGTCAAGAAGGTCGGCGAGCACCTGCGGCTCGACTCCGGCACGCTGTCGCCGCTGCTCAAGCGTCTGGAGGCGGCCGGTCTCGTCCGACGTGAGCGCAACGCCCGCGACGAGCGCTCCGTGCACGTCCACCTCACCGACGAGGGCGTCGCCCTGCGCGAGCGCGCCCTGCACGTGCCGCGCCGGATCGCCGCGGCGACGGGCGCCGACCTCGAAGAGATCCGCGACCTCCGGGCCCGCCTGGACCGCCTGACGGCGGCACTGGACCAGGCGGCACTGGACGAGACGCCGGGCTGCGTCTAGGCCTTGGCGCCTGCCTTTCGTATCACGCCTGGGCCGCAGGGCTCGGCACGCACATCTGCGGCGTTGTCGTCAGCCGCCGACTCCCCCACGCTCGGCTTCGCTCGCGCGCGGGGGGGGACCCCATCGCGTCGACTCCCTCCTTCGCCTTGTCGCTGCACGCACCGAGCCCCGCTCACCGGCAGTGGTGGGCACCGCGACCCGAAGTCGGCGCGATCCGAAGGACAGGCCCTAGTCGACCACCCGGCCGATGCCCTGCATGGGTGCCCTGCGCACATACAGGCGCAGGGTCACGCCCTTCCGCACGACCTCCTGCCGAGCCACGAACTCCTCGTCGACCACGGTGAGTTTGACCTGTTCGGTCGGGCTGGCCGGATACCAGGTCGGGCGCAGCGCGAACGGCTCGGCGACCACCCACACCCGGTCGAGCCGGGCCAGCCGGCGGCGCAGTTCGCCCGGGTCCGCCTCCAGCCCGTACAGCGTTCCGGACGCCGGCCCCGGCGTGCTGAGCGCGACGTCCCGGATCCCGCGAAAGCCCTTCGGATACGCCAGCGCCGACCGCCGCACGATCGACGGCAGGAACAGCACCGGGTCGCCCGGGCGCAGTTCGCGGTGGGCGGTGGCGGAGACGGCGGCGAGGTTGTCGGCGCGGTGGCCCGCGGTGCGGTCCTGGCGGAGCAGGGGGAGCTGCAGGGCGAAGGCGAGGGCGATGGTCAGGACGCCGGTGAGGGTGATGCGCGGTCCGGTGGGGACGGTGGGGCGCAGCCGGGGCATCAGGCCCACCAGCCGTTCGGCGCCGGCCGCGGCGAGCAGGGGCGCCCCGGAGAGGGCGTACAGCACATAACGGTCGTCGTACAGCGGCCAGAACTGCGAGACGGCCATCAGCACCGCAGGCGGGACCACCATCAGAGGCAGGGCGACCGCCGGGAGCGACAGCTCACCCCGGCGCACGAACGGCGGCCGCACGGCGAGGGCGGCGAGGGCGGCGAGGACCAGGTACGGCACGACCACCAGTAGCGTCGAACCCGTGAACGCCGCCAGCAGTCGCTCCACGCTCCCGGCAGCGGGCCGCGGCAGCCACGCGACCTGCGCCGACTGCCCCCGCGAGACAAGGACGAGCGGCGTCAGCCCGAGTACCGCGGCTCCGGCCGCGCACCCCCACCGCCACCACACCCGCGCCGGTACCCGCACGAGCGCCAGCGTCCCCGCGTGCGCGAGCAGCAGGAGCACCGCCAGCTCGTGCAGCAGACACGTGACGGCGACCACCGCCGCGTACGCCCACCAGCCCCCCGCCCTCCCCCAAGTTCTCGACTCCGCCCGACCAGCGGGGGCCCCGATGGCCCGGACCAACAGAACGGTCGCCCCCGCCGCCCCGGCCGCGACGAGCGCGTAGGACCGGCCCTCCTGTGCGAAGTGCCCGGCCATGGGCGTGACGGCGTACAGCAGCCCCGCCCACAGGCCGACCCGCGGGCGGCACAGTCGGACGCCGAGGGCCGCGACGAGGCCCGCGGTGGTGGCGGCGGCGCAGACCGAGGGGAGCCGGAGGGCGACCTCGCCGGGGTGCGGTGCCAGGGCGGCGTGCATCAGGAGGTAGTACAGGCCGTGCACCGCGTCGACGGAGTGCAGCAGCTGCCAGATCTGCGGCACCGAGCGCCGCGCGACCTGGAACGTCACCGCCTCGTCCCGCCACATGCCGCCGCGGTCGAGCCCCCAGAGCCCGATCGCCAGCATGGCGGACACGGGCAGCAGGACGGCCGCCACCCCCGAACGCCCGGCACCGGACCACCTCAGCCACGCGCTCACCATGGCACCGATTTTTTGCTATTAACCAACGTTTGCGGGTGATTGACGGCGTATCAACTGCTGTGAGGCATCCATGCGGCTTACGATCCGGGCTTGATGAGCGCCTCGAAGAGACCCCGCCGCCCGCTTGCCCTTGCCGCCGCCTGGCTCGCCACCCGCTCCCTGATGCTGTGGCTGCTCGCCCACGACGGCCTCGCCGCGCTCGGCCGGGGCGGGGTCTCCCGCGAGGTGGGGCACCTGTACTTCCGCTGGTACGGCGTCCTGTCGCAGGGCACGTTTCCGGTCGGCGACCGCCTGTGGCAGTACCCGCCGGGCGCGGGCCCGGTGCTGCTCGCGCCCGCCCTGCTGCCGACGCTGACGTACTTCACGGCCTTCGTGACCCTCACGCTCCTCGCGGACGCCGGGATCACCTACGCCCTCACGCGCGCGGGGCTGCGCCCCGGGCGCAGCCTGCACGGCGCCACCCTGTGGACCTGTGGGCTCCCCCTGCTCCTGCACATCCCGCTCGCCCGGTACGACGTCCAGGTCACCGCCTTCGCCGTCATCTCGCTGTTGACGTTGTCGCGCTCCACGCGTGCGTGCGGCGCGTTCGCCGCACTGGGGGCGTTGGTGAAGGTCTGGCCCGCACTGGCGCTGATCGGGATCCCCCGGGGCCGTACGACCCGGGAGGTCTGGACGTCGGCGGTGATCACGGCGGTCGCACTGCTCGCCCTGCTGACGGCCGCCTTCAGCGACCCGTTCGACTTCCTGCGCCAGCAGGGCGGCCGGGGCGTGCAGATCGAGTCGCTCGGGGGTACGGTCCTGGGCTTCGCGCGCCGCGCCGGGTGGCCGGGCACGGCGCGCTACCAGTACGGAGCGATGGAGTTCGTGGGCCCGTACGTCTCCGCGGTGGCCGCCGTCTCACTGGCCCTCACGGTCGCCGCGTTCGGGCTCCTGCTGCTGTGGCGGGTCCGGGCGCGGCGCTGGACGGCGGCGACCGTGTACGACGCGGCGCTCGCGGCCGTGCTGCTGTTCACGGTGACGAGCCGGGTGATCAGCCCCCAGTACATGGTGTGGCTGCTCGGCCTGTCCGCCGTGTGCCTGACCTCGCGGCACACCACACAGCGCCCCGTGGCCTCGCTGATCGTGGCGGCTACGGCGGTCAGCTCGGTGGCGTACCCCGGCCTCTACAGGGAAGTCGTCCACAGCACCTGGACGGGCTGTCTGCTGATGCTCGTACGCAACGGTCTGCTGGCGACGGCCGCGGGGCTCTCGTACGTGCGGCTGTGGCGGTCGGGCCTTCCTCCGGCCATGACAGATACGACAGACCGGGTCACATCCGACGGGTCTCCACGGAACCCGCACCCGATTCATGCCGTCTTCCGCACAAGACACTAAGCGCCTCTTAACGGAAAATTACTCGTAACACCTACCGTTTCGGCCCGTGGATCCCATGAACTCTCAGCACGCGCAGGTCAGTGTGGTCGTCATCGGGTACAACGACGCCGCCCATGTGACGGACGCGGTGCGCTCGGCGCTCGCGCAGGGCCCGGCCGTCCATGAGGTGATCGCCGTGGACGACTGCTCGACGGACGGCAGCGGCGCCCTCCTCGACGGCCTCGCCGCCGCCGAACCGCGCCTGAGAGTGATCCGCCGCGCCGTCAACAGCGGCGGCTGCGGCAGCCCCCGCAACGACGGAATCGACGCGGCGACGGCCCCGTACGTGATGTTCCTGGACAGCGACGACGTGCTGCCGGCCGGCGCGGTGGACGCGCTGCTCGCGGCGGCGGCCGGGCAGCACACACAGGTCGCGGCCGGTCTGTGCGTGCGCCGTGAGCTGCCCTCGGGCCGCGAGGTCCCCTGGGAGCGCGCCCTCTACGCGGAGCCCGCCCTCGTCTCCCACCCCGCTCGGCGCATCCGCCTGGTGCGCGACACGCTCTGCGTCAACAAGCTGTACCGAACCGACTTCCTGCGCAAGCACGGGATCCGCTTCCCCGAGGGCCGCTTCCGCTACGAGGACTTCGTGTTCACCGCGCGCGTGCTGGCCGCCGGGCCGCGTGTCGCGCTCATCCCGGACACGGTGTACGTCTGGCACGTACGGCGCGAGGCCGCTCACCTCTCGATCTCGCTCGACCGCGCGGACATCGCCAACTGGCGAGCCAGGACCGAGGCGAACCGGGCCGCGTACGAGATCCTGCTCGGCGCGGGCGAGAAGGGGCTCGCGCGGGCGGTGCACGCCAAATTCCTCGACCACGAGCTGCGGATATACACGCGCGAACTCGAACTGCGCGACCCGGAGTACCGGCGCGCCTGGTGGGAGCTCACGCGCGCGTATCTCTCGTCCTTCGACGCGACCGACCTCGCCGTCAACCCGACCGCCCCCGGCCGCCTCGTCGCCCGCGTCGTCCTGGCCTCCCCCGCGCCCCGCGACCTGCCCCGCCTCAAGGAGCTCGCGGCCCGCCCGGCCCGGCTGCTCCCGCCGTACGCCCGCGCCTCCGACGCCACACCCATCTGGTCGGACGACCTCCCCCAGGTCACGCTGGACCACTTCCTGACGCGCTCCGCCCACCTGCTGCCGGCCGCGGTCGATGCCGAGCTGCGGCCACGCGCGCGTGGCACCTGGCTGCGACTGCGCCTGCACGAGCTGTACGGGCGGATGGCGGAAGCCGGTCCGGCGTCGGTGGACGTGGAGTTCGTGCACCGGGAGGAGGGCCACGTGGGACTGCGCCGCGAGGTGAACTTCCTGCCGGACCGGTACGGCGACGTCTGGACGGCCCGGACGCCGGTGGACCTGGCGGCGCTGGGCGCGGGAACGTGGGATCTCCGGCTGGAGCTCCGCTTCCGCGACGGCACCAGCCGGGAGGCCACGGCGCACGCGCTCGCGGGCCCCGGTCTGCTGCGCCGCCGCGCCGTCCCCGACGCCCGCCGCGGTGTCCTGCTGGTGCAGCCGTACCGCACGCACGCGGGGGCGCTGGCGCTGCGCACGGCGTCCGGATGGAGAGGAATGACCGATGTGGTGCACCGTCGTCTCAAGCGCCTGGTTCACTGATACGCGACCGCACGACACACGCACCACCAGGGCTCACTGACGAGGGGACGGGCGCACATGACCTGGCTGATCACCGGCGGCGCCGGCTACATCGGGGCGCACGTCGTCCGCGCGATGCTCGACGCGGGCGAACAGGCCGTGGTCTACGACGACTTGTCCACGGGGATCGCGGAGCGGGTACCCGCCGATGTCCCGCTGGTCGTCGGCTCGACGCTGGACGGCGAGCTGGTGTCCCGGACCCTCACCGAGCACTCCGTCACCGGTGTCGTGCATCTGGCGGCGAAGAAGCAGGTCGGCGAGTCGGTGGACCTCCCGCTGCACTACTACCGGGAGAACGTCGAGGGCCTGCGCGTGCTGCTGAAAGCGGTGACGGCCACGCGGGTCGGCTCGTTCGTCTTCTCCTCGTCCGCGGCGGTGTACGGCATGCCGTCCGCCGCGCGGGGGGACGCGCTGGTGACGGAGGAGACGCCGTGCGTGCCGATGAGTCCGTACGGCGAGACAAAGCTGGCCGGCGAGTGGCTGGTCCGCGCGACGGGCCGTGCCACGGGCCTGTCCACCGCCTCCCTCCGTTACTTCAACGTGGCGGGCGCGGCGTGCCCGGAACTGGCCGACGTGGGCGTCTTCAACCTCATCCCCATGGTCTTCGAAAAGCTCACGGAGAACGCGCCCCCACGCATCTTCGGCGACGACTACCCCACCCCCGACGGAACGTGCGTCCGGGACTACATCCACGTGGTCGACCTGGCCGAGGCCCACGTGGCCGTGGCCCGCGCCCTCGACACGTCCCCCGGCAGCGACCTCACCCTCAACATCGGCCGCGGCGAAGGCGTCTCGGTCCGCGAGATGATCGACCGCATCAACGCCCTCACCGGCTACGACCGCCCCCCGGTCACCACCTCCCGCCGCCCAGGCGACCCGGCCCGCGTCGTCGCCTCCGCCGACCGCATCGCCACCGAACTGGGCTGGAAGGCCAAGTACGACGTCCAGGACATGATCACGTCGGCCTGGGCGGGCTGGGTGCGCCTGCATCCGGAGGCGGCTCGGAGCTGACCCCGCGTCTCCGGCATGACCCGCAGGACGGGCCTTAACTCCGTACGGATACGGACAGTTCGGGAAACATGACGGCGGTCAGTTCCTCGGAGGCCGTCCACAGGCGGCGCGCCGAGGCGGGGTCGCTGGCCGCGGCCGAGCGGCCGACCAGCGTCGGGCCGCCGCGCATCTCGCCGAGGCCGTCGGGTCCGACATAGCTCGCGCCCGGGAGGTCCTCGACCGCGGCGTACAGCGTGGGCAGGGCGCCCGCCTTGCTGTCCTGGGCGAGGACGCGGTTGCCCACGCGCATGAACGCGCGGCGCAGGGCGCTGCCGTCGTGGCTCTGGAGGTTGGTGGCGGCCCAGCCGGGGTGGGCGGCGAGAGCGCGCACGGGGGAACCGGCCTCGGCGAGGCGGCGCTGCAGCTCCAGAGTGAACAGCAGGTTGGCCAGCTTGGACTGGCTGTAAGCGGTCATGGGGGCGTACTCGCCGGTCAGATTCAGGTTGTCGAAGTGGATGTACGGCCTGCCCGGCATCTTGTGTGCGCCTGAGGACACGGTCACGACGCGGTCGGTGACGTGCGGCAGCAGCAGGTTGGTCAGGGCGAAGTGCCCCAGATGGTTGGTGCCGAACTGCATCTCGAAGCCGTCCTTGGTACTGGCCTCGGGGATGTTCATGACGCCGGCGTTGTTGATCAGCAGGTCCAGGTCGCCCTGCCAGCCGGCGGCGAACTCGCGCACGGAGGCGAGGTCGGCCAGGTCCAGCCGGCGCACCTCGACGCTCCCCCGTCCCTGCACCGTGGCAGCGGCGGCCTCGCCGCGCTTGGGGTCCCGTACGGCAAGCACCACATGCGCGCCCGCGCGGGCCAGGGCGTCGACGGTGGCGATGCCGAGCCCACTGTTGGCGCCGGTGACGACAGCCGTGCGGCCTGTCTGGTCGGGAATGTCACTCATGTTCCACTTCGTCTGTTCAGTAGCCATGACCCCGAATGTAGGCGCTGCCAACAATGCTGTCAATGACAACAATGCTGACAGCGCCAACAATGTAGTCGGTGATTACATGACCGATACACTGACGGCCATGACGCCCATGCAGACCCGCCGCTACCACCACGGAGACCTGCGCGCCGCGCTGCTCACCCGTGCCGAGGAGACGCTCCGGGAGAAGGGGCCCGCCACCCTGTCCCTCCGCGAACTGGCCCGCGAGCTCGGCGTCAGCCACGCCGCACCGAGCCGCCATTTCAAGGACAAGCAGGCCCTGCTGGACGCGCTGGCACTGACGGGCTTCGACCGGCTCGCCGAAACTCTGGCGGCATCGCAGGAGGGAATCGGCGAGACGTTCGCCGAGCAGCTCGGCGCCATGGCCCGCGCGTACGTGGACTTCGCGACCGCCAACGCGGAGCTGCTCGACCTCATGTACGCGAAAAAGCACGACCCGACGGCGTCCGAAGCGCTGGTCGCCGCGTCGCAGCGGTGGGGCGAGCAGCTGGTGGAGCTGATCGCGCTGGGACAACACCGGGGCGAGGTGCGGCAGGGCCCGATGGAACGCGTCGGCCTGCCGCTCTTCGCGACCCTGCACGGCTTCGCGAGCCTGGCGGTGAGCGACATGCTGCCGGCCGAGGCCCTCGAGCACGGCCTCGATGACGTGATCGCACACATGCTGCGGGGGTGTGCGCCGGAGTAGGGCCCGTAACTCCCGTGACTACGGCGCCGTGTACAGGGGGGCGGGTCTCCAGGCGTGACCTGACCTGCGGGCGGCGGAACTCACCGGCCTCGCACACAGGTTGGCCGGGCAGCCGGGCGGCGTCATGCCCTGAGCGAACAGCACCGTGCGGCCCTGGGCGCTGTCTCCCTGGCATCAAGGGCATGGGACCAGGGGCGAGCGCAGCGGCGTATGACGAACATGCCGACTGGTACAACGACTTCATGTCGGCCGGCGCGGCGGGGGCGTACATCGAGCGGGTGCATGCCGCGATCGAGGAGTTGTCGGGCCCGGGCGAGGGGACGTGTCTGGACGTCTGCTGCGGTACGGGGGCGCATGCGCCCCCGCTGGCCGGGCTGGGGTGGACGCCCGTCGGGGTGGATCTGTCGGGTGGTCAACTGCGGCATGCGGCGGGGCGGTTGCCCGTGGTCGCGGGTGACGCGACGGCGCTGCCGTTCGGGGACGGGGCCGTGCCCGCTGTCGCGTGCGTGCTGGCCCATACCGACGTGCCCGACTACGCGGCCGTGCTGCGGGAGGTCGCCCGGGTACTGCGGCCCGGAGGCCGGTTCGTGCACGTGGGGGTGCATCCATGCTTCATCGGGGCGTTCGCCGACTGGAGTGACCGGCCGAGGGTGCTGCTCGACGAGCGGTACGCCGACCGGTCCCGCAGCTTCGACGCGTGGAACCCGGCGGGAGTCCGGGCCCGTGTCGGCGCCTGGCACCTCCCGCTCGCGGACCTCCTCAACGCCGCCACCGCGGCCGGCCCGCGAATCGTGCGCACATCCGAGGCGGGGCCGGGCGGCGTGCCCGACCTGTTCGGCTTCCTCGCCGTGAAGAGCCAGGACGACCGCTGAGTCGCAGTCCCTCGTCCCGGAAGCCGGGCGGCATCCGGACGTCGAGGACAGCGATGTCCGGGCGATGCTTCAGGAGGGCCGGGAGCACCTCGGGCCCGCTGCCCGCGACGGCCACGACCTCGTGCCCGGCCGAGGTCAGCAGCAGCACCAGCCCCTCCCGCAGCAGGGCGTTGTCCTCGGCGGTCATTGTTCGCCTCACCGCACGCACGGCAGCTCCACTTCGATCACCGTCGGCCCTCCTGCGGGGCTGGTCAACCTCAATGTCCCGTCGAGGGCGGCCACCCGTCGCCGCATGCCATCGCCGCGGCCGCCCCCTTCGTGGTCGACGGCACGCAGGGCGTCATGACCGCCGTCGGCATGGGCGTCGTCTCGCTGGGAGCCGGCGTCAGTCTCGTCACGGGCCGCCGGGCAACGGTGCGGCCCTCCTCGAAGGCCGCCGCGTGATCACAACGCCTTGAGCGCCGCCGCCGTGGCGCGGGCCAGACTCGCCAGGTACCCCTTGGGCAGCTTGGGCCCGCGGACCACGACCGCCCGCCAGTACAGCGGGCCGGACATCAGGTCGAGCGCGAGTTCGAGATCGACGCCCTCGCGCACCTCACCCCGCACGGCCGCCGCCGTGACGATCCCGCTGGCGACGCCCTGCTGCCCCTCGCGCAGCGCCTTCTGCATGGCGTCCGCGATGTCGGGGTTGCGGGCCGCCTCGGCCTGCAGGTCGGGGATGATCTGCCCGGCGACGGGGTGGCGCAGGGCGCGCGAGGTGACCTCGTACAGCAGCCGCAGATCGCCCTCCAGGGAGCCCGTGTCGGGGGCGGGCAATCCCTGGACCGCGACGGCCGAGACCAGGTCGAGCACCAGGTGCAGCTTGGACCGCCAGCGCCGGTAGACGGCGGTCTTGCCGACGCCCGCGCGGCGCGCGATGCCCTCGATGGACATCCGGGCGTAGCCGACGGCCGCGAGTTCCTCGAAGACGGCGGCGCGGATGGCCTCGGTCACATCCTCCCGGAGGACGGCCGCCCCGGCGGGGGCCCGTCGGCGCGGCTGCGTCTTGGGGGCATCGGCGTTCGTCATGCCGACCAGCATAGGCCGTTACGACGAAACGGTTGCGTTCCGACGTCCAAAAGCCCTACGCTCGCGTTGCGACGATACGGACCCGTCCCGACGTAAGAAGCCGGCAAAGGCGCAGTAAGAAACGTTAAGGACGGACCCCGCGCACTCCACCCCCGAGCGAAAGCAGCGGATGTGAGCCAGGTCCTCCACACACCGCCCCCGACAGCGACACCGGGCCCCCCCGCCGACGACGCCGCGGCGCTCGCCGCCGAGTACGGCCTGACCGTCAGCGGCGCCCGCCCGTCCCTGCCCGCGTACGTCCGGCAGCTGTGGGAGCGTCGCCACTTCATCACCGCCTTCGCCACCGCCAAGCTCACCGCCCAGTACAGCCAGGCGAAGCTGGGCCAGGTCTGGCAGGTGATGACCCCGCTGCTGAACGCGGCGGTCTACTACTTCATCTTCGGTGTGCTGCTCGGCACCAGCCACGGTGTGCCGGACTTCATCCCGTTCCTGGTCACCGGCGTCTTCATCTGGACCTTCACCCAGAGCTCGATCATGGCGGGCACCCGGGCGATCTCCGGCAGCCTGGGCCTGGTCCGCGCCCTGCACTTCCCGCGGGCCGCGCTGCCGGTGTCGTACGCCCTCCAGCAGCTCCAGCAGCTGCTGTTCTCGATGGCCGCGCTGGTCGTCATCCTGCTCTGCTTCGGCGTTCCGGTGAGCGCGTCGTGGCTGCTCGCCGTCCCCGTCCTGGCGTTGCAGTTCACCTTCAACGCCGGCGTGGCGATGGTCATGGCCCGGATGGGCGCCAAGACGCCGGACATCGCGCAGCTCATGCCGTTCCTCCTGCGCACCTGGATGTACGTCTCCGGTGTCATGTGGAGCATCGACAAGATGCTCAAGAACAGCAGCGTGCCGCACTGGGTGGAGATCGCGCTCGCGAGCAACCCGGCCGCCGTCTACATCGACCTGATGCGCTTCGCGCTGATCGACAGCTTCCACGCACACCAGCTGCCGCACCACGTGTGGGCACTGGCGGTCGGCTGGGCGCTGGTCGCCGGGGTCGGCGGCTTCATCTACTTCTGGAAGGCCGAGGAGACGTACGGACGTGGCTGACACCATCACGCAGGACATCCGGCCCGCGACCGTGGCCGGTATCGAGGACGCGCGCATCCCCACCGTCGTCGCCGACCGCGTCGACATCGTCTACCGCGTCAACGGCACCGGCGCCGGGAAGGGCAGCGCCACCGCCGCCCTCAACCGCATCCTGCGCCGCAAGAAGGCCGAGCAGGCCGCGGGCGTCCGCAGGGTGCACGCCGTCAAGAGCGTCTCCTTCACGGCGTACCGGGGCGAAGCCATCGGCCTGATCGGCACCAACGGCTCGGGCAAGTCCACCCTGCTCAAGGCGGTCGCCGGCCTCCTCCCCGTGGAGAACGGCAAGATCTACACCGACGGCCAGCCCTCGCTGCTCGGCGTCAACGCGGCTCTGATGAACGACCTCACCGGCGAGCGCAACGTCTACCTCGGCGGCCTCGCGATGGGCATGTCCAGGGAGCAGGTCCGCGAGCGCTACCAGGAGATCGTCGACTTCTCCGGCATCAACGAGAAGGGCGACTTCATCACCCTCCCCATGCGGACGTACTCCTCCGGCATGGCGGCGCGGCTGCGCTTCTCCATCGCCGCCGCGAAGGACCACGACGTGCTGATGATCGACGAGGCCCTGGCGACCGGGGACCGCTCCTTCCAGAAGCGCTCCGAGGCGCGGATCCGGGAGCTGCGCAAGTCCGCGGGCACCGTCTTCCTCGTCAGCCACAACAACAAGTCGATCCGGGACACGTGTGACCGGGTGCTGTGGCTCGAGCGGGGGGAGCTGCGGATGGACGGGCTCACGGAGGACGTGCTCAAGGAGTACGAGAAGTTCACGGGCAAGTAGGGGGCCGTGCCCTCGCCGAGGGGCAGCCCCCTCGGCGAGGGCGCTCCTACCTCTCCAGGAAGGCGAACAGCTCCTCCCAGCGCCGTACGATCTTCTCGGCCGTATAGCGCTGGATGTTCACCCGGGCCGCCTCCCCCATCGCGTCCCGCAGCCCCTTGTCCGACATCAACGTGTCGAGTCTGCGGGCCAGTTCGCCGGTGTTGCCGAGGACGGCGAGGAGGCCGTCCTCGCCGTCCTGGATGATCTCGTGGACACCGGGGGCGCAGTCGAAGGCGGCGGCCGGGAGGCCGGTCGCCATGGCCTCCATGAGGACGAGCGGGAAACCCTCCCCGCGTGAGGACAGCACGAAGACGGAGCCGCCGCGCATGGCGCCGGGTACGTCGCTCGTACGCCCCATCCACTCCACGGAGTCGTCGAGTCCGAGCGCCGTGCACTGCTTCTTCAGGATCTCCTCGTCGTCGCCGGAGCCGTAGATCCGCAGGCGCCAGTCGGGGTGGCACGGCGCGACCTCCGCCCAGGTGTCCAGGAGTATGTCGATGCCCTTCTGGTCGTGCAGCCGGCCGACGCTGAGGACGACGTTCTCCGTGCGCGGCGAGGGCACCTCGGGCAGGAACGGGATGGGGTTCGGCATGAACGAGGCGTTGTTCATGCCCTGCCCGATCCACCGGTCGGCGTCCTCTCGGGTGAGCGCCAGCATCCGGTCGACGGCCTTGTAGTGCTTCAGCACCCGCCGGAAACGCGTGGTCTTCTTGCAGTACGCGAAGGACTCGTGGCTCATGCCGATGACGGTCAGCCCGGTCGTGTCGGCAAGCTCCACCCACTCCATGGCCCACACCTGCGTGACGATCACGACGGCGCCGGGGCGCGCGGCCCGGAACAGCGCGGTCAGCTTGGCGGCCTGTTCCCGCATCCCCGCCGCACGTGCGGCACGCACCTTCCGCTCGGCCACATTGAGCCGCCCCTTGATGCCGCGCGCGGAGCCGACGCGCGGCGGATGGACGTCGTACAACGTCGTGGTGGGGTACGGGAGTTCGCCGAGTACCTGGACGACCGCGGGCTCGGTGATGCCCACCACGTGGACGCGGTGGCCGCGGTCGGTGAACAGGCGGGCCATCTGGTGCGACCAGCTGGTCACCCCGCCCAGTTCGTCGACGCTGTTGGAGACGAAGAAGATGTCCCGCTGCGGATACTCGGTCATCCACGCCTCCACTGTGCGAAGAACTGCTCGACGATGCTCCGGGCCGCGGTGCCCTTGTCGTACTCGCCGAATTCCGCGGTGAACTGCTCCCGCTTGGCTGCGTACTTGGTGATCTGTTCCTCCAACGAGCCGAGCACCGCGTGCAGTTCGTCCTCACTGCGTACGACGGGACCGGGCGCCCTCTCCAACAGGTCGAAGTAGGTCCCGCGGCCCTCGTGCACGTACTCCTCGTAGTCGTAGGCGAAGAAGAACATCGGCCGGTCGAGGAGGGCATAGTCGAACATCACCGACGAGTAGTCCGTGATCAGGCCGTCGGCCAGTGCCAGCAGCGGGGTCATGTCGTGGTGGGCGGTGACGTCGATGACGCGGCCGCGCACGGACGGCGGCAGCACGACGTGGTTGAGGTAGTGGGAGCGGACCAGCAGGACGTAGCGGTCACCGAAGGTCTCGGCGAAGCGCTCCACGTTGAAGGGCAGCTCGAACCGTTGCCCACCGCCGCGCCGACGGAAGGTCGGGGCGTACAACAGGACCCGCTTGCCCTCGGGGATGCGCAACTGGGCGGCGAGCGCTCCGCGTTCACGGCGACCGGTTGCCTCCTCCCGCTCCCTGGCCTGCACCAGTTCGTCGTTGCGCGGGTATCCCACCCGCAGCAGCGTCCGCTCCTGGAGCCGGAAAGCCCGCGCGAGGGTGCGCACATCGTGCTCGGAGCGGATCAGGAACCGGTCGAAGCGGTCGAGGGTGCGCTGCTGCTCGGCCTGCCGCTCGCGGGACTTGAGCTTCCACTCCGGCTCGTCGAAGCCCATCCGCTTGAGCGCGGAGCCGTGCCAGGTCTGGATGTACGTCGTCTCCCGCCGCTTGGTGAGCTTCAGCGGGTAGCTCTGGTTGTCGACCCAGAACTCGGCCTGCGCGAGGGCCTTGAGATACGGCAGCGACCAGCGGCGTACGAGGGTGGCGTCGGCCGGAAATCCCTCCGGCCCGTCCGCGTACGCCCACACCGCCTCGAACTCCAGGCCCTGGCGGCGCATCTCCTCGTAGATCGCCTTGGGGCTGTCGCTGTACTGCCGGCCCAGATGGCTCTCGAAGACGACCAGCCCTTTCTTGACCGGCAGCCGGCTGAACACCTCGTGGTACAGCCGGATTTTGGTGTCGCCTGAGGTGAGCTGCTTGCGCAGCGCCCTGGCCTTGCGGTAGCCGGACTTGGCGAGCGTGCCGGCCCGGCCGTGCACACCCCGCTGGACGAGTTCGTTCGCCTTCTTGTCGGGGACGAGCCGGAAGGCCAGGTGGCCGCGCGAGGAGACCATCGGTTCGATGCGGTCGGCGACCAGCCGGGTGAGGCGGGGCCGTACGGGCAACTGGCCGCCGGTCAGGTCGGGTTCGGCGACCGTGAGCCGGCTCGTGGTGCGTGCGCCGTCGACGTCGAGGCGGAGTCGGACGTCCCACACGGCGTCCACGATGCCCAGCGGCCTGACTGCCGCGAGGTCCGCGGTGGCCTCCCAGACAAGGGCCACGCCCTCGTGCCGCACCTGCGCCACGGGGAAGCGGAAGGTCTGGAAGCGCACACCCGGACGGCGAGCGTAGAACTCCAGTTCCCCGGCGAGCAGGGCGCCGGGCGGGACGACGCCGAGCGGGTTGGTGATCCGCCCGGCCAGCCGCACCTGGCCGTGGACCTCCTCATAGGAGGTGAGCACGTTGCGCAGGAACATCTTCTCGACCGGCTTGGTGTGGTAACCGAGCTCGGTGACGTCCAGGACGTGGCGGCCGAAGGCGTCGTCCTCGTCGAGGTGCTGGGCACACCAGTACACACGCCCGTCTCGCTCGATGAGCGGAGAGGAGACCTTGTCGCGGTTGGTGAGCGTGTCCACGGCGGGCAGGAGGTTGTCCCAGTCGCCCTTCTGCAGCAGATAGGCACAGATGGCGTGGATGGGCTCGGTCTCGTCGAAGGCGGCTCGGTCGATCGACTCGAGGTACTCCCGGGCGATCGCGGCGAACTCCTGGCGATAGCACGCGTCCCGGAACGGCAGCTCCCGCAGATGCAGCACGAGGTCGTGCTTGAGCCACTTGACGTCCTTGGCGAACTTCAGCTCCAGCAGGCCGTTGTCCGCGAGGAGCTGGTCGACCCGGCGGTGGATCTCCATCCGGTGCGTGAAGTTGGCGATCTCGTCGCGGCGGTTGCTGATCGACTTCGCCGCCGACTTCTCCACGACCCGCCAGTCGTACACCCGGTTGGGGATGAGGGTGATGCGGCGGGCGGCCACATACGCCTGGGCGGAGAAGAGCAGGTCCTCGTAGTGGATGCCGACGGGGAACTCCAGTCCCTCGTCGAGCAGGAACTGCCGGCGGTAGCACTTGTTCGTGGCCAGCGTGTCGAAGACCAGCAGGTCCGGCAGCTCGGAGATCGACTCCAGGGTGCGGGTGCGCTCGTACAGCCAGGGGTACCACTTGACCTCCTTGCCCGTGCGCGAATCGACGTGCACCCGGACGCACAGGCCGGCGACGAGGTCGGCGCCGGTGTTCTCGGCGGCCTCCAGCATGTTGCGGCAGGCGTTGCGCTCCAGTACGTCGTCGCTGTCGAGGAAGAGGACGTAGTCGCCTTGGGCCCGGCCGACTCCATGGTTGCGGGGAGCGCCGCAGCCGCCACTGTTCTCCGGCAGCTGGAAGGCGCGTACACGGTCGGGGTGCTCGGCGGCCAGCTGCCGCGCCAGCTCGTACGAACCGTCCGTGCTCCGGTCGTCGACGATGACGACCTCGACGCCGCGCAGCGTCTGGTCGAGGACGGAGCGCACGGCCGTGGGCAGCCGGGCGGCGTCGTTGTAGACGATGACGACCACGGACACGGCGGGGGCGCAGCGCTGATCCACATTCATCCTATTAATCCTAGACATACCTCTCGGCTGCGCCGTGTTATCGACCGTGCTTGGTGTGTTGGAACACCCACGTCCGGTACACCAGGAACCGGAAGGCCGAGGCCAGCACGATCGACAGCGCCTTGGCGATGTTCGAGCCGAGCGGGCTGCTCATCCCCAGGCCGTGATAGCCGACGTAGAAGAGTCCGCTCTCCATGAGGACGCCGAGCCCGCTGAACGCGAAGAAGAGGACGATCTGCCGCTTGGTGCGCGAGTCCCGGTCGCGGTACGCGAAGAAACGGAATCCCAGGTAGTTGGTGCCCATGGCGATGCAGCTGGCGATCACCGTGGCGGCCATCGGGGCCCACTTCAGGCCATGCAGCAGGAGGTTGAACACAAGGAGGTTGACCGCGACTCCGCTGCCGCCGACGACCCCGAACTTGGCCACCTCGAGAGCGATCCGCCGCGTTCGCGCGACCACTCCGGGACTGGGACTGGCGAGGGGCGGGACGGGGGTCGGCGCGGGGGCCTGACGGCCCACACGGGCCCGCCCCTCGGAGAGATTCACAGTCACAATTGTCCCTTTTATCAGCAATAGGTAAATTTCAGCTTCGGTTTCCCCCAGAGATCGACAAGAAAAACGGGGCGCCCCCGGTCATCAAGACCGGGGGCGCCCCCACATGCGGTATGGACCGCATCCCCGTACGGGCTACGAATGCGTCCGCAGCAGCGTCCGCATCGTTCGCATCGCCACCGACAGGTTCGCGAGGTCGAACGAGTCCGAGCCCCGGATCTCCTCCAGCGTCGTGCGGGCTCGGCCGAGGATCGCCGCGTTCTTCTCCTCCCAGGCCTTGAAGCGCTGCTCGGGAGTCGAGGTGCCGTTGCCCACCGCCAGGACGTCGGCGGTGAGTGCCGCGTGAGCCGCGTACAGGTCCTCGCGGATCGACGCGCGGGCCATGGACTGCCAACGGTCGGCGCGCGGGAGCTCGATGATGCGGTCCATCAGCTGGGTGATGCCGAGGCGGTCGCCGAGGTCGTAGTAGACCTCGGCGACGGCCATCGGGTCCTTGCCCGTGCGGTCGGCCACCGCGACGATGTCCAGCGTCGGGAAGGCCGAGGAGAACCCGGCCACGCGGGTGGCGAGTTCGTCCGGGACGCCGGCGCCCGACAGCTCGTCGTAGATCTGCTGGTACCACTCGAGGTCCGCGCCGCGCAGCAGCTTGGGCAGCTCGGACCAGACCTGCTCGACGCCGTCGCTGAAGAAGCCGATCGTCTCGGCGAGCTGGAGCGGCTGCGGCCGGTTGTTGAGCAGCCAGCGCGTGCCGCGCTCGACGAGCCGGCGCGAGTGCAGCCGGATGCGGGTCTGCACGTCGGCGGCGACGACATTGTCGAGTGCCTCCACCCCGTCCCACACCTTGCTGGACTCGAAGATGGCGCGGGCCGCGGTCTGCGCCCGGACGATCTCGTCCAGCGAGGCACCGGTCTCCTCGCGCAGGCGGTGCAGGAAGCTCGTACCACCCGTGTTGACCGTGTCGTTGACCAGGACGGTCGTCACGATCTCGCGGCGCAGCGCGTGCGCTTCGATCTGCTCACGGAACTTCTCGCGCAGCGCCGTCGGGAAGTACGCGAAGAGCAGGCTCTGCAGATACGGGTCGTCCGGCAGCGAGGTGGAGAGCAGCTCGTCGCAGACCGTGATCTTCGTGTACGCGAGGAGGACGGCCGTCTCCGGACCGGTCAGGCCCTGCCCGCTGTTCAGCCGCTCGCGGATCTGCCGCTCGGTGGGCATGAACTCAAGGGCACGGTCGAGGTGGCCCTCGCGCACCAGGTGGCGGATGAACCGCTGCTGGGCGTGGAGCATGCTCCCGGACTGGGCCAGCGCGTTGGCGATCGCCACGTTCTGCGCGTAGTTGTTGCGCAGGACCAGGGCGCCGACCTCGTCGGTCATCTCGGCGAGCAGCTTGTTGCGCTGCTTGACGGTCAGATCGCCGTTGGCCACCACCGCGTTGAGCAGGATCTTGATGTTCACCTCATGGTCGGAGGTGTCCACGCCCGCGCTGTTGTCGATGGCGTCGGTGTTGATCTTTCCGCCGTGCTGGGCGAACTCGATCCGGCCGAGCTGGGTCAGGCCCAGGTTGCCGCCCTCGCCGACGACCTTCACGCGCAGATCGGCGCCGTCGACGCGGATCGCGTCGTTGGCCTTGTCGCCGACGTCCGCGTGCGACTCCGCGGACGACTTCACGTACGTACCGATGCCGCCGTTCCACAGCAGGTCGACCGGCGCCTTGAGGATCGCCTTCATCAGGTCGGCCGGGGTCATCTTGGCGACGCCGGCCTCGATGCCGAGGGCGTCACGGATGTGCGCGTTGATCGGGATGGCCTTGGCGGTACGCGGGAACACACCGCCGCCGCCCGAGATCAGCTCGCTGTTGTAGTCCGCCCACGAGGAGCGCGGCAGCTCGAAGAGGCGGCGGCGCTCGGCGTACGACGTCTCCGCGTCCGGGTTCGGGTCGATGAAGATGTGCCGGTGGTCGAAGGCGGCGACCACGCGGATGTGCTCGGACAGCAGCATTCCGTTGCCGAACACGTCACCGGACATGTCGCCGACGCCCACCACGGTGAAGTCCTGCTTCTGGGTGTTCACGCCCAGCTCCCGGAAGTGCCGCTTCACGGACTCCCAGGCACCGCGCGCGGTGATGCCCATCTTCTTGTGGTCGTAACCGGCGCTGCCGCCGGAGGCGAAGGCGTCGCCGAGCCAGAAGTTGTAGCTCTCCGCGACCTCGTTGGCGATGTCCGAGAACGTCGCGGTGCCCTTGTCGGCGGCAACCACGAGGTACGTGTCGTCCTCGTCGTGCCGGACGACGTCCAGGGGCGGCACGATCTCACCGGCCACCATGTTGTCGGTGATGTCGAGCAGCGCCGAGATGAAGGTCTTGTAGCTGCGGATGCCCTCGGCCAGCCAGGCGTCGCGGTCCACGGACGGGTCGGGCAGCTGCTTGGCGACGAAGCCGCCCTTGGCGCCGACGGGCACGATGACGGTGTTCTTCACCATCTGCGCCTTGACCAGGCCGAGGATCTCCGTACGGAAGTCCTCCTTCCGGTCGGACCAGCGCAGGCCTCCTCGCGCGACCTTGCCGAAGCGCAGGTGCACGCCCTCGACGCGGGGCGAGTACACCCAGATCTCGTACGCCGGTCGCGGCGCCGGAAGGTCCGGGATGGCCGTCGGGTCGAACTTCATGGAGACGTATTCGTGCCACTTGGCACCCAGCGCCTCCTGGAAGAAGTTCGTGCGCAGGGTCGCCTTGATGAGGTTGAGGAAGGACCGCAGGATCCGGTCCTCGTCCAGCGAGGCGACCTGGTCGAGCGCGGCGTCCAGCTCCTCCATCAGCGCGTCGGTCAGCTCGACACCGGCGCGCTGGCGGTCCGGGGACATCCGCGCCTCGAAGAGCGACACCAGGAGCCGGGTGGTGTGGACGTTGTTGCGGAGGGTGTCCTCCATGTAGTCCTGGCTGAAGGTGGAACCGGCCTGGCGCAGGTACTTCGCGTACGCACGCAGCACCATCGCCTGCCGCCAGGTCAGCCCGGCGCTCAGCACGAGGGCGTTGAAGCCGTCGTTCTCGGCCTGCCCGGTCCAGGTGGCGGAGAAGGCGTCCTGGAACCGCTCGCGGCCGTCGTCTCCGAGGGAGTCGCCGTTGCCGATGAGGGACTTGGGCAGCCGCAGCCCGAAGTCGTAGATCCAGGCGGTCGTACGGTCCGAGCAGCGCAGCTCGTACGGGCGCTCGTCGGTGACCTCGACGCCCATGCGGTTGAGGGCGGGCAGCACCGCGGAGAGCGAGACCTGCTCACCGGTGCGGTAGATCTTGAAACGGCGCTCACCGGGCGCCGCGCCCACCGGCTCGTACAGGCTGAGCGCGAAGTCCTTGCTCTTGTCACGCGTGAGCGCTTCGAGGTGGACCAGGTCGGCGACCGCGGCGCGCGGATTGTGGTCGGCCTTGTAGCCCTCGGGGAAGGCGTTGCCGTAGCGGCGCAGCAGCTCGGCGGCGCGCTCCTCGCCGCACTCGGCGGTCAGCGCCTCCGCGAAACCGTCGGCCCAGGAGCGGGCGGCCTCGACGAGCCTCGCCTCGATGCGCTCCTTGTCGGCGTCGGACAGCTGCGGCAGCTCGGTGCCCGGCGGGACGCGGACCACGAAGTGCAGCCGGGACAGGATCGACTCGGTGTTCCAGGCCGTGAAGTCGACGCTGGTGCCGTTCAGCTCTTCCTTGAGGATGTCGATGATCCGCAGGCGTACGCCGGTGGTGTAGCGGTCGCGCGGGAGGTAGACGAGGGCGGAGTAGTAGCGCCCGTACTCGTCCTGGCGCAGGTAGAGCCGCAGCCGCCGCCGCTCCTGCAGGTACAGGACGGACGTGACGATCGAGCGGAGCTCGTCGACCGGGGTCTGGAAGAGCTCGTCGCGCGGGTAGGTCTCCAGGATCTGGAGCAGGTCGCGGCCGTCATGGCTGTTGGGCGAGAACCCGGCGCCCTTGAGGACTTCCTCCACCTTGCGGCGGATGACGGGCACCCGGCGCACGGACTCGGTGTACGCGGCGGACGAGAAGAGTCCGAGGAAGCGGCGCTCCCCGACGACGTTCCCGTTCTCGTCGAACTTCTTGACGCCGACGTAGTCGAGGTACGACGGCCGGTGCACGGTCGCCCGGCTGTTCGCCTTGGTCAGCACCAGCAGCTTGTGCTCGCGGGCCTTGGCGCGGGCGTCGGCGGGCAGCCGCTCGAACGACGGGCTGACGGGGTGGCTGTCCTCCCCGGCGTGGTGCGGGTCCGAGCGCAGTATGCCGAGTCCGGTGCCGGGCACGGCCGCGAGCGAGTCGTCGTCGCGCAGCTCGTACTCCCGGTACCCCAGGAAAGTGAAGTGGTCGTCCGAGAGCCAGCGCAGCAGGTTGCGGGCCTCCTCGACCTCCTGGTCGCGCAGGTCGTCGGCGGTCGGCTCCTTCGGCAGCTCCTCCGCGATGCGCAGCGCCGAGTCGTGCATCTTCTCCCAGTCCTCGACGGCCTCGCGGACGTCGGACAGGACGCGCAGCAGGTCCGCGGTGATCTGCTTCAGATCGGCGCGGTCGGTCTCGCGGTCGATCTCGACGTGGATCCAGGACTCGACATGGGCGTCGTGGGGAAGCTGCTCGGCGGTGGGCCGACCGGGCAGCACCTCGATGAGCTTGCCGGTCAGATCACGCCGTACGACGAACTGCGGGTGAATGACGACATGAATGCCGCGGCCCTGGCGGGAGAGCTCGTTGGTGACCGAGTCGACGAGAAATGGCATGTCGTCGGTGACCACCTCGACGACGGAGTGGCTGCAGGTCCAGCCGTTCTCCTCGACGGTCGGGGTGTGGACCCGCACGTTGGCCGTGCCCTGCGGGCGGTTCTCGGCCAGCCGGTAGTGCGAGAAGGCGGCTCCGAAGATGTCGACCGGGTCGCGATCGCTGAGGTCCTCCGGGGCGGTGTGCAGGTAGTAGCGCTGGAGGAACGCGAGCACGGTGTCCTTGTCAGGGGTGCCCTCGCCCGTCGTCCCAGTCGGTAGGTGCCCCCCGACCGGGCTGTTCTCAGCTACCCGGGCAGCCCGTTCGAGCAGCTCGGCCTTGGCTTCGTCCAGCTTGGTCTGCATTGTCCTCTGGCTCCTGTCGCGCGCCGTTGCGTGACGTTGAAGGAAGTACGGTCTCTTCTCTTCCGACGTAACGCCACGACGCGGGGTGTCCGGTCTGCTTCGACGCTATGCCGCAAGGTGAGATGAGCGGGGGGTTATCGGCCATTTTCGGCGCCCCTGGAGACTGTGACGCTGCTCTCGGCAACGTCCGTTCCCGGGGTGTCATCGACGTCCGGAGTGCGCTTTCCGCCGCCCCGACCCGCCCGCGAAGACCAGCGACCGCCGCCCGGTCACGGATGTCGTCCGTGTTCTCCGGGCGCAGGGCAGGGGCGACGATGCCCCCGCGAGATATCGCGCTGATCACGCCACAAGGCTATCGCCACCTACCCGGGGGCCGTCATGAGCCGTATGTGTACAAAACCAGGGGTGGAAGTTTGACAGTATGCACAGGGACGAAAGGGACGGGGATCCCGTACGTAGCCGGGGCGATTGCGGGCGTGTGTGCCGCTCGGGGCGGCGTCCCACCCTTCCGTCACGGGCGTTCCGCCCTTCGTCAGCGGCGTCCCGCCATTCCGTCGCAGCTGCGCCCACGGAGACGGCAGCGGCGACGCCGAGTGCCCGAAAGATGGCACGCCCCCTTGGCAGAGCTCCTCGCCCGAGGCAAGTTGACCAGGACGCCCATCGGAGACCGCAGCACAATTGAGGCATGGCTGACGCACGGCTCAGGCAAGGCTGAGGGGAGCGGGACAGACATGACAACGAAGATCCTGATAGTGACCGGCGACGCGGCGGAGTCACTGGAGGTCCTGTACCCCTACCAGCGCCTGCGCGAAGAAGGCTACGAAGTTCACATCGCAGCCCCCACCCGCAAGCAGCTCCAGTTCGTCGTCCACGATTTCGAACCCGGCTTCGACACCTACACGGAGAAGCCCGGCTACACCTGGCCCGCGGACCTCTCGTTCGCGGAGGTGGACCCCGGCCAGTACGTCGCGCTGGTCATCCCCGGCGGCCGAGCCCCGGAGTACCTCCGCAACGACCCCGAACTCCGCAAGATCCTCAAGGCCTTCTTCGACACCGACAAGCCGGTGGCCCAGATCTGCCATGGCCCCCTCCTGACGGCGGCCGTCGACGCCCTGCGCGGCCGTCGCGTCACGGCGTACCCCGCGCTCGAACTCGACATGCAGGCGGCCGGCGCGACCTTCCACGACGCGGAAGCCGTGGTCGACGGCATGCTGGTCTCCTCCCGCGCCTGGCCGGACCACTCCAGCTGGATGCGCGAGTTCTTGACAGTGCTGCGCGCGAAGGCGCCGGTGACCTGAACCACCCGAGGCCCCACTGAGCCGGACCGCGACCGCCCTGGGTTCACTCAGCCGGTCCACCTGAGCGGCGGCTGCCGCACCGACGAGGGCGGCCGTCGCGCCTCCGCACGGGCGGACAACGAGGACGAGACGCCCACGGCGCTGCCGGCGCCACCCCCGGTCAGGCCGCCAGCCGCCCGGCCTCCTCGACCGCCTCCGCCAGGCTGTCCACCACCGGCACGCCCACCTCCTCCAGGCTGGCGCGACCATGGGAGCCCCCGGTGTAGAGGATCGCCTGCGCCCCCACGTGCCGCGCGGCGACCGCGTCGTCGGCCGCGTCGCCGATCACCACCACGCGGGACGGCTCCACACCGGCGAGCGCGCCCACGTGCCGCACCATGTGCTCGGCCTTGCTGCCGCCGGACGGCCCCGTCCGCCCGTCGACGCGTATGAAGTGCGGCTCGATCCCGAACCCCCGTACCAGCGGGACCAGTTCGTCATGCCCGTACATGCTCAGGAGCGACTGGCTGCGCCCCGCCGCCCCCCACTCGGTGAGCAGCGCCGGCACGCCCTCGGTGAGCTCGCACGCGGTCCGGTGCTCCGCGTAGTACCGGTGGAAGGTCTCGTCCATGACCTGCCACTCGGTATCCGTCGGCAGCCGCCCTATGAGTCGCTCGTAGAACTTCGGCACCGGCACGCAGTACAGCGCCCTGTACCGCTCCAGAGTGATCGGCTCCAGCCCCAGCTCGGCGAACGCCGCGTTCGTCGCCCCGATGATCGCGTCATTGTCGTGGAACAGCGTGCCGTTCCAGTCCCACACAATGTGCGCAGCTCCGTTCATCCCCATGACAAGAACGTACCCGCAACCACTGACAACGGCCCCCATCGCCCGGAGGCACGCGAAAGCGCATGGGGCGCCAGGGGTCAAGGACGCCGGTGACCGGAAACGGCAGGGCGGCGTCAGTCCCCCAGCCCCACCAGATTGGGAATCTCCTGGGTGGCGAACCACAGAAGCTCGTGGTCCTCGGCCCCGTCGACGATGAACTGGGCGTCGTCGTCCCCGACGTCCGCCGCGCCCAGCGCATCCGCTGCGGCGGCGACATCCGTCCCGGCATCGGCCGAGTCGACGTGCACGGCGGCCACCTTGGCCAGCGGCACGGTCTGGGAGACCCGCACCTCACCGAGCGCCGCGGGATCAAGACCCCGGTCGGGATCGGCTACCGCGTCCCGGTCCGGGACGTCGACCGCGACGACGACCCGCCGCCGGACGGCCCCGGGGTCGACCGCGAGCAGCCGCAGCGAGGCCAGCGCGGCGCGGTTCAGCGCCGCGTACTCGAGCTCCTCGATGTCGTCGGAGAGGTACCACTCACGCAACGCGGGCGTGACGGCGTACGCGACGAAAGGTCCCGCCTCCAGCTCTCCCGTCTTGTACGCCTCGGCGAGACCGGAGAGGGTCAGGGGGACGTAGACGCGCATGGCTGGCCACTTTCGTAGTCGGAGGGCTCCGATTTTCGTAGTCGGAGGGCTCCGAGGAGGGCGGTCCCGCGCCTCCCGGGAGGGCCTTCAGGATACGTGCGGGCGTCCCCTTTCGAGCCCCCGACCGCACCCTCCGAGGCGTCCACCCCCGGCCACGGATTCACCCGGTACGCCGCGCTCCCACCAAGGCCCGCGCACCGTCCGGCCACCCTGATAGGTGAACCTTCCGACCGCTCCGGCGCGCGTCCGGCGTCCTTGCACAGGCCCGCTGCCGCCTCGTACAAGATCCCCAACACGAAAGTTACCGCCCGGTATCAACCGGGCTCCAGCGAGCGGGGACGACGCATGAACAAGGTGATGACCAGGACGAAGCGCCACCCGGGCACCCGCCCACCCGGCCGCCAGGACACCCGCCGCCCGGGCAGCGCGCCACCCCGCACGCCGGGAGCGGGAGCACCCCGCAGGACCCCGGGCGACAACCCACCGTCGGCGCCGCCCGGCACAGGCGCACCTCGGCCGACCCCACCGGGCGTGGGTGGCTCACAACCGACCCCACCGGGCGCAGGCACGTCACGACCCATCTCACCAGGCGCAGGCACGTCACGGCCCACCTCACCAGGCGCAGGCGCGACACGGCCCACCTCACCGGGCGCAGTGGCGTCCCTGGAGGCACCGACGGCCACCCTGCTGACCACGCCCACCCGCGGCCCCCTGCGCCGCCCGCCGCAGGGCGACAGCCCGGCACAGGGCGACACCTCGCCCTCGCTGTTCCCAGGCGGCGGAGCCTCGCCTCCCACCGCCCCCGCCGCCGCCCCGCGCAGGCCCGCTCCGCAACCCCGCCCCACCGACCTCTTCGCCGACCGTCTGCTCGCCGTCCTCAGCGGCCAGCGTCCCGTCCACTGCATGCTGCGTCACACCGCGGGCCGCGCATACGACGAACTGGCCTGGCTCGCCGAGCGCGGCCCCCTGCGCGCCCGCGGCACCCGACCGGTCGTCCGCGACATCGGCTACTACGTACCGCGCCCGGGCGCGATCGAGGCCTTCGCCCGCATCGGCGCCGGCGAACAGCTGCGCGCCATGGCGTTCCGCCTGGAACAGGGCCCTGACCTCCGCTGGCGCTGCACGGCGGTGGAGCTCGGCGGCCCGCGCATGCCCCGCGCGGACGAGGACTGAACCGACCCTCCGCCTCAGCCGTCCGGCTCAGTCGTCCGCCAGGCAACGCAAAGGGCCGGGCACCCAAAGGTGCCCGGCCCTCACAAGCGGCCGTGACCGGCGCTACCACCGGCGCCGCCGACCGTCACTTCTTGCGCCGACGCGCGCCCTTCTGCTGCTTGCGGCGCTCCGCACGCGTGAGGCCGTCCGCCTCGGAGCGCACGGGCTCGTCGCCGTTGTCGTCGATGAAGTCGCCCTCGACGATGCCACCCTCGCCGTCCACCTTCGGCGCGGAGAAGTGCAGCCGGTCGGGGCGCCGCGGGGCGTCGAGACCCTTGGCGCGGATCTCCGGCCGCGCACCCGCGGGGACGACGTCCTCCTTTTGGAGGGAAGGCACCGTGTCCTCGACCGGAACCTCCTCGACCTGCTGCTCCACCTGGACCTCCAGGTTGAACAGGTAGCCGACGGACTCCTCCTTGATGCCGTCCATCATGGCGGAGAACATGTCGAAGCCCTCGCGCTGGTACTCGACCAGCGGGTCCTTCTGCGCCATGGCACGCAGGCCGATGCCCTCCTGGAGGTAGTCCATCTCGTAGAGGTGCTCGCGCCACTTGCGGTCCAGGACCGACAGCACGACCCGGCGCTCCAGCTCACGCATGATCTCGGAGCCGAGCTGCCTCTCACGGGCCTCGTACTGCTCGCGGATGTCGTCCTTGATGGACTCGGAGATGAACTCGGCGGTCAGACCGGCACGGTCGCCGGCCGCCTCCTCCAGCTCGTCGACGGTGACCTTCACCGGGTAGAGCTGCTTGAAGGCGCCCCACAGCCGGTCCAGGTCCCACTCCTCGGCGAAGCCTTCGGCGGTCTCGGCCGCGATGTACGCGTCGATCGTGTCGTCGGTGAAGTGCTGGATCTGCTCCTGCAGGTCCTCGCCCTCCAGGACGCGGCGGCGCTCGCCGTAGATGACCTCGCGCTGCCGGTTGAGGACCTCGTCGTACTTCAGGACGTTCTTACGGGTCTCGAAGTTCTGCTGCTCGACCTGCGACTGGGCGGACGCGATGGCGCGCGTGACCATCTTGTTCTCGATCGGCACGTCGTCGGGCACGTTCGCCATCGACATGACGCGCTCGACCATCTGCGCCTTGAACAGGCGCATCAGGTCGTCACCCAGCGACAGGTAGAAGCGGGACTCGCCCGGGTCGCCCTGACGGCCGGAACGACCGCGCAGCTGGTTGTCGATACGGCGCGACTCGTGCCGCTCGGTGCCGAGGACGTAGAGCCCGCCGAGCTCCTTGACCTCCTCGAACTCCGCCTTCACGGCCTTTTCGGCCCTCTCCAGAGCGGCGGGCAGCGCGGCGGCCCACTCCTCGATGTGCTCCTCGGGGTCGAGGCCGCGCTGACGCAGCTCCGCCTCGGCGAGGTCGTCGGGGTTGCCGCCGAGCTTGATGTCCGTACCACGACCGGCCATGTTCGTGGCCACGGTCACGGCGCCCTTGCGGCCGGCCTGGGCGACGATCGTCGCCTCACGGTCGTGCTGCTTTGCGTTCAGCACTTCGTGCTGGATGCCGCGCTTGGAGAGCTGCTGCGAGAGGTATTCGGACTTCTCCACCGACGTCGTACCGACGAGGATCGGCTGGCCCTTGTCGTGCTTCTCGGCGATGTCGTCGACCACCGCGTCGAACTTGGCGACCTCGGTGCGGTAGATCAGGTCCGACTGATCCTTGCGGACCATCGGCTTGTTGGTCGGGATCGGGACGACACCGAGCTTGTAGATCTGGTGGAACTCGGCGGCTTCGGTCATCGCCGTACCGGTCATGCCGGAGAGCTTGCCGTAGAGGCGGAAGAAGTTCTGCAGGGTGATCGTGGCGAGCGTCTGGTTCTCGTCCTTGATGTCCACCCCTTCCTTCGCCTCGATCGCCTGGTGCATGCCCTCGTTGTAGCGGCGGCCGGCGAGGATACGGCCGGTGTGCTCGTCGACGATCATGACTTCGCCGTCGATGACGACGTAGTCCTTGTCCTTCTTGAAGAGTTCCTTGGCCTTGATGGCGTTGTTCAGGTACCCGACAAGCGGCGTGTTCACCGACTCGTAGAGGTTGTCGATGCCCAGCCAGTCCTCGACCTTGGAGACGCCGGGCTCGTGGATGGCTACGGTGCGCTTCTTCTCGTCGACCTCGTAGTCCCCGGTCTCCTCGAGGCCCTTGAGGGGGTTGCCGGCCTCGCCCTTCTTCAGGCGGGTGACCAGCTTGGCGAAGTCGCCGTACCACTTGGTGGCCTGGTCTGCCGGGCCGGAGATGATCAGCGGCGTACGGGCCTCGTCGACGAGGATGGAGTCGACCTCGTCGACGATCGCGAAGTTGTGGCCGCGCTGCACCAGTTCGTCCTGCGACCACGCCATGTTGTCGCGCAGGTAGTCGAAGCCGAACTCGTTGTTCGTGCCGTACGTGATGTCGCACCCGTACTGCTCGCGGCGCTGGGCCGGCGTCATGTTGGCGAGGATGCAGCCGACGCTCAGCCCGAGGAACTTGTGGACGCGACCCATCATTTCGGAGTCGCGCTCGGCCAGGTAGTCGTTGACCGTGATGAGGTGAACGCCGTCTCCGGAGAGGGCGTTCAGATACGCGGGCAGGGTGCCGACGAGCGTCTTGCCCTCACCGGTCTTCATCTCGGCGACATAGCCGAGGTGAAGGGCGGCGCCGCCCATCATCTGCACGTCGTAGTGACGCTGGCCCAGCACGCGCTTGGCCGCCTCACGGACGGTCGCGAACGCCTCGGGCAGCAGGTCGTCGAGGCTTTCGCCGTCGGCGTACCGCTGCTTGTACTCATCGGTGAGGGCCCGCAGCTCGGCGTCGGAGAGGTCGACGAAGTCCTCTTCGATGGAGTTGACCTGGTCCGCGATGCGGTGCAGCTTGCGCAGGATCTTGCCTTCGCCTGCACGCATGATCTTCGAGAGGACGGACACGGGGGTTTGTCTCCTTGCCGGTCGGGCCTGGGACGGTCGGTTTCAATGACAGTTACAAATCACAGCTTGAGCAACGGCCATCGTAAGCGAGGACCACACCGCGCCGGGAGGTCTGCCCGTGACAGCCACTAGGACAACGGACAGGGGATGCTGAAGGTGCCGCGTCCCCGTTGCGAAAAGTAACGCCCCACTCACTCACAGCAAAGGAATGGCGTCCTTCCGGTTGTCCGAGCAGAATCGGCCGATGGACCCCGTCACCCTGACCACCGACCGTCTCGTCCTGCGCACCGTGGGCCCGCACGACACGGACACCGTGTACGACGCCGTCCAGGACCCCGACATCCAGCGCTGGACCACGATCCCGTCGCCCTATCTGCGCGAGCACGCGGTGAGCTTCACGGACCAGATGGTGCCCGACGGCTGGTCGGACGGCTCCATGTTCACCTTCGGCGTCTTCGTCCCCTCCGGGGACTTGGTGGGCATGCTCGCCATCACCATGCGCTCGCTGGGCGTCGGCGAGATCGGCTTCTGGACGGTGAAGGAACACCGCGGCAACGGCTACATCACGGAAGCCGCCACCGCCGCCTCCCGCTGGGCCTTCACGGACCTGTCCATCGACCGCGTCGAATGGCGGGCCGAGGTCGGCAACACCGGCTCCCGCGCGGTGGCCGAACGAGCCGGCTTCACCGTCGAAGGCACTCTCCGCTCCGCCATCAACAACAAGGGAGTACGCCGAGACTGCTGGGTGGGTTCCTTGCTCCCCTCGGACTTGGGCATCCCGTCGACGGCCCCATACCTGCCGACACCAACCGGCCCGTCCGGCGTTTGAGGACGAGGCCGTCAAGGCCGATAACGGGGAGCTGCAGGCGGCAGCCCCCGGTACGGGACAGGTGGCGCGGAGGGGGCGAAAACTCCTGGGGTGACACCCACGCGGGCCGCACGCGAACCGGACGGTCTCCGGCCCGGACCCCGAACCCCAGGCCGGCCCCCGTTGTCAGTGGCACCGCCTACCGTGTGGGCATGTCGAGTCTCCCGCGTCCCACCACCGAACTCTCCACCGACGAAGCCCGCCGCATCGCCCTCCGGGCCCAGGGCTTCCTGGGCGCCCCGGACCGCAGGGCCGGCGTCCGCGGAGTCCTGCGACACCTGGGCGCGGTCCAACTCGACACCATCTCCGTCCTCGCCCGCTCCCACGAGCTCATCCCGTACGCCCGCCTGGGAGCGGTGGGCCGCAAGACGGTCGACGACGCCTACTGGACGCCCGGCTCGCACGGCGCACCGCACGCCTTCGAGTACTGGTCCCACGCAGCCTGCATCCTCCCCGTCGAGGAGTGGCCCCACTTCGCCTTCCGCCGCCGCGCCTACAGAGCCCGCCCGCACTGGAACCACGCCCTGCCGGACGGCACCTACGACCAGGTCATCAAGCAGCTCCGCACCGAAGGCCCTCTCACCGCCACGGAGTTGGGCGGCGCGAAGAAGACCAGCGAGTGGTGGGACTGGTCGGGCACCAAGGTCGCCGTCGAGCGCGCCCTGATGTACGGCGAGGTGGTGTGCACGGAACGCCGCGGCTGGAAGCGGGTGTACGACCTCGCCGAGCGCGCCATCCCCGAGACGCTGCTCCATGACGAGCTGGACGACACGGAGTGCCTGCGCCGCCTCGTCCGCCTCGCGGGCGAGTCCCTCGGTGTCGGCACGCGCGCGGACATCGCCGACTACCACCGCCTCAAGGGCGAGCAGGTGGACGCGGTGATCGCGGACTCGGGCCTGGTCCCGGTGACGGTGGAGGGCTGGGGCAAGCCGGCGTGGGCCGACCCGGCGGCGCTGGAGACGGCCCCGCGCGGTCGCCACCGTACGACCCTGCTGTCACCGTTCGACTCACTCATCTGGGAGCGGGCCCGCACCGAGCGGATCTTCGGCTTCACCCACCGCCTGGAGGCGTACACACCCAAGCCGAAGAGGATCTACGGCTACTTCGCCATGCCGGTCCTGGCCGGCGGTCACCTCGTCGGCCGCGTGGACCCCGCCCGCGAGGGCCGCACCCTGGTCGCCAAGCAGGTCACGCTGGACGGCGCCAAGGCTGTCCCGGCCGTGGCCCAGGCCCTGGTCGAGGCAGCAAGCTGGGTGGACTGCACGGACGTGCGGGTGGAACGGGTGGACGCGCCGGAACTGCGCGAGCCGCTCACCAGAGAGCTGTCCCGCGCCCTCGCGTAGCCACAGGCCGGGCCGGCCGAGCACCCCGGGCGAGGCCGGCCGCGCGGCTAGCGGATTTCGAGGATCTTCTCCCGCATCGCGTACACCACGGCCTCCATCCTGGAGTGCAGCTGCAGCTTCTCCAGGATGTTGCGCACATGGTTCTTCACCGTGTTCTCGGAGATGAACAACTCCTTGGCGATGTCCCGGTTGTTCATCCCCGTGGCGACGAGCTTGAGGACCTCTAGTTCGCGATCGGTGAGCCGCGGCGCGGGCACCAGCCGGCGCTCGTCCGTCCGCTGGATCATCGACTTGAACTCGGTGAGCAGTTTCGACGCCATCGAGGGACTGATCTGCGACTGGCCATCGGCGACGGCGCGAATGGCCGTGGCCACCTCGTCCGTGGAGATCTCCTTGAGGAGATAACCCGTCGCGCCCGCCTTGATCGCGTCGTAGAGGTCGGCCTCCTCGTCACTGATCGTCAGCATGATGATCTTCGCGCTGGGGGCCACCTCCTTGATGGAGGTGCACGCCTCGATGCCGCCCCGCTTCGGCATACGTACGTCCATCAGCACGATGTCGGGCAGCAGATCGGCGGCCTTGTCGACCGCCTCCGCCCCGTCGCCCGCCTCGCCGACGACCTGGATGTCCTCCTCGGCCGCGAGCACGATCTCCAGACCGCGGCGGAAGAGGGCGTGGTCGTCCACGACAAGGACCCTGATGGGCTCCTTGCGTGGAGTGCCCGCGTCCGGGCCCATGCCGACGACGCCGTCGTCGGCATCCTCGTCACGCATCGGTCCGAAGCTGTCCGCCATCGTTCCTCCCCCTGAAGGCCGTGGCCTGTGTTTCTGTGTCCTCGCCAACCCAAGGCAACAGCCCACCGGTTGGGCCGGTGCGGCCATGATTTCATGCCCGGACGCCAGTGCGGTGACAGAGCGGGCCGCGAAGTGGTCGCACACCGGTGCCCCTGGGGGCGCACGCGCGCTCCAGGGGCACCGGCTCAGCCGTCACCGGGGAGGGTCAGCCGCCGAGCGCACCGCCCGGCGCATCCGCTCCGGCCTGGGCGACCATCGGGTCCGTGCTGAGGTGGATGACGCCGTAGTCGTACGCGTGCCGCCGGTAGACGACACTCGGTTCCTTCGTCTCGGAGTCGATGAACAGATAGAAGTCGTGCCCGACCAGCTCCATTTCGTAGAGCGCCTGGTCGAGCGTCATCGGGGCGGCCACGTGGGTCTTCTCGCGGACGACGCAGGGGCCCTCCCCCATGATCTCGAGGGAGCCGATCTTCTTGGTCGGCACGCCCTCCGGCTCCTCGTCGTGGACGACGCTGCCGTTGCCGTTCAGCGTCGCGGCACCCGGGACGTGGTCGGCGACCTCGGCGGCCGAGATCCTGCCGTTGCCACGGCGGGTATAGCGCTTGTCGTGCTGCTTGCGCAGCCGAGCTTCGAGTTTGTCCGCGGCCAGGTCGAGTGCTGCATAGGGGTCGCTTGCCGCTGCCTCCGCCCGGATCACCGGACCGCGGGAGCGGAGCGTGATCTCCACTCGGTCGCTACGGTCGGCCTGTCGGGGGTTGGGCTCCTTGGACACCTCGACGTCGAGGCTGATCACCTTGCCATCGAGCTTCTGGATCTTCTCCAGCTTCAGCTTCTCGGCCACGTGCTTGCGGAACCGCTCAGGCACCTCGGTCTTGCGGCCCTTGACGACGATGTCCACGCAGAACTCCGTTCCCGGATAGCTCCGCTCCACTGGCGGAGCATCTCCCTTTTGCACCAGGCTCCGGTGTGTCCCGGAACCTCGGACTCGGTGACTTTCACCTCCTCCTCCCCCAAGGACAAGATCTACACCCCACCGAGGCGGGTGATTGAGAAAACCCGCAGGACAGCATTCGGATTCGCGAGGTACGGCCAGCGCCATTGCCTCACAACCGAACATATCTCGCCTGGACGGATGTCGTCACCCTCTACCGAGGCGTACCTCCATTCAGGTGAATTGACCCTCTCATTACCTGCAACGATGCAAGTTCTCAGTCAGTTCCGGTTTGTTTCGAAAGCGTCCGGTGCAGCAGCGACCACGGCCGCGCAGATCGCGTCGTGGCCGGTGTCTGCAACTTCACCCGTACCCGCCATTCGCCGCACCACTTCTGTCACATCCGCCCCCTCCGCCCTTGCCTCCGCAGCCTGTACGGCCCGCGCCGCCTCTGTCAACGAGGCGCCCGTCGTCATCAGGTCGTCCACGAGCACGACCCAGCCACCGTCCGCCAGCAGCCGGGCGCCCCCGGCGGCCACCTCCAGGGCACCCGCGAGATTGTCCAGCCGCTGCCGGGAGTTGAGCCCGGACTGGTCGGCCACGGCCCGCCGGTGCACCAGCACGCTCAGCACCCGGGTCGGCGTTCCCGTACGTCGCAGCTCACCCGCGGCCGCGAGCGCGATCCGTCGCGCCGGATCATGCCCCCGCGCCCGCACCGCCCGCCGCGACGACGGCACCGGAACCAGCAGCACGGGCCCTGGGACGGCTCCGGCAGCGGTCCCCGGACGGCCCCGTCCGCTCTTCGCCGGCATCGGCTGTCCATCGCCCGACCCCGGCCGACCGTCTTCGTCCCGCAGTTGCCCCCTCCTGGGCCCCAGCCGCCCCTCGGGAGCCACTGGCCGTCCGTCCGGACCAGGACGTCGTAGGTGCCCCAGCCCCGCCCGCACAGCCCCCGCCAGCGCCACACCGAGCGGCGCCGCGAGCGCCAGCGCGCCCCGTTCCTTGTGGGCGAGCAGCGCCGCCCGCACCTCGTCCTCGTACGGAGCCGCCGCATGCACCACAGGAAGCCCAGCCGGCTCCGGCACCGGTCGCACCCGGCTCGGTGCGGCCCCACTCAGGGCGGCACGGCACTCAGGGCAGAGCACCGTGCGAGGCCTCCCGCAGCCTCCGCACTCGGCCGGCAGCACCAGATCGGTGAAGTCCTGCCACCACCCCCGCATGTCCACCACTGTGCCAAGGCACGGGTCGACCGGCCACACCTGTGGATAACTTCCTGTGGATAACTTCCGCAGCCGCCGCACGCGGCCAGGCCCACCCGGAAAACGAGCGGACTTACCGGGGAAACAAGCACACTTGCCCGGGACGGGTCCACAGGCGGGCTTCCCCAGGGCCAGTGCGCAGGCCCACCCGGAGCAAGCGAACAGTTCCGCCCGGACAGGACGCGCACGTACACCCGAGAAAGACGCCCAGGCCCACCCGGGACAGACGCACGGACCTATCCGGGATAGACCGGCGCGGTCCCGTCCTTGACCACCTTCTGCCACTGCTCCCCGGACGACAGCCGGACGATCCCGTCCTCCTCCGAGTGCGCCACCAGTGGCAGCCGCTCGTCCTCGGACGCCGCGATCTCCTTGACGCCTGTCAGCGCGGAGGGCGCGGTGCCCACCGGAGTGGAGCCGTCGACCTGGACGTACCGCATCTGCTGCAGGCCGCCCTTCTCGCTCCCGACCACCACGAGCCGGCTGTCCCCGGCCCACGACATGGCCGCGACCTCCTCCAGCTGGGGTGCCACCGAGCGCGGATCGAGGATGGAGACGGCAGGCGGCTCACCGGACTTGGTGTCCCGCTCGATACGCCCGATCTGCAGCGAGCTTTTGCCGTCCTTCTCGACGATCAGCGCGACCCGCACACCGTCGGCAGCCACCCGTACGGCCTCGATGCGCCCGTTGAGATTCGGCGTCTGGACCACCAGCGGATCGCCCGCGCCCTTCTGCAGCAGAAGCAGCCGGGGGTTCTTCGGGTCGCGATCAGCCACCCACAGGTCGCCCTGCCCGTCCCAGCTGGGCGTCGTCAGCCGGTCGTCCGTCGTCTTGCCTTGGCTGTGCAGCACCGCTTCGCCGAGCGAACCGCCCGACACCAGCGACCCCACGTACAGCGAACTGCCATCGGTCGACACCCCGGCCGCGCTGCTCTCGTCCCGCGACACGGCGGCAGCCCGCAGCTTCTTGTCGCCCTCGCCCAGCGCACCGGGCACCGGTTCGGGCTTCTTGTCGCTGCCGCTGCTGGGCATCCGCACGAGCCGCTGCTTGTCGTCGATGAAGTACTGGTAGTCGGCATGGCGCTTCGTACCGTTCGAGGCGATGCCCTCGGCCTGGACCTCGGTGAGCACGCACAGCTGCGAACCGTCCGACTTCTGCAACTCCACCTCGTCCACCCCGGTGGGTGTCAGATCCTTGAACGTGAAAAGGAGTTGGGCCGCCATCTTGGAGCACTGCCCCTGTCCGACGTGGTCGGCCTTCTCGTTCAGCGGCACAGTGACCCTGTTGCGGTCGTCGGGCGACAGCGACTTGACGCCCTTCTTCAGCTCCGTGCCCGAGGGGAAGCTCGAACCGACCCCCCGGTCCAGCCAGCGCGTGGGGCCCTTGAGGAGGGCGCGGACCATCTGTGTCATCGGGTCCACCTGCTTGCGCACATAGACCGGATCGGCGACGGTCTCCAGCTGCCCGCCCGTCCTGGCGGACACGTTCGAAGCGAAGTAGTACTTGTTGACCGACTTGTAGTTGCGCTGGAAGTCGGTCCTGCCCATCACGACACCCTGGGGCAGCCCGTCGATGCGCCACACGTTGGTCTTCTTCACCTGCGTGAGATGCACCGTCCTGCTGTACGAGCCCGAGTCCGGCGCGTACGCGTGCTGCGCGTCCACCGAGGCGACCTTCGTGCCGCTCAACCGGTACAGGAAGTCATCGGAGCCTTCCCTGACCCCCGAGGGCACCGAATCGGCGTTCGGCCCCTCCGCGAGCACGGTCGTGGACCGGTTCGGATTCCACGCTTTCTTGGCACTCGCCGTCAGATATTCGCGCGCCGTCTGATAGTCGGGATCATCGCTGGTCAGCGCCTCCAGGAAGCCCTGGACGATCTCTGCGGGCGAGGCTCCCTGACGCGGAGGCTTCGCGAACACCCGGACCAGGGCGTCCTGCCTCGGCGTCGACTCGACCCCGCTCAGACCCCCGCTGTCGGGCATCGAGGCACATCCGGTCAGCAGCAGCGCACCACAGCAGATGTACGCCCCCACCCGCACCGGACGCCCACGGCCGCCGCACCTCTCGCGGTCAGCGCCCACGAAATGCCTCCCCTTGTCCGAGCTCCTCCGGCTCCCCGCCGTCGGGCCCGCGTTCCTCCACCGTCAGCTCCCCGCCCGCGGCAGGTGTGTCGTCCGGCCGCCTCGCGGACCCGGCGGGCCGCGGCACCACGCGCGCGCCGTTGCCCGGCAGCGCCGTCGGGTCGGCCGTGGGCGACACCCCGGCCAGTCGCGGCACGATGGGCGCGCGCCGCGGTATCGGCGGCACATTGCCGCCCACGGGCTGCTGCACAGGCACGGTGGCGAGCTTGCCGCTGCCGCCGAGCGGCAGACCGGCGTCATTGAGTCCACGATTTCGCCGGGAGTCCTTGGGCTCCAGCGGTATCGGCGACCCCCGCAGCGGTTCGTCCGCCGTCCGCGGCAGCGTCAGCCGGAACTGCGAACCGCCGCCCGGCTCACCCCACGCCTGCAGCCAGCCGCCGTGCAGGCGTGCGTCCTCCAGCGCGATGGACAGCCCGAGCCCCGTTCCGCCGGTGGTACGCGCGCGTGCCGGATCGGCCCGCCAGAAGCGGCTGAACACCCGGGTCGCCTCGCCGGGCTTGAGCCCGACGCCGTAGTCGCGCACCGCGACCGCGACCGCCCCGCCCGCCGCGGCGAGCTTGACGACCACGTCCTTGCCCTCGCCGTGCTCCACGGCGTTGACGACGAGATTGCGCAGCACCCGCTCCACGCGCCGGGCGTCCGCCTCGGCGACCACCGGCTGCTGGTCGCCGACGACACGTATGTGCGTGCTCTTGCGCTCGGCGAGCGGCTCGGCCCCGCTGACGACCCGCCGTACGACCTCGCGGAGGTCTATCGGCTCGGCCTCCAGGGCCGCCGCACCCGCGTCGAACCGGCTGATCTCCAGCAGGTCCGCGAGCAGCGTCTCGAAACGGTCCAGCTGATCGGCGAGCAGCTCGGCCGACCGAGCGGTCATCGGATCGAAGTCCACGCGCGCGTCATGGATGACGTCGGCCGCCATCCGGACGGTCGTGAGCGGCGTACGCAGCTCGTGCGACACGTCGGAGACGAACCGTCGCTGCATCCGCGACAGGTCCTCCAGCTGCTGGATCTTCAGCTGCAGGTTCTGCGCCATCTTGTTGAAGGCCTCGCCCAGCCGCGCGATGTCGTCCTCGCCGGTGACCTTCATACGTTCCTGGAGGCGCCCGGCGGACAGTCGCTCGGCGATCCCCGCCGCCATCCGCACCGGCGTGACGACCTGGCGCACCACGAGCCACGCGATGGCCCCGAGCAGCACCACGACGAACAGTCCGGCCGTGGCCAGCGTCCCCTTGACCAGGCTCAGCGACTTCTCCTCCTGCGTCAGCGGGAAGAGGTAGTACAGCTGGTACGGGTCACCGTTCGGGTCGTGGACCTGCTTGCCGATGATCAGCGCGGGCTGGGTCGCCCGATGGTCGGTGTAGGTGATGCGCGTGTAGCTCTGGGCCGCGCCGGTGCCGGCATCGACGCGCTTGCGCAGGTCCTCCGGCACGCTGAGGGTCGGTTCGACCAACCCCGACGCGCGGGCCCCCAGGCCCCTGTTCTCGTTGTCCGCGGCGGTGGTGCTGAGCGTCACGACGTCAAAAGCGCCCTGCCCACCGCTGGAGAGCGAGTCCACGAGGTCGCTCATCCATCCGCTGATGTTCTGCACGGGGTTGCCGTCGGAGCCCGAGTTGTCGTCGCCGCCGCTCGCGCTCGCCGCGCTGTCGGCCTTCTGGCCGGCGACTGCGAACCCGCCCACGGCCTGGCTCTGCGACGCCTTCACCTTGGCGTCCAGCAGCCCGTTGCGCACCTGCCCGATCACCACGAAGCCGAGCAGCAGCACGACGCCGAGCGACATCAGCAGTGTCGTGACGACGATCTTGAGCTGGATGTTGCGCCGCCACAGCCGCATCACGGGCAGCAGCGGCCGGCGCACCCAGCGCATGAACAACCGAAGGACCGGGCTGCCCTGGACTCCGCCCTGCAGCAGCCCGCCCTCCATGAACCGTCCCCAGCGGGAGCCCGTCATCTTCCGGCCGACAGGCCGCCCCGCACGGACCCCCGACTCACCGGGCGCCGAAGCGGCACTGTCCCGTGACATGTCAGCTCGGTCCCGCCTTGTAACCGACACCACGGACGGTCACCACGATCTCCGGCCGCTCAGGGTCCTTCTCGACCTTGGAGCGCAGCCGCTGGACATGGACGTTGACCAGGCGGGTGTCCGCCGCGTGGCGGTAGCCCCACACCTGCTCCAGCAGGACCTCACGCGTGAAGACCTGCCACGGCTTACGGGCCAGCGCCACCAGGAGGTCGAACTCCAGCGGCGTCAGCGCGATCGACTGCCCGTCCCGCTTCACAGAGTGACCGGCCACGTCGATGACGAGATCGCCGATGGCCAGCTGCTCGGGCGCCGGCTCCTCCGAACGGCGCAGCCGCGCCCTGATCCGCGCCACCAGCTCCTTTGGCTTGAACGGCTTCACGATGTAGTCGTCGGCGCCCGACTCGAGGCCCACCACGACATCGACGGTGTCGCTCTTCGCCGTGAGCATCACGATCGGCACCCCGGACTCCGCCCTGATCAGGCGGCACACCTCGATGCCGTCCCGGCCGGGAAGCATCAGGTCCAGGAGCACCAGATCGGGCTTGGTCTCACGGAAAGCGGCCAGCGCCTTGTCGCCGTCGGCTACGAAAGACGGCTCAAAACCTTCACCACGCAACACAATGCCGAGCATCTCGGCCAGTGCGGTGTCGTCATCGACGACAAGGACTCGTCCCTTCATAAACGACATCATCCCATTCTCGTAACGGTGGCGAAGGCAGTGGTGAACAAGGTCACCGGCCCGTGACGATAGTCGTATGTAGCCGTCACTGTCTGCCCTCGTCCGTGGCCGTTGATGTCAGTAACGGATGTCAGCTGCTGGCTAGCTGAGCGTGACCACACGGTCGGCGGAACGGCTTCAGGCGGGAGCCGTCCATAGGGCGAGTGATCATGACCTCTCACCCCGCCCTCGCCTCATTTGGCGATCACGCGACTACGCGGTCGACTGCTGTTCGGTCGGCCGATCTCGATGTGGGGTCTCAGGACTTCCTTGACGGTTTGTCGTCGGGAGATGCTTGACCGGCCCTCTGGGGGCCCATGCCTTTGACGTAGAGCTTGGTGATCGGTCCGGGGTTCTTGCGGGGCCTGACTGCGAGTTCGTCTTCGGCGCCCGCCGGTGACCGCCCAGCCCCGAACGCGCCTGGACCGCTTCCGGGCGCCTCGGTCGGCATCGCGTAACTCGCCCTCCAACAGGTCCAGGACGACCCAAACCAGGCATCCCGCACTTCCAATCCGGCCCTGGCTCACGATGACTCACCCACCCCCATCAGGGCGATAATTAGACAAAAGGGTGTTTCCGTGCAGTTCTGCGGGTTACGCGAACGATCAACACATGGGAAGCAGAGATGATCACCCAAGAACAGATTCCAGCCGTGCTGGACCATCCCGTCCACGACGCCGAGGGGAACAAGATCGGCGACGCCAAGCATGTCTTCCTCGACGAGGTCACCGGCCAGCCGGAATGGGTCAGCGTCAAGACCGGCCTGTTCGGCACCAGTGAATCCTTCGTCCCCATCCGTGAAGCCACCATGGTCGAGGACCACCTCGAGGTCCCCTACGCCAAGGACACAGTCAAAGACGCCCCCAACGTCGACGTCGACGCCGGCGCCCACCTCTCTGAGGACGAGGAACACCGCTTGTACGAGCACTACGGCATCGCCTGGGACGAAGCCTGGCAACAGGCCAACCAGCCCGGCGGCGGTTGGGCCCACACCAGCCCCCGGCCCTCCACCGACACCGCCACTGACGGCACCGCGCTCGACTACGACGACACCACCGCCTCGGGCATCGCCCGCAGCGGCAAAGAACACGTCGACACCACCGCCACGCAGAGCGACTACGACGACACCACGACCTCGGGCATCGCCCGCAGCGGCAAAGAACACGTCGACACCACCGCCACGCAGAGCGACTACGACGACACCACCGCCTCGGGCATCGCCCGCAGCGGCAGAGAGAACGTCGACACACTCTCTGCCGGCTCCAACAGCTCCCCAGACGATGAGGCAATGACGCACTCGGCTGAGCAGATGCACGAGCGCCGTGAAACAGGGCGGCCCCGGCTACGCGAGTACGTGATCACCGAAGAGCAGCAGTAGACCGCCCCCGCGCCACGAGGAAGTCCGCGTGGAACGCGCGCCGATCACCGACGCCAATGCGGATCAGGCCAAGTCCGGGGCCGGAGATCCCCGAGGCCGAGCACGAGACCGCACCAGTCGAGCGCGCCCGCCTGACGCCTCAGAAAGCCAGCGGGCGGGAGACCCTCACCGGGGAGGATGCTGGCGACGCAGCTGGCAGATCTCGGCTTCAACCTCGGCGGACAGGCGCGTGGGGCTGTTCCGCGGCCGCCGGGAGCGATCCAGCAGGCCGGGCATGCCCTCCTGCTCAAACCGCCGCCGTCAACCGTGCAGCGTCTTCGGGCGGGAGGCTCGCAGGGTATGTGCCGCACCGCTTCGCCTCTTCCCCTCCTCCCCTTCCAACGCACGCTCGGCACACCGCAAGTGCAACAGCGACCGAGCCAGCTCGAAGGTCGCGCCACAGGCAACTCAACACGTAGAACGTCGTATTGCTGTACCGCGCTGCTCAATGTCAACGTGTCTCCATGCGTAGCCCGCGCACCCGCGTACGCGGGCACCAATGGCGTTTCCCCTGGATCGTCAGCACAGGACTCGTCCTCAGTCTGGCTGGCGTAGTCCTGTTAGTCATCAACAACGGCTGGTACCCGGGCGGCCGCTCTTACGTGTACGTCCCGCCCTCCAACCTGCCCCGCCCAAGCCGGGGATGTCCCTACGGCCGTTTCCTGGCCAATGAGCCGTCAGATGGTCGCCCAGGCCCCGCAGCCCAAGGTGAAGGACCGCCGTACCGGCGAGATCGCCACCGACATCGACACCGGCCACACGCTCGTCACGGTCGACGTGCTGTTCGTGATGAACGGCAACGCCGAGGTCGTGACCGTCACGGTCGCTGAGCCGGACATCTCCGGTGAGCTGGCCATGGGCACCCCTGTCGCGCTGACCAGGCCCTGGACCCCGACGTCATCGAGGCAGTCGCACAGCTCGACAGGCTGCTACGGCAACCGGCGCTCATCCGGCAATTGGAAGCTGCCCAGAGGCCTTCAGACGCTGCTTGATGTAGCGCTTGGATGTCACGGCCCCTCGCCCGGCAAATAGCCGCAGGTGGAGGGGCCGTTCTCGTCGATCAGGTCGACATCATCCCATTAACTAAATCGTTACCTGGCGTGACCTGTCACACAGCTCGGCGAGCGCCTCAGCCGTCACGGGCGACACGGCGCCCACTTCGGTGACGATCGCCGTCACCAACTCGGGCGGCGTCACGTCGAACGCCGGGTTGTACGCCTGGGTGCCCAGAGGTGCCACCGGTATCCCGCCTCCCGCTTCCGCTCCCGCCACCGGCACCTGAGGTGCTGTGATCTCGGTCACTTCATGACCCGCGCGCTGCTCGACCTCGATGGAGGCTCCGTCCGGGGTGTCCGGATCCACCGTCGTCACGGGCGCCACCACGATGAACGGCACGTGGTGGTACCTGGCCAGCACCGCGAGCGGATAGCTCCCCACCTTGTTCGCCACCGAACCGTCGGCCGCGATCCGATCGGCCCCGATCAGCACCGCGTCCACCTCCCCCGCCGCGAACAACGAGCCCGCCGCGTTGTCCGTGAGCAAGGTGTACGCCATCCCGTGGCGCGCCGCTTCGTACGCCGTCAGGCGAGCACCTTGCAACAACGGACGCGTTTCGTCCACCCACAGCCTTCGCAGCTGCCCCGCTCGGTGCGCCGCGAGGGCCACCGCGAACGCCGTGCCCTCGCCACCGGACACCAGTGACCCGGAGTTGCAGTGGGTCAGGATCCGGTGCCCGCCGCCCGGCAGCAGCTCGTCGAGCAGCGCCAGGCCGTGCCCGGCCATCCTGGCGCTGGCCTCGGCGTCCTCCCGGTGCAACGCCCGAGCCGCGGCGAGCGCCGCCCCGGCAGCCTGCTGCTCGTCACCGCCGCCGGAGAGCACGGCACGGTACGCCGCCTGAGCCCTGCGCACGCCGACGGCAAGGTTCACCGCCGTGGGCCGGGCGCCGGCCAGCGCCTGGGCGGCGTCGTCCACGTCGAAGCCACGCACGGCGGCGAGCGCGACGCCGTACGCCCCCGCGATGCCGAGCAACGGCGCCCCGCGCACGGCCAGCGTGCGGATCGCTTCCACCAGCGCGGGAGCGTCGGTGCACACCAGCTCGACTTCCTCGGCCGGCAGTCTCGTCTGGTCGAGAAGGACCAGTACGGGGCCTTCGGGTGGCTCCTCCCAGCGGAGCACCGGTATCTCCGTCGACCCGCTGTCATCGTGGGATTGCGCGTACTGATCAGCCATCCGCCCAGTCTGCCCCGTACCCGGCGGACAATTGAAGGTGCGCAGCCCATACGGTGCCCGGTCCCTTGCCGGGCACACCGTGGCACGATGGCTGCCAACCTGCCGCCGCGAACGCGGACGGGCACCGTGAAGGAGCGACGATGAAAGACACTCCGGGCTGGGCCTCGCCCGGATCTGCCCCCTCCAACGGGCAGGAGCCGGACTCCTCCGGCGCCGCGCAGCCCACGGAGCAGCCCTCGGACCAGGGCGGCGCGGACCAGCCGGAACCGCCCTCGAAGTGGTCCAAGGAGCAGCCCCCGCCCGGCCAGTGGTCCGCTCCCAGCCCGCAGAGCCCCGGCCACACCCCGCCACCACCTCCGCCCGGACCGGGCTGGGGCGGCGGGCACCCCGGAGGCCCCGCTGGTGGCGGAGGCCAGGGAGGCGGGAACGGCGGCTGGGGAGGCCCCGGCCGCGGATACGGCGGCCCCGGCGGTCCCGCCGGCTGGGGAGGCAACTGGGGCGGACCGCCGCCCGCGGCCAAGCCCGGCGTGATTCCGCTTCGCCCCCTGGGCGTCGGCGAGATCCTCGACGGCGCCGTCTCCACGATGCGCACCTATTGGCGCACCGTCCTCGGCATCTCGCTGACCGTCGCCGTCGTAACGGAGATCGCGGTCGTCCTGCTCCAAGGCTTCGTCCTGAAGGACCGCGCCAACACGGACGCCCTCAACGACCCGAGCGCCACCGTCGGCGAACTGAGCCGCGCCCTGGGCGACACGATGCTGAGCTCCGGCGTCGTCCTGCTCATCACCCTGCTCGGCACCATCGTCGCGACGGCCCTGCTCACGAGCGTGACCAGCCGCGCCGTGCTCGGCAAGCCGGTGACCACGGCCGAGGCCTGGCGGGATGCACGTCCTCAGCTGCCGAAGCTGTTCGGCCTGACCTTCCTGCTGCCGCTCATCGCGATCGCGGTCGTCGCCCTCGGAACTCTGCCGGGCGTCCTCGCCGCGGTGGCGGGCGCCGGCGACGCGGGCGCCGCACTCGCCGTCCTCGGCGGACTCGGCGCCGGCATCGTCGCCCTCTGGCTGATGATCCGCTTCTCGCTCGCCTCGCCGGCGCTGATGTTGGAGAAGCAGAGCATCTGGAAGTCGATGAGCCGCTCCGCCAAGCTCGTACGCGGCTCGTGGTGGCGGGTCTTCGGCATCCAGTTGCTCGCCACGATCATCGCCAACATCGTGGCGTCGATCGTCGTGATCCCGTTCGCCATCCTCGCCGCGGCCCTGAGCGGCGACGGCGTCACCGGCTTCCTCAACAGCGGCAGCGGCAATCTCGGCTGGACGTTCCTGATCGTCAGCGGCATCGGCTCGGTGATCGGATCCATGCTCACCTTCCCGATCACCGCGGGCGTCACCGTGCTCCTCTACATCGACCAGCGCATCCGCCGCGAGGCGCTCGACCTCGACCTGGCCCGCGCCGCCGGCGTCCAGGACTACAGCCCCGACGCCCCCGGCACCACTCCGGGGAGCTGATGCGGTGAGTCCGGCGGGGGGAGTTCTCACGGCGGTACTGGCACTGCCGCACACCGGCGCCTCAGCCGTCCTCGCGCTGCCGCGCGGCGACGAACCACCGGTGACAATCCCGCGCGACCCCGCGCGGGAGGCAGCCAAGCGCGAGCTGTCCAAACGGATGTACCACGAGAACGACCCCGGCCTGGTCCAGCGCGCACTGAACGCCTTCTGGAACTGGGTCGACAAGCTCTTGAGCGCCGCATCCGCCGCCACGCCCGGCGGAACGCTGGGACTTGTCGTCATCGTGCTGGCCGTGGTGGCGGTCGTCGCCGCCCTGTGGTGGCGCCTGGGCACCCCCCACCGCACTCCCACGTCGTCCGCCGCACTCTTCGACGACCGCCCCAAGAGCGCCGCCGAACACCGCGCGGCCGCCGAGGCGCATGCTGCCCAGGGCCACTGGAACCAGGCCGTCCAGGAACGCATGCGCGCCGTCGTCCGCTCCTTGGAGGAGCGCGCCCTCCTCGATCCGCGCCCCGGCCGCACAGCGGACGAGGCAGCCGCCGAAGCGAGCCGCACCCTGCCCTCCCACACGGACCGACTGCGCGCGGCCGCCCGGGACTTCGACGACGTCACGTACGGCGGACGGTCCGCCGACTCACGCACATACCAACGCCTCACCGAACTCGACCGCGACCTGGACCGCACCAAACCCGTACTCGCCAACAGCGCCCAGAGCACGGCCCACAACCCCCGCCAGGGGGCCGCCTCATGACCGAGGCCACCCTCACGACCACCTCGGCCTCGCCCACCGGCCGCCAGGTGTGGACCCGCGCCCGCGGCATCGTCATCGCGCTCGTGATCCTGCTGGCGGCCGCCGTCGCGATCGCCGCAGTCCGCTCGAATGCCCAGCACGGCCGCCTCGACCCGCGCTCCACCGACCCCTACGGCAGCCGCGCCGTCGCCGAACTCCTCGCCGAACGGGGCGTGTCCACACGCCTGGTCACCACTCTGGACGAGGCCCGCGCCGCGGCAGGCTCCGACACCACTCTCCTGATCGCCGCCCCCGACCTGCTGACCGAACGTCAGCAGACGCTCCTCCACACGGCGACCGAGAACTCCGACGGACGTACGATCCTGATCTCCCCCGGGTCGCCCTCCCTCGGCACCCTCGCTCCAAAGGTCACCGCCGATCCCGCGGTCAGCTTCGACTCGACGCTCTCCCCCGACTGCACCCTGCCCGCCGCCCAGCGAGCGGGCAGCGCCGACACGGGCGGCGTCCGCTACACCACCACCGTTCAAGGCGCCGACGCGTGCTACCCCAGTGACGGCCTGCCCACACTCCTGCGCCTCCCGGCAACATCCGGGAGCGGCGACACCGTCGTGCTCGGCGCCCCCGACATCCTCTACAACGACCGCCTCGACGAGCAGGGCAACGCCTCGCTCGCCCTTCAACTGCTCGGTTCCCGCTCCCACTTGGCCTGGTACCTCCCCTCGCTCTCCGACACCTCGGCCACCGACGCGGGCGACCAGAGCTTCTTCGACCTGCTCCCCTCGGGCTGGCTATGGGGCACGCTGCAGCTCTTCATCGCGGCAGCCCTGGCCGCCCTCCGGCGGGCACGCCGACTCGGCCCCCTCGTACCCGAACGCCTCCCCGTCGCGATCCGCGCCTCCGAAACCGTCGAAGGCCGCGCCCGCCTCTACCGCAAAGCCAACGCCCGCGACCGCGCGGCGAGCGGTCTGCGCTCCACCACCCGCACCCGCCTCGCCCCCCTCATCGGCGTGTCCCCCGCCCAGGCGCACGCGCCCGAGGCCCTGCTCCCCGCCCTGTCCGCCCACCTCCAAGGGGACGGCCAGGCCCTGCATTCCCTCCTTTTCGGGCCGCCGCCCCGCGACGACGCGGCCCTCATCGCCCTCGCCGACCAACTCGACGCCCTCGAAAGAGAGGTACGCCGTTCATGATGGACCCGACCACTGACAACGCCGGGTACGCCGGGGATCCGGGCACCGCCCGCTCCTCCCTGGAGGCCCTGCGCGCCGAGATCGCCAAAGCCGTGGTCGGCCAGGACCCCGCCGTGACCGGTCTCGTCGTCGCCCTCCTCTGCCGCGGACACGTTCTACTTGAAGGAGTCCCCGGAGTCGCCAAAACGTTGCTCGTCCGCGCCCTCGCATCCGCACTCGAACTCGACACCAAGCGCGTCCAGTTCACTCCCGACTTGATGCCGAGCGACGTCACGGGCTCCCTCGTCTACGACGCCCGCACCGCCGAGTTCTCCTTCCAGCCTGGCCCGGTCTTCACCAATCTCCTCCTCGCCGACGAGATCAACCGCACGCCGCCCAAGACCCAGTCGTCCCTCCTCGAGGCAATGGAGGAGCGCCAGGTCACTGTCGACGGCACTCCACGCCTGCTCCCCGAGCCGTTCCTGGTCGCCGCGACCCAGAACCCGGTCGAGTACGAGGGCACATACCCCCTCCCCGAGGCCCAACTGGACCGCTTCCTCCTCAAACTGACGATCCCTTTGCCGTCCCGCCAGGACGAGATCAACGTCCTCACCCGCCACGCCGAGGGCTTCAATCCGCGCGACCTGCGCGCTGCCGGCGTACGCCCCGTTGCCGGCCCCGCCGACCTGGAAGCCGCACGCGCCGCCGTCGCCAAGACAGCCGTCTCCCCCGAAATCACCGGCTACGTAGTCGACATCTGCCGTGCCACCCGTGAATCGCCGTCCCTCACCCTCGGTGTGTCCCCCCGTGGCGCGACAGCGCTCCTTGCCACGGCCCGTGCCTGGGCCTGGCTAACCGGTCGCGACTACGTGATCCCCGACGACGTAAAGGCCCTGGCCCTCCCCACCCTCCGCCACCGCATCCAACTCCGCCCCGAGGCAGAGATGGAGGGCGTCACGGCGGACTCCGTCATCAACGCGATCCTCGCCCACGTCCCCGTCCCCCGCTGATGGCACTCACCGGACGCGCCGCCCTCCTGGCGGCCCTCGGCACACTTCCCGTAGGCCTCTGGGAGCCGAGCTGGACGGGCATCCTCGCTGTGAACGTGCCGCTGGCCCTGGCCTGTGCCTGCGACGCCGCCCTCGCGGCTCCCGTGCGGCGCCTCGGCCTGACCCGGTCCGGCGACACCTCGGTACGCCTCGGCGAAACCGCCGATGTCACCTTGACCGTCACCAACTCCTCCGGCCGCCCCCTGCGCGCCCACCTCCGCGACGCCTGGCCACCGAGCACTTGGGAACCCGGCACCGAGGTAGCCGCCTCCCGACATCGCCTGACGGTCCCCGCCGGCGAACGCCGACGCCTCACGACTCGTCTGCGCCCCACCCGCCGCGGCGACCGCCAGGCGGACCGCGTGACCATCCGCTCGTACGGCCCACTCGGCCTCTTCGCCCGGCAGGGCAGCCACAAAGTCCCCTGGACGGTACGAGTCGTGCCGCCCTTCACGAGTCGCAAGCACCTGCCCTCCAAACTGGCGCGGCTCCGCGATCTCGACGGGCGCACCAGCGTCCTCACGCGGGGCGAGGGCACGGAATTCGACAGCCTTCGCGAATACGTTCCCGGCGACGACACTCGCTCCATCGACTGGCGCGCAACCGCCCGCCAGACCACGGTCGCCGTACGCACCTGGCGCCCGGAACGCGACCGCCACATCCTTCTGGTCCTCGACACGGGCCGCACCTCGGCAGGCCGCGTGGGTGACGCCCCACGCCTCGACGCCTCCATGGACGCGGCTCTGCTCCTCGGGGCCCTGGCCTCCCGGGCCGGCGACCGAGTGAACCTCCTTGCGTACGACCGCCGAGTACGCGCCCTCGTCCAGGGCCGCGCGGCGGGCGACGTCCTCCCATCCCTGGTCAACGCAATGGCGCCCCTTGAGCCGGAACTCGTCGAGACGGACGCCCGCGGTCTCACCGCCACGGCACTCCGTACGACCCCACGCCGCTCCCTGATCGTGCTGCTGACCAGCCTCGACGCGGCCCCCATCGAGGAGGGCCTGCTTCCCGTCCTCCCCCTCCTCACTCAGCGCCATACGGTCCTGGTGGCATCGGTGGCCGATCCGCACATTGCCCATATGGCGAAGGGCCGGGGAAACACCGAAGCGGTGTACGAAGCAGCCGCCGCGGCCCAGGCCCAGACGGAACGCCATCGCACCGCCGAACAGCTTCGGCGCCACGGTGTCACGGTCGTCGACGCGACTCCTGACGACCTGGCCCCTGCTCTCGCGGACGCGTATCTGGCGCTCAAGGCCGCCGGACAGCTGTGAAGCTGTGAGCGGACGCAAAAAAGGGCCTCTTGAAACAAGAGGCCCCTGGAAGTGATCCCGTGGAAGTGATCTCGAGAATGATCCCGAACGCAGAAAACCCCCTTGCCGCATGGCAAGGGGGTTTTCTCTACAATTAGTTCGGCGGCGTCCTACTCTCCCACAGGGTCCCCCCTGCAGTACCATCGGCGCTGTAAGGCTTAGCTTCCGGGTTCGGAATGTA
>NZ_JBITGS010000009.1:0-315130 GCF_044457265.1 Streptomyces sp. NPDC050564 | reverse complement strand
GTTGATAGGCCAGATCTGGAAGGCGGGTAACCGCTGGAGGTGACTGGTACTAATAGGCCGAGGGCTTGTCCTCAGTTGCTCGCGTCCACTGTGTTGGTTCTGAAACCACGAACAACCCCATGCCCCGGGGCCACCGGGCATGGTGCGGTTGACAGTTTCATAGTGTTTCGGTGGTCATAGCGTGAGGGAAACGCCCGGTTACATTCCGAACCCGGAAGCTAAGCCTTACAGCGCCGATGGTACTGCAGGGGGGACCCTGTGGGAGAGTAGGACGCCGCCGAACTAATTGTAGAGCTCCGGCTCTTGGGCATATTGCCCAAGGGCCGGAGCTTTTTTGTTTCCCGAGGAGTTGTCCGATGGCGTCTCCACGACCCCTCCGCTCCACCGCGTATGGGCTGCGGGTAAGGTCAGGGGGCATCGTTGGCTCGTTTCCCACAGGAGGCCCCCGGGTGGAGGTCCAGGAGACCCATGTCCAGACGGACCGGGTGCTCACCATCCCGAACATCCTCAGCATGGCGCGCCTTGTCGGCGTACCCATCTTCCTGTGGCTCATCCTCAGGCCGGAGTTCGGCGGTCCCAAGAGTGACGGTTGGGCGCTGCTTGTGCTCATGCTGAGCGGTATCAGCGACTATCTGGACGGGAAGCTCGCCCGCCGCTGGAACCAGATCAGTAGCCTCGGCCGGCTGCTCGACCCTGCGGCCGACCGGCTTTACATTCTTTCGACCCTGGTGGGGCTGACCTGGCGGGAGATTCTCCCGCTCTGGTTGACCGCTGTACTTTTGGCGCGCGAGCTGGTTCTGCTGGTGATGGTGGGCATCCTCAGGCGCCACGGCTATCCGCCGCCTCAGGTCAACTTCCTTGGCAAGGCTGCCACGTTCAACCTGATGTACGCCTTCCCGTTGCTACTGCTCAGTGACGGAAGTGGATGGATCGCGTCACTCGCTGCTATTTTCGGATGGGCGTTCGCCGGATGGGGTACAACGCTGTACTGGTGGGCAGGGATCCTCTACGTGGTTCAGGTCCGCCGTCTTGTCCGGGCGGACACCATGGCCGATTGAGCTCGCCGATAGCGGGCTGTAGTGGCTCGTTGGCCCGCGGACGAAAAGTGCGGGACAATCTGGACGGGTGAAGTCGGCTAGACCGTCGTCTCTTCAAGGAGGACGCTTCCGACATGAAGGCCGTCGTGATGGCCGGAGGCGAAGGCACACGCCTTCGTCCCATGACCTCAAGCATGCCCAAGCCGCTCCTGCCGGTGGTGAACCGCCCGATCATGGAGCACGTGCTCAGGCTGCTCAAAAGGCATGGGCTCAACGAGACCGTCGTTACTGTCCAGTTCTTGGCATCACTGGTCAAGAACTACTTCGGTGATGGCGAAGAGCTCGGTATGGAGCTCACCTATGCCAATGAGGAGAAGCCACTCGGTACCGCCGGGAGTGTCAAGAACGCCGAGGAGGCGCTGAAGGACGACGCCTTCCTCGTCATCTCCGGCGATGCTCTGACCGACTTCGATCTCACCGACCTCATTAATTTCCACAAGGAAAAGGGCGCGCTCGTCACCGTCTGTCTGACGCGTGTACCGAACCCCCTCGAATTCGGCATCACCATCGTGGACGAAGAGGGCAAGGTCGAGCGCTTCCTGGAGAAGCCGACCTGGGGTCAGGTCTTCTCGGACACCGTGAACACGGGTATCTACGTCATGGAGCCCGAGGTCTTCGACTATGTCGAGGCCGATGTCTCCGTCGACTGGTCCGGCGATGTCTTCCCTCAGCTGATGAAGGAAGGCAAGCCGATCTACGGCTATGTCGCCGAGGGCTACTGGGAGGACGTCGGTACGCACGAGAGCTATGTGAAGGCGCAGGCCGATGTCCTGGAGGGCAAGGTCGACGTCGAGATCGACGGCTTCGAGATCTCCCCGGGCGTATGGGTCGCCGAGGGCGCGGAAGTACACCCCGACGCGGTACTGCGCGGACCGCTCTACATCGGGGACTACGCCAAGGTCGAGGCGAACACCGAAATCCGAGAGCACACCGTTGTGGGCTCGAATGTCGTCGTCAAGAGCGGCGCATTCCTGCACAGGGCCGTTGTGCACGACAACGTGTACATCGGTCAGCACAGCAATCTGCGCGGCTGCGTCATCGGGAAGAACACCGACATCATGCGGGCCGCGCGGATCGAGGACGGAGCCGTCATCGGCGACGAATGCCTCGTCGGCGAAGAATCGATCATCCAGGGCAACGTACGCGTCTACCCGTTCAAGACCATCGAGGCCGGCGCCTTCGTCAACACCTCGGTGATCTGGGAGTCGCGAGGCCAGGCGCATCTCTTCGGCGCCCGAGGCGTGTCCGGCATCCTGAACGTGGAGATCACCCCGGAGCTGGCCGTGCGTCTCGCGGGAGCGTACGCGACGACCTTGAAGAAGGGCTCCACCGTCACCACGGCCCGTGACCACTCCCGAGGCGCCCGCGCGCTGAAGCGGGCGGTCATCTCGGCGCTGCAGGCCAGCGCCATCGACGTACGCGACCTGGAGAACGTACCGCTGCCGGTGGCCCGGCAGCAGACTGCCAGGGGCAGTGCGGGCGGGATCATGATCCGGACGACGCCCGGTGTTCCGGACTCCGTCGACATCATGTTCTTCGACGGAGCGGGAGCGGACCTGTCGCAGGCTGGGCAGCGGAAGCTGGACCGTGTCTTCGCGCGGCAGGAGTACCGGCGTGCGTTCCCCGGTGAGATCGGGGATCTGCACTTCCCGTCCAGCGTCTTCGACTCGTACACAGGGTCGCTGCTGAGGAATGTCGACACCAGCGGTATCGCGGAATCCGGGCTCAAGGTGGTCGTGGACGCCTCGAACGGCAGCGCCGGCCTCGTCCTGCCCAGCTTGCTGGGCAAGCTCGGGGTCGACTCGCTGACCATCAACCCGGGTCTCGACGAATCGCGGCCTACGGAGACGGCGGACACCCGGCGGGCCGGTCTGGTGCGGCTGGGCGAGATCGTGGCGTCCGCGCGGGCGGCGTTCGGGGTGCGCTTCGACCCGGTGGGTGAGCGGCTCTCGCTCGTCGACGAGAAGGGGCGGATCGTCGAGGACGACCGGGCCCTGCTCGTCATGCTCGACCTGGTGGCCGCGGAGCGGCGCAGTGGGCGGGTGGCGCTGCCGGTGACCACCACGCGGATCGCCGAGCAGGTGGCGGCGTACCACGGCACGCAGGTGGAGTGGACGACCACGTCTCCCGATGATCTGACGCGGGTCGGGCGCGAAGAGTCGACGATCTTCGGGGGCGACGGGCGCGGTGGCTTCATCATTCCGGAGTTCAGCGGCGTGTTCGACGGCGCGGCCGCCTTCGTACGACTCATCGGGCTGGTGGCGCGGACGCAGCTCACCCTCAGCCAGATCGACGCGCGGATTCCGCGGGCGCACGTCCTCAAGCGCGATCTCGCGACTCCCTGGGCCGTCAAGGGACTTGTGATGCGTCGGGTCGTGGAAGAGGCCGGAGACCGCTTCGTGGACACGACCGACGGTGTACGGGTCGTGGAGACGGACGGGCGCTGGGTGATGGTGCTCCCGGACCCCGCCGAGGCCGTCACGCATCTGTGGGCCGAAGGGCCCGACGACGAGTCCGCGGAGGCACTGCTCGACGAGTGGGCGGCCGTGGTGGACAGCGCCGGTCGCTGAAACACCCAGCACGCGCGCGTGCCGGACAAGTGCCCCCAAGGGGGCCTGTCCGGCACGCCGGTGGGGCCATTCGGAGGTAGCGCCCGCGACGTGCGACGATGTGCGGCATGCCGCAGCAGCCCCCCATTCGGAGCAGCGCTCCGCGCCCCTCGCGCCCGGACGCCTCCATGTCGCTGCTCACCAACGTCATGGACCACAGCCTCGACGACGGATATGCCGAGGTCGCTGCCCGTAAGAAGGCCGAGGGCGGCGGTGGGATGCCGAAGACGGTGCGGGCGAAGTTCGGTCTGGCCGCCGGTCTGGTGCTCGCGGCCCTTGTGGTGACGGTAGGGGCGGCGAACGCACGGATCGCGGCCCCGGTCGTCGCCAAGGAGCGCCAGGAGCTCATCGACCGCATCGAGCGTGAGACCACGGCCGCCGACAAGCTCGAGGGCAATGTCGACACTCTGCGTGCCGATGTGAACGCGCGGCAGCGCGAGGCGCTGAAGAAGAGCGGCGGTGGGCAGGTCGACCTGGTGAGCATTCTGTCGGGCGCCACCGATGTGCACGGCCCCGGCGTGAAGCTCGTCGTGAACGACGCCAAGGAAGCCAGCACGGGTGGCAACGGCAATCCGCGGGAGACCTCCGGGTTCTCCGACACGGGACGCGTGCGCGACCGTGACATGCAGCGCGTCGTCAACGGGCTCTGGGAGTCGGGCGCCGAGGCCATCGCGATCAACGGACAGCGGCTGACGGCCCTGTCGGCGATCAGGGCCGCGGGTGACGCGATACTGGTCGACAACAAGCCGCTGGTGCCCCCGTACACGGTGCTCGCGGTGGGGGACGGCGAGCGGCTCAGCACCAGGTTCCAGAACAGTGCCGACGGCCTGTATCTGCACGCCCTGCAAGAGAACTTCGGCATCCGGACCAGCATCTCCGTCGAGGACGACATCCGGTTGTCCGCCGCACCAAGTGTGATCGTACGTACAGCACAGCCGAGCACAGAGAAGGGCACATCGTGATCGCCGTACTGGGCCTCGTCGTGGGAGTCGTGGCTGGATTGTTGGTCCGGCCCGAGGTTCCGGCGGTCGTCGAGCCTTACCTTCCGATCGCCGTGGTGGCGGCGTTGGACGCCGTGTTCGGAGGCCTGCGCGCGATGCTCGACGGCATCTTCGACGACAAGGTCTTCGTGGTGTCGTTCCTGTCGAACGTGGTCGTGGCCGCGTTGATCGTCTTCCTGGGCGACAAGTTGGGCGTGGGCGCCCAGCTCTCCACGGGTGTCGTGGTCGTCCTCGGTATCCGGATCTTCTCCAATGCCGCGGCGATCCGCCGGCACGTCTTCCGGGCGTGAGGCCGATGAGCAATGAGGAAGAGAGCCCTCAGCCCTCGCAGACCCCCCGGCCGGCCGAGACGCCGGAGAACCGGCTGCGCAAGGAGTTGCCCGACGAGGTGCCCGCGGCGGCTCCCGAGAGTTCCGAGCAGGGCAATGGCGAAGAGGATGCCGCACCGTCGCTGACCGGCCGGCAGCGACTTGTGAAGGGTCTGTGGCCGCCGCGTGTGACACGCGCGCAACTCATCGTCGCCGTGCTGTTGTTCGGCCTCGGCTTCGGCCTGGCCGTCCAGGTCGCCTCCAACAGTGACAGCGGCAGTGCCCTGCGCGGTGCACGTCAGGAAGATCTCGTACGCATCCTCGATGAACTCGACAACCGAACTCAGCGTCTTGAGGACGAGAAGCAGGGTCTCGAAGATCAGCGTACCGAGCTGGAGAACAGCTCGGACCAGGCCGAGGAGGCTCGCAAGCAGACGGTCGAGAAGGAGAAGCAACTCGGCATTCTGGCGGGCACCGTGGCTGCGCAGGGACCCGGCATCACCCTGACGATCGACGACACGAAGGGGACGGTCAAGGCGGACATGCTGCTCGACGCGATCCAGGAGCTGCGCGCGGCCGGCGCGGAAGCGATCCAGGTGAACGGCGTACGCGTAGTCGCCAGCACATACCTGACGGACTCCGGAAGCGGAGTGAAGGTCGACGGGAACCAGATCACCCAGCCCTATCGTTTCAAGGTCATCGGCAAACCGCAGGATCTGGAACCGGCGCTGAACATCCCCGGAGGCGTGGTGCAGACAATGGAGAAGGAGCAGGCCACCGTTACGGTGGACCGCTCGACGAAGATCGTTGTAGACGCCTTGCGACCGGCGAAGCGGCCTGACTACGCTCGGTCGTCCTCCCAGTGAGCCGCGGTCGCATGGCGGGCGTCAGGCGAGGACATGAGGTTGCGGGGGGTCGGCGCACCGAATGGGTGGTGCGTGGTGGAAACTGTCTGGTGGATACGGACGTTGTGAGGATGTCCGGGTCGACCGGTGTGTTCAATCAGGGTTCGTCCTGCCCCACGGGCGGGTCTGTTTCGGTCAAGGGGAATCGCCCGTGAAGTTGTTTGCGAAGTTGTTCGGCAAGAGCGCGCGAGAGGGCAGCGGTGACAATGCGACTGCCCGCCACCGCGCACCGCGCCATGGAGACGTGGAGGGCCAGGGCGGCGACCGCCCGCTGTTCCGGGACCAGGTCGGTGACATTTCCGGTGGTCAGGGCGCGCCGTCTGTTGACCCTGCCCAGTCCGGCCGCATAGGTTTCGGGGATCCGTCGACCTCAAGTACGGGTAGAGGGTTTACCCCGGACCCGTACGCGTCCCATGCCCCTGGTGGGCAGCCGCGGCAGGAGGATCCGTCCATGTCGGCCCTGGTGTGTACGAGGTGCGGTAACCGCAACGCGGAGAACAGCCGCTTCTGCTCCAACTGCGGTGCGCCGCTGCGGGGCGGCGCGGAGCGTCCGTCCGAGACGACGTCCACGATCTCCATTTCGGGTCTTGAGGCCTATGACGCCGAGGTGACGGGCCAGACGCCCTCGCCGATGCTCTCCCCGGAGGCGCAGGCGGCCGTCGACGCGCTGCCGCTCGGCTCGGCGCTCCTGGTGGTGCGCCGTGGCCCGAATTCGGGCAGCCGCTTCCTGCTGGACGGCGAGCTGACCACGGCCGGGCGTCATCCGCAGAGCGACATCTTCCTGGACGACGTGACGGTGTCGCGCCGCCATGTGGAGTTCCGCCGCGTCGCGGACGGCTCGTTCACGGTGGCCGACGTCGGCAGCCTGAACGGCACGTATGTCAACCGCGAGCGGATCGACCAGGTCGCTCTGTCGAACGGTGACGAGGTGCAGATCGGCAAGTACCGGCTGGTCTTCTACGCGAGCCAGCGGGGCATCTGACCGTCCCCCGGGCTCCGTCCGGGGGGACCCCCAGGAAGGTCCATGCTTCAAAGACCGAGCGGCGGTGCCGGCAGCGGTACCGCCGCCGCGGACAGTGGGCTGATGAGCATCGGCGTGGTGCTGAATGTGCTGCGCGACGAGTTCCCCGAAGTCACCATCTCCAAGATCAGGTTCCTGGAGTCGGAGGGGCTCATCGAGCCGCAGCGAACCCCCTCGGGGTATCGCAAGTTCAGCGCGAACGACGTCGAGCGCCTCGGTCACGTCCTGAGGATGCAGCGGGACCACTACCTGCCGCTGAAGGTGATTCGCGAGCACCTGGACGCTTTGGAGCGGGGTGAGCCGGTCCGGCTGCCGTCGGTGGGGCGTCAGCGCGACTCCGGCGACGGTGAGTCGCTCGGTGACCTCTTCGGAGAGCCCGAGGTGCCCACGGCGGCGCGCGTGGGCCGTGCCGAGCTGCTGGCCGCCGCGGAGATCGGCGAGCAGGAACTCGAGGAGTGGGAGTCGTACGGGCTGATCGCACCGCTGTCGGACGGTGCGTACGACGCCGAGGCGGTGACCGTTGCCGCGCTCGTCGTCGAGCTGGGGAGGTTCGGGATCGAGCCGCGCCATCTGCGCGCGATGAAGGCCGCTGCCGACCGCGATGCGGGCCTTGTGGACCAGGTGGTGGCCCCGCTGCGCCGCCATCGCAATCCGCAGACCAGGGCGCACGCGGAGGCCCGTACGAAGGAGCTGGCGGGGCTCACGGTGAAACTGCACGCGGCGCTGGTGCAGACCGCGCTCGGAGTGCGACTTCCCTGATCCGGGGCGCGCGCCCAGGCTGTGGATCGTCCACCCGTTCTGTGCCCGACTACCCAAACGTCCCGGGCACGGCCTAGGGTTGCTGTGTGAACGAGCTCGATGTCGTAGGTGTCCGGGTCGAAATGCCCTCCAACCAACCGATCGTGCTTCTGCGTGAAGTGGGAGGCGACCGCTACCTCCCCATCTGGATCGGACCGGGGGAGGCGACGGCGATCGCCTTCGCCCAGCAGGGCATGGCCCCCGCGCGACCGCTGACCCACGACCTGTTCAAGGACGTGCTGGAGGCCGTCGGCCAGGAGCTCACCGAAGTGCGCATCACGGACCTGCGTGAGGGCGTCTTCTATGCGGAATTGGTGTTCGCCAGCGGGGTCGAGGTGAGCGCGCGGCCGTCGGACGCCATAGCGCTGGCGCTGCGCACCGGGACGCCGATCTACGGCAGCGACGGGGTGCTCGACGACGCCGGCATCGCAATCCCGGACGAGCAGGAGGACGAGGTGGAGAAGTTCCGCGAGTTCCTCGACCAGATCTCGCCCGAGGACTTCGGCACCAACAGCCAGTGACGACCTGAAGCGTCAGCGCGCTCCGGGCGGCATTTGCCTGCGGCCAGTGTGGTGCGCCGCGGTCCGCTCCGAGAGCATTCGGCTAGCCTTTCCCCGCGGTGGGGCACGGGAAACCACTCCTAGGGTGATTATCACTCGGCGTGCCGAGTGTGGCGATCGTTGACGCACCCCTGGTGACTGCCTACCGTCGAGAGGGTCAAGGACGGAGGTCGGCGTGAGTAGCAGCGGCGACGGTACGGCTGGGGGTGCCCCCGGACGCGGTCCGGGGGAGAGCGGCCCGTACCCGCTTCACGGCAGCGCGGCCGATCATGTTCCGCGGCGGCCGACGGCAGTGCCCGGCGAGGCAGGGGCGGTTCCCGAGGAAATCGGCTACCGCGGTCCCACGGCGTGCGCCGCCGCGGGCATCACCTACCGGCAGCTCGACTACTGGGCGCGGACCGGTCTGGTCGAGCCGAGTGTGCGGCCCGCCTACGGGTCCGGCACGCAGCGCCTCTACAGCTTCCGGGACGTGGTCGTCCTGAAGATCGTCAAGCGGTTCCTCGATACCGGGGTGTCGCTGCAGAACATTCGCACCACCGTCCAGCACCTCAGGGAGCGCGGCTTCCGGGACCTGGAGCGGATGACGCTGATGAGCGACGGCGCGACGGTCTACGAGTGCACGTCCCCCGATGACGTCCACGCCCTGCTCCAGGGTGGCCAGGGGGTCTTCGGTATCGCCGTGGGTGTGGTGTGGCGGGACGTCGAGAGCGCGCTCTCGCAGCTGCACGGAGAGCGCGTGGACACGGGTGAGACGCTCGTCGGACACCACCCCGCGGACGAGCTGGCGCGACGGCGCAACCGGGCCGTCTGAGGCCCGGGCGTGGCGGCAGGGGAGTCGTCCGGGGCCGGGAGAGGGGCACGGGGCGCGGGCCGACCGGGGGCATTGTCAGTGGCGTAGGGCAGCATCGGAGATGTGAGAACCGCGCCCACGATCCTGCATCTCGACATGGATGCCTTCTTCGCCTCGGCGGAGCAGGCATCCAAGCCGAGCCTGCGCGGGAAAGCGGTCGTCGTGGGCGGGCTCGGGCCGCGCGGAGTCGTCGCCACCGCCTCGTACGAGGCCCGCGTCTTCGGAGTGCACTCGGCGATGCCCATGGCCCAGGCGCGCCGGCTCGCGCCGAACGCCGCGTATCTGGTGCCGCGCTTCGGGCTCTACCGCGAGGTCAGCGAGCAGGTCATGGGACTGCTGCGGGGCCTTTCGCCGCTCGTGGAACCGCTGAGCCTGGACGAGGCCTTCGTGGACCTCGAAGCGGGGGGAACGGCCTGGGACGAAGGCTCGGCGCGGCTGGCAGGGGTCAAGCTGCGCGCGGACATCCGGGCCGTCACGGGGCTCACGGGATCTGTGGGGCTCGCCGCTTCCAAGATGCTCGCGAAGATCGCCTCGGAACAGGCCAAGCCCGACGGTCTGGTCGTGATAGAGCCGGGGACCGAGCGGGCGCTGCTGGGGCCGATGTCGGTGCGTACGCTGCCGGGCGTGGGGCCCGCGACCGGGGACCATCTGCGGCGTGCCGGGATCACCACCGTCGACGAGATCGCCGAGGCGGGCGAGGACGAGCTCGTACGGCTCCTGGGGAAGGCGCATGGGCACGCGCTGTACGCGATGGCGTTGGCCCACGACGAGCGGCCCGTGGTGGCCGAGCGGGAGACCAAGTCGGTGTCGGTCGAGGACACGTACGACGTGGACATCCATGACCGGGTGCGGGTCGGCCTGGAGGTGCAGCGGCTCGCCGACCGGTGTGTGCGGCGGCTCCGTGGGGCGGGGCTGTCGGGGCGGACCATCGTCCTGAAGGTGCGCAGGTACGACTTCTCGACGCTGACCCGGTCCGAGACGCTGCGGGGGCCCACGGACGATTCGACGGTCGTGCGGGAGGCCGCCGCGCGGCTTTTGGAGGCGGTGGACACGACCGGTGGCGTACGACTGCTGGGTGTGGGCGTGACCGGGCTCGCCGACTACACGCAGGAGGACCTGTTCGCGCAGGCGCATGCGCAGGCGCAGGCCGCCGTGGGGGAGCCGGCGGTCCAGGAGCATTCCGCGGAGGAGACGCCGCAGGAGTCCTCCGAGGAGCATGTGCCACCCGCCGAGCGGAGGTGGCCTGCGGGGCACGACGTGCGGCATGCCGAGTTCGGGCACGGATGGGTGCAGGGCAGCGGCCTCGGGCGGGTCACCGTGCGGTTCGAGACGCCGTACTCCGAGCCCGGGCGCGTACGGACGTTCCGGACCGACGATCCGGAGCTGGAGCCGGCGGAACCGCTGCCTCTGGTGGAACGAAGACCGGGGGATCCGGAGCCCCGGGTTGCGGACCCCGGACCTCAGGCGTCCTCCGTGCCCGCGAGTCGGCCGAAGTCGCGGTCCGGCGGGGGCGGAGCGGGCGCCACGTCGAGACCGTAGTGGTGGTAGAGCTGGAGTTCCTGCTCGGGAGAGAGGTGGCGTCCGACGCCGAAGTCGGGGGCGTCCTTGATCAGGGCTCGGTCGAAGGGGATGCGAAGGGCGCCCTCGACGAGTTCACTGGGCTCCAGGGGCACGAAGGCGTCCCTGCTGAACAGGCCTGTGCGTATGGCCGCCCACTCCGGGATCCCGGTCGCGTCGTCGAGGTAGACCTCGTCGATCGTGCCGATCTTGGTGCCATTGCGGTCGAACGCCTTGCGGCCGATCAGGTTGCGCGGATCGATGTCGGTCTGCACGGTCCCTCCTCTTGGTCGCAACTCATCCGTAAGCACTACAAAAGAGCACATTCAGGAAGGCGGCCACTCGAAGGTTCGGCTCTTGTCCTCGCTGGTAGGCTGGCAGGCGGCTGCTGACCCCGTGCGGGAGAGTCCTCCATGCTTCATCGGAGGCGCCGAAGGAGCAAATCCTCCCCGGAATCTCTCAGGCTCACGTACCGCACGGACGAGGTCACTCTGGAAAGCAGGGCGGGCGTCGATGGCCTCCGCTCTCACCGACGGTGAAAACCGGGTCGTCAGCGGACGGTCCGGTGAAACTCTCAGGTTGAGATGACAGAGGGGGAGGCCGTCGGGGTGCCCGTGCCGGGGTGCCCCTCGAAGGTCGCGTCAGACCAGGAGGCCTCCGCAATGACCGCCCATCGCATCCCGCTCTCCGAGCTCGAACAGGGAATCCCCTTCGAGCAGCGCCACATCGGGCCCGACTCCGAGGCACGGGCCAAGATGCTCGCGCACGTCGGGTACGGCTCGCTCGACGAGCTGACGGCCGCCGCGGTCCCGGACGTCATCAAGAACGCCGACGCCCTCGACCTGCCGGGCGCGCGCACCGAGGCCGAGGTGCTGGCCGAGCTGCGCTCCCTCGCGGACCGCAACCAGGTGCTCGACTCGATGGTCGGCCTCGGCTACTACGGCACGTTCACGCCGCCGGTGATCCTGCGCAACGTCATGGAGAACCCGGCCTGGTACACCGCGTACACGCCGTACCAGCCGGAGATCTCGCAGGGCCGTCTCGAGGCGCTGCTGAACTTCCAGACCGTGGTCGCCGAGCTGACCGGGCTGCCGACCTCCGGCGCCTCGCTGCTCGACGAGGGCACCGCCGCCGCCGAGGCGATGGCACTGTCCCGGCGCATGGGCAAGAACAAGAAGGGTCTGTTCCTGGTCGACGCGGACGCCCTGCCGCAGACCATCGCCGTCATCGAGACCCGCGCCGAGCCGACCGGCGTCGAGGTCGTCGTGGCGGACCTCAGCGAGGGCATCCCCGCCGAGATCGCCGAGCGCGAGATCAACGGCGTAATGATCCAGTACCCGGGCGCCTCCGGTGCCGTACGCGACCTCAAGCCGATCATCGAGCAGGCGCACGAGCTGGGCGCGGTCGTCACCGTCGCCGCCGACCTGCTCGCCCTGACCCTGCTCACCTCGCCCGGCGAGTTCGGCGCCGACATCGCGGTCGGTACGACACAGCGCTTCGGTGTGCCGATGGGCTTCGGCGGGCCGCACGCCGGATACATGGCGGTGCGCGAGACCTTCGCGCGCAGCCTTCCGGGGCGACTGGTCGGCGTGTCCGTCGACGCGGACGGGCACAAGGCGTACCGCCTGGCCCTGCAGACGCGTGAGCAGCACATCCGCCGCGAGAAGGCGACCAGCAACATCTGTACGGCTCAGGTGCTGCTCGCGGTGATGGCCGGTATGTACGCCGTCTACCACGGTCCTGAGGGCCTGACGACCATCGCGAAGCGTACGCACCGGTACGCCACGATCCTCGCCGCGGGTCTGACGGCGGGCGGGGTCGAGGTCGTGCACGGCGCGTACTTCGACACGCTGACCGTGCGGGTGCCGGGCAAGGCCGCCGACGCCGTCGCCGCCGCGCGCGAGGGCGGTGTCAACCTCCACCTCGTGGACGCCGACCACGTGTCGATCGCCTGCGACGAGACCACCACGCGCAAGCAACTGGCCGCCGTATGGACCGCGTTCGGCGTCGAGGGCGACATCGAGGCGCTGGACGTGACGGCGCAGGACACGCTGCCGGCCGAGCTGCTGCGCACCGACGGCTACCTCGCCCACCCGGTCTTCCACCAGCACCGCTCCGAGACCGCGATGCTGCGCTACCTGCGCAAGCTCTCCGACCGCGACTACGCGCTCGACCGCGGCATGATCCCGCTGGGCTCCTGCACGATGAAGCTCAACGCGACCACGGAGATGGAGCCGGTCACCTGGCCCGAGTTCGGCCAGATGCACCCCTTCGCGCCCGCCGAGCAGGCGCAGGGCTACCTCACGCTCATCCGTGAGCTGGAGGAGCGGCTCGCCGAGGTCACGGGCTACGACAAGGTCTCGCTCCAGCCCAACGCCGGCTCGCAGGGCGAGCTGGCCGGTCTGCTGGCCGTGCGTGGCTACCACCGCGCCAACGGCGACGCGCAGCGCACCGTCTGTCTCATCCCGTCCTCCGCGCACGGCACGAACGCCGCGAGCGCCGTGATGGCCGGCATGAAGGTCGTGGTCGTCAAGACCTCGGACGACGGCGAGATCGACGTCGAGGACCTGCGCGCCAAGATCGAGCAGTACCGCGACGAGCTGGCGGTGCTGATGATCACCTACCCCTCGACGCACGGTGTGTTCGAGGAGCATGTCGCCGACATCTGCGCGCAGGTGCACGAGGCCGGCGGTCAGGTCTACGTCGACGGCGCCAACCTCAACGCGCTGGTGGGCCTCGCCAAGCCGGGCCACTTCGGCGGTGACGTCTCGCACCTCAACCTGCACAAGACGTTCTGCATCCCGCACGGCGGCGGCGGTCCGGGCGTCGGCCCGGTCGGAGTGCGCGCGCACCTGGCGCCCTATCTGCCGAACCACCCGCTGCAGCCCGCGGCGGGTCCCGACACCGGTGTCGGCCCGATCTCGGCCGCTCCCTGGGGCTCCGCGGGCATCCTGCCGATCTCGTGGGCGTACGTCCGGCTCATGGGCGGCGAGGGCCTCAAGCGGGCCACGCAGGTGGCGGTGCTGTCCGCCAACTACATCGCCAAGCGCCTGGAGCCGCACTACCCGGTGCTCTACACCGGTCCGGGCGGGCTCGTCGCGCACGAGTGCATCATCGACCTGCGCCCGCTGACCAAAGCGACCGGCGTCACTGTCGACGACATCGCCAAGCGCCTGATCGACTACGGGTTCCACGCGCCGACGATGTCGTTCCCGGTGGCCGGCACGCTGATGATCGAGCCGACCGAGTCCGAGGACCTGGGCGAGCTCGACCGGTTCTGCGACGCGATGATCGCGATCCGCGCGGAGATCGAAAAGGTCGGCTCGGGCGAGTGGGCGGCGGAGGACAACCCGCTGCGGGGTGCGCCGCACACGGCCGCCGCGCTCGGCGGGGACTGGGAGCACGCTTACACGCGTGAGGAGGCCGTCTTCCCGGCCGGCGTCTCGGCCGCGGACAAGTACTGGCCGCCGGTGCGCCGCATCGACCAGGCATACGGCGACCGGAACCTTGTCTGCTCCTGCCCGCCGCTGGACGCCTACGAGGACTGATCAGCGCTCGGAACTTGGACGCCTACGGGGAGTAATCACCCTCGGACATGCGTCGGGGCCGGTTCGGAGAATTACGTCTCCGGGCCGGCCCCTCTTATGTCTGGGTGGCTTGCTGGTGAGGCCACCCGGTTGTGCGGCTCAGGCGGCCGTCATCACGTGTTCGCTGCCCATGGGGCGGTGCGGGGCGATGATCTGGCCGTCCGGCAGGAGCTCACCGGTGTCCTCGAAGAGCAGAACGCCGTTGCACAGCAGGCTCCATCCCTGCTCCGGGTGGTGCGCCACGAGACGGGCGGACTCCCGGTCGGCTGATTCGGCTGACGGACACGGTGGCTGGTGCTGGCACATGGATGGGATCTTTCGCTGGGTTGAGATGTGAGTGATGGCTGTGGTGTCTGTCCCGCGGCTTGATGTGTTCATGGCCGCCCCCCGTTGGTGTGTGGTCTGGGACCCAGTGTTGCCCTACGGGCGTCAATCCGCAGGGATTTCGCGGCACCGCTTCTCACAGGTTGATGACGCATCACCCGTGCGGTCGGTTCATTCCAACTGCACTGTCCCTTCGGGTGGTTCGAGGTGGCCGAATGGGGCTAGTCCGGTCGGGGTGAGCGGGCGTTTTCCCTCGTACGAGCGGGGTGCAGCGCTAACGAGCAACGTGCCCCGCGGCCGAATAGAACGGCGGCGGGGCACGGATGTTTCGCTGGTGCGGGGACTTATGCGGGGACCTCCGCGGGGGGGCCCAGCAGCGGGGCGCGCGTGACCCGGAGGGTGAGGACCGGCAGCAGTTCGGCGACGCGGTGCGGGCGGTGCGCGGCGATGCCGGGCGGGGCGGGTGCCAGCGGTACCAGGAGGTCGGTGGCGGCCGGATGGCCGGTGGCGCCGTCCGCGGCGCAGTCGCCGTGCAGCCAGAGCGTGAGCATGTAGAGCTCGGGCACCGACAACAGGCGCGCCTGGTATGGCTGCTGCATGGACTCGGCCTGGCGAAGGGCACGTTCGGTGGCGGTGATGTACGGGCCCTCGAAAAAGCGCGAGAAGGCCCAGCCGTCGGGGGTCAGCATGGTGTCGGCAGCGGCCACCGAGCGGTCCCCGCTGCGGATCAGGAAACGCCACCCCGCGAGCCGGGTGGCGGAGGCGCCCGCGGGAGTGATCCGGTCCAGGACGTGCACCGGCAGCGGGAGTTCGGGCGTGACGGGTCCCTGGGCCAGGCGCAGGGACGGAGTGCGCGCCTCGCGGACAGCGGTGGGGGAACCGAGTGCCGTGAGGACGGTGCGCAGGGCGGGCGCGGGAGCCGGGGGTACGTGCAGCGGCATGGTGGGTCGCCTCTCATTCGACAGGCACAGTGGCGCGAGGGCGGGGGCGGACGGCGCTGTCAGCTCTCGGGGTCAGAAGGGCGGGCAGGTCTGGATCTGCCAACAGGGTGTCGCCTGCCGTACGCCACCTTGACGACGGGACCTAGGACCGCGAGCGCCAACTCTCTGCCTCGTTTGCGGAGTTTATACGACACGTGTTCAGACGGTGTTTCGTCTAGCCGTCCCGAATATGAAGAGCAAGGCACTATTCAGTCGGCGAAACGCGAAGTTGATCCCGATTCTGTGGAGGCGTGCCGCGATGACCTCGGAATGCTTCGCCGAAGCGGTCGGCCGATTCTCGTCGGCGTTTTTCACGAGATCATGTCGGGCTGAAACATGCACATTGCATCATGCCCGGTGAATGTGCCGCGGGTTACCCGGGTACAGGGTAGCGGGCGGAGGGTGGGTCCAGGGCGTTATCGATCGCGTTGCCTGGGCATCATCCCCCGTGACCCGGGACGCCAGAGGGCCGGAGCATCGGCCTGCCCATCCGAGGAGGGACACTTCGATGGGGGAGAAGGTCGTGGCAGGGCCGTTCGACCTGTCCGATCGGCAGCGCTACCGCGGCAAGCTCCGGCAGTGTCTGACGGGGCTGGAGCGGCTGCTGGAGGAGAAGAGGTTCGATCGTCCACAGAATCTCATGGGCCTGGAGATCGAGCTGAATCTCGCGGGACCCGACGGCATGCCGAGAATGATGAATGCGCAAGTGCTCGAAAGGATTGCGAGCCGCGATTTCCAAACAGAACTCGCCATGTTCAACCTGGAAGTCAACATAGCCCCCCATCGATTGGGTGGGCGGGTATTCGACCGGCTCGCCGAGGAACTGCGCACCTCGCTCGGGTATGCCCATCGGAAAGCGAGCGAGGTCGACGCCGGAATCGTGATGATCGGCATCCTGCCGACCCTCGGTCAGAACGACCTGGTCTCCTCGAACCTGTCGGACGTGGACCGTTACACCCTGCTCAACGACCAGATCGTGGCCGCCCGAGGCGAGGATTTCGCCCTCGACATCGACGGTGTGGAGCGCCTCGTCTGTACGTCGAGGTCCATCGCGCCCGAAGCAGCCTGTACCTCCGTGCAGTTGCACCTCCAGGTCACCCCGGGCCGTTTCGCGGACGTGTGGAACGCGGCGCAGGCGGTGGCCGCCGCTCAGATCGCGGTGGGCGCCAACTCGCCGTTCCTGTTCGGTCGTGAGCTGTGGCGCGAATCGCGGCCCCCCTTGTTCCAGCAGTCCACCGACACCCGGCCGCCAGAGCTGCAGGCGCAGGGGGTCAGGCCGCGCACCTGGTTCGGCGAGCGGTGGATCTCGTCGGCGTACGACCTCTTCGCGGAGAACCTGCGCTTCTTCCCTCCCTTGCTGCCCATCTGCGACGACGAGGACCCACTCGCCGTCCTTGACGCGGGAGACATCCCCAAGCTCGCCGAACTCGTGCTGCACAACGGCACGGTGTACCGGTGGAACCGGCCGGTGTATGGCATCGCCGACGGCGTCCCGCATCTGCGCGTCGAGAACCGGGTGCTGCCCGCGGGCCCCACCGTCACTGACGTCATCGCGAACGCGGCCTTCTACTACGGGCTCGTCCGCGCGCTGGCCGAGGAGGCACGGCCCGTGTGGACGCGGCTGTCGTTCGAGTCCGCCGCCGCCAACTTCGACGCCGCCTGCCGCCATGGCATCGAGGCGCGGCTGGAGTGGCCGCGGCGCGGCCGGTACGGCGGGACCGGGCGGGTGGACGCCGTGAACCTGGTGCGCGACGAGCTGCTGCCGCTCGCCGCCGCCGGCCTGGACGCGTGGGGTGTCGAGGCCGCCGACCGGGACTTCTACCTGGGCGTCATCGAGGACCGGTGCCGATTGCGTGTGAATGGCGCGAGCTGGCAGGCGGCCACCTTCCACCGAGCCTTGGAGAAGGGGCTCGGGCGGGATGCCGCGCTGGCCGCGACGACCCGGCGGTACGGCGAGTTGATGCACCTCGGGGAGCCCGTGCACACCTGGCCGGTGGGGCTGCCGGAGCCGGTTCCGCTCGGGTGAGGGCGTCCGCACGGGCGTCGGCCCCGGTCCGCCTCCCCGCGGCGTCAGCTCTGACTGCCCGCCTCCACGATTGCCTTGAGGATCACCGAGTGGATCTGTGACGGGTCGTTGACCTGGTGGCCCGAGCCGCCGGTGGCCTTGGCGATCTGGTCCACCTCCTCCTTGTCGGCGTCCGGGCCCACCGCGATCGCGATCAGCGGCACCGGGCGCTGCGGGTCGGTGAGTTTCTGCAGCTGGGAGACGAGGCTGGAGCGCGAGATGCTGCCCGGGTCCTGGTTGACACCGTCGGTGAGGACGACCAGCGCGTTGAACTTCCCCTTCACAAAGGAGGAGATGGCCGCCTGGTACGCGGCCAGCGTGGTGTCGTACAGGCCCGTCGCCCCTCTCGGGACGGGCTCCAAGGAGCTGAAGGCCGCCGACAGTTTGTCCTTCTGGGTGCCGGTGCCCTTGCGGTCGCCGAGGCGTTCCGTCGGCACGAGCACGCGGTAGTCCTTGTCGCCGTCGAGCTTCGTGGAGAACTTCCACAGCCCTATCTCGTCCTCGGGCGTGAAGGTGGCCAGGGCCTGGAGCAGGGATGCCTTGGTGACGTCCATACGGGACTGGTCGGTTCCCGGTACCGGCTCGGACATGGACGCGGAGGCGTCGACGACCGTGGTGATCCGGGCGCTCTGCACCGTGATCGTCCACATGCCGAGGGCCTCCTGGAGAGCCTTCGCCGAAGCGGGTTCGGCCGAGCCCTGGGCGTACGGCTGCGGGGAGCGACCGCCTGCCTCCGTGACCAGCGCGTCCGAGGCGGTCGCGGCGTCCGTGCGGAAGCCGTGCTTCCGCAGGATCTTCTGCGGCTCCGACTCGCCCAGCAGCGTCATGAAGCGCAGGGCGGCGCGACTCTGGTCGGTACTCAGCCGTGGCTCGTCGACCAGCGTGAACGGGTAGTCGAGCTGGGGCGATCCGTCCTTGGGGTAGAAGAGGTCGAGCCCGTCGCCGCCGTCGGCCGAGGCATTGTGTGTGAACGCCGCCTGCTCGGAGAGGATCAGCGCCTGGTTGCGCTTCGGGTTGCCCTGCTCGGGGCCGGAGGAGTCGCGGGGGAGTGTGTCCAGGACCTGGCTGTCGCTGTCGGAGGTGCGCTGCGAGAGGGTCTTCGCCATGGCGGCCGCCTGGGTGTCACCGCCCTTGGTCCGCGCCGCCGCACTGCTGAGCTGCGTCAGCGCGAGCAGGCCGGTCGCGCTGCGCGTCGGATCGGCCGCCCCGAGCTTCAGCCGATCGCTCGTCATCGTCGCGCCGGCCAACTCGGTCCAGGTGTAAGTCTTCTCGGGCCACCCCAGGGACTTCGCGGCCGACGGGACCATGGCGACGCCGACCGGTGAGTACGCGACGTTGCCCGCGTTGGTCACCTCGATCGCCGTGCTGTCCGCGCTCACGCGCTGCACCCACAGGTCGGAGTCCGGCACCCACACCTGAACGTCCGACGACTTGCCCGACCGCAGCGCGTCGGTGAACTTGTACGACTCGCGCGCGGTCACGCTGACGTCGAGGCAACGGCCGTCGGAGGTGATGTTGTTCTTGCGGGCGTGATCGGCGGTGGTCCTGAGGGCGGGCGCCACGTCCGGCGACGCGGCGACCTCGAGGTGCACGGCGTCGTCCTGGCAGGAGCCGCCGAAGGAGAGCAGGCCACCGCGGACGGCGGCCGCCGTGCCCGCCGCGACCGTGAGCACGAGCACCGTCGCGATGGCCACGTTGCGGCGGCGCACCCGAGGTCGGGGGTCGACTACGCCCGCCCGGTACTCGTCGGGCAAGCTGTGACGTCCCATGACGGTAGTGCCCCTCCCTGTTGAGCCTTGAGCCGTAAGACAGCCGTAAGGCAGACAAAGGGGAGGTACGCCCCGTACGGCGCCCGTCCCCCCAACGGCCTGTCGCGCACGATCTTCGTAACTTCTTTCGAGACCCTAGCGGGGCGAAGATGGGGATGAGGCGGGATTACTCAACTGGAGGCGGGAGTGCAGGTGGAGGCGGGGTCGGTGGCCGATTCATTTCCGAAGGAGCGGCTGACACGACGGATTTTCCGGGACGAGACGCTGCTCGTCCTCGGTCTCTCGCTCGGTGCGAGCGGGGTGTCCGCGCTGATCAGCTTTGTCGGATCGGTCACCAAACCGGGGGGTCTGAAGGACCAGGCGGCCACCCTGAACGCCTCGGCCGCGCCGGGTCGACCTTGGCTTGATCTGGCCTGGCAGTTGTTCGGAATCGCGTCGGCTCTGGTGCCGGTCGCACTGGTCGCGCACTTCCTGCTGCGGGAGGGGCAGGGACTACGCGTGATCGGTTTCGACCGCACGCGGCCGTGGCCGGACCTCGGGCGCGGGGCGGTGATCGCGGCGGTCATCGGCAGCACCGGCATCGCCTTCTATCTGGCTGCCCGGGGCCTCGGCTTCAACCTCACCGTGGTGCCGGAGGCGCTGCCCGACGTGTGGTGGAAGTACCCGGTGCTGATCCTGTCGGCCGTGCAGAACGCCGTGCTGGAGGAGGTCATCGTCGTCGGCTATCTGCTGCGCCGGCTCGGGCAGTTGGGCTGGACGCCGGGCACCGCCCTGGTGGCGAGCTCGGTGCTGCGCGGCTCGTACCACCTCTACCAAGGCATCGGCGGCTTCGTCGGCAACATGGCGATGGGTGTGGTCTTCGTCTTCCTGTACCGGCGTTGGGGGCGGGTGGGACCGCTCGTGGTCGCGCACTCGCTGCTCGACATCGGGGCGTTCGTGGGCTACGCGCTGTTGGCCGGGAAGGTGGGGTGGCTGCCGACGGCGTGAGCGGTGTGAGCTGCGTGAGCAGGCCTCAGGGGGCGTACGACACTCTCGTACGCCCCCTGCTGTGTGCCGCGCCGCTCGTCGCGGGCGGCGCGGCGGACGCTATGCGAGCAGCTCTCCCTCGATGACCGTGACCGCGCGGCCGGTGAGCAGGGTGCGGTCGCCGCGCTGTTGCGTGCGGACGAGGCCGGAGCGCGGGGAGGCCTGCAGGCCGGTGAGATCGGGACGGCCGAGGCGCTCGGACCAGTAGGGGGCGAGGGCCGTGTGGGCGCTGCCGGTGACGGGGTCCTCGTCGATGCCGACGTTCGGGAAGAAACAGCGGGAGACGAAGTCGTAGCCCCGGGAGGGGTCTTCGGCGCGGGCGGTAGCGATGATGCCGCGCTCGGAGTAACGCGCGAGCGCCTTGTGGTCCGGGGTGAGGCCCAGGACCGTCTTCTCGTCGGCGACTTCGATCAGCAGGTCCCCGATGTTCGGGCCGGTGTCGAAGGCGCTGAGCGGTGCGGCGCCCAGCGCCTCGGCGACCCCGTCCGGGACCTCGACCGGGGTGAGCGGCGCGGTCGGGAAGTCCAGCGTGAGGGAACCGTCCTCGTGGGGCGTGGCGATGAGGACGCCGCTGAGTGTGGCGAACCGTACGGGTCCCTCGTGGGCGCCCGTGGCGTGCAGCACGTGCGCGGTGGCCAGCGTCGCGTGCCCGCACATCGCGACCTCGGTGGCAGGCGTGAACCAGCGCAGCGCCCAGTCGGCATCGCCGCCCTGGGGAAGGCGGTGGGCGAACGCCGTTTCGGCGTGGTTGACCTCTAGGGCCACGTTCTGGAGCCAGGCCTCCTCCGGGAACGAGTCGAGGAGGACGACACCGGCAGGGTTGCCGGAGAAGGGGCGGTCGGTGAAGGCGTCGACGATTCGAATCCGCATGGCGCGACGCTAGCCGCGGCGCAAAGCCGCTGGCCAAGGCCAATTCGGGGTGGCTGGCCCTGTTGTCGGCCCGCTCGGCCCGCCGAGTCGGATCCGGAGTCTCGGCGCTGCCCAGCCCTCGGGGGTTGTCACGCGAATGCTTCCGATATATCGTTGACGCATCGCGACTGATCAACGATGGAATGGAGTGATTGCGATGCGTTCCCGTGGAGAAGACTTCGGATACGAACACGGACATGGACACCACGGCGGACCCGGCCATCGAGGTCGGGGCGGTTTCGAGGGGCGGCGTGGGGCTTTCGGGCCTTTCGGGCCGGGCGGTCCCGGCTTCGGCGGTGGCCCTGGCTTCGGCCCGGGCCCCTGGGGTGGGCGCGGCGGCCGTGGCGGGCCCCGGGGGAGGGCGCGGCGCGGCGACGTGCGCGCATCGATCCTGGCCCTGCTCAAGGACCGGCCCATGCATGGTTACGAGATGATCCAGGAGATCGCCGAGCGCAGCGGCGGGGCGTGGAAGCCCAGCCCGGGTTCGGTCTACCCGACCCTCCAGCTGCTGGAGGACGAGGGCATGATCACCAGCGAGGCCGAGGGCGGCAAGAAGCTGTTCTCGCTCACCGAGTCGGGCCGCAGCGCGGCCGACGAGGGCCCCGAGGCGCCTTGGGAAGAGGCCGGACGCGGGGTCGACTGGGAGACGCTGCACGAGATCCGGCAGGCCGGCTTCGGCCTCATGGAGGCCTTCGGTCAGGTCTGGAAGACCGGCAGCAAGGACCAGCGCGACAAGGCGGTGGCGGTCATCAACGAAGCCCGCAAGAAGCTGTACCTGATCCTCGCCGACGAGGACTGACGGCGTGCTGTGGTACCTGACGGCGCCCCGCGGAAGCGTTTCCGTGGGGCGCCTTTCCGCGTACGGGACCGCGGGGTGCCGTTCCGGGTCGGGCGGCGGCGCGCGAGGCTCAGGTGACCAGTCCGGCCAGCTTGCGCAGCGACTCGTTGAGGGCGGCCGTCGCCGAGTCCTTGAGCTTGCCCGCCATCAGCGAGACGGCGGCGCCGGTGAACTCCCCGTCGATCCGGACGGACGTGGCGTCGCCGTCGGGGGTCAGGGTGTATCGCGTGGCGACGTTCACCGCCATCGGGCCCTTGCCCCGGATGGCCAGGGTGCGGGCGGTCTCCAGCTCCTCGATGGTCCAGTTGACCTCGGCCGGGAAGCCCATCAGCTTCATGTTCTCCTCGAAGGTGCCGCCGACCTCCAGTGACGCGGGGCCGCCCTTCGGGAAGCTGGTGTGGGTCGAGTTCCACTCGCCGTACGAGGAGAAGTCCGTGAGTTGCGCCCAGACCTTCTCGGCAGGCGCCTCTATGCGAGCTTCCGCGCTGACTTCGGCCATGCGACCACCTCTTCGTGTCGGGCTACGGTGTCGCGGAACGTAGCCCCAGGGCCCGGAACATTCAATACTGATGAACTGTCAGAAATTGTGCAGGTGACGGTGGGAGGGGGCGGTGCGGGGAGGCGGTGCCGGGCGAGGTGACGGTGGGAGGGGGCGGCGGGAGGTCGTGTCAACGGGGGGTCGGCCCCTCGTCCTATCACCGCCGCGTCGCACAGGTCCCACGTCCGTGGCTGGGCCCCTCCTCGTGGCAGTGCCACGCCTCCCCGAACAAGTCGGCGAGCAGCGCGTTCTCGGGGGCGTACACCCGATACACGTACTGCCTGCCGTGCGACCGCCGGCAGGGCCACCGGCCAGCACCTGCTCTCCATGCCCCGAGGGACGAACGCCGGAGCGGCGCGGTTGCTTGCGGGGCGCAGAGCAAGAGGGCGCGCGCCCCAGGGGGAAATCAGCGCGAAGTCATCCGTAAGGAGGAGAAGTCGCCCATGGATGCCCACCCTGTGTGGGACGTCAAAATGCTGCCAGCCGGGGATGACCCGGCTAGCAGAGACTGATGGGGTAGGGGTTGTGCCATCCCGTATTCCCCAGCAGCCGGCCGCCGAGAGCGGCCCGAACCGTACGGAAGTCATAGCCGGGCTCAGTGCCGAGCTGGCCGCGGTGGTCTCCGGTGCGCGCAGGAGGGCGCTGCGGGACGGGGACCGGCAGATCGACACGGCTCATCTGTTGCACTCACTGCTGGAGTCCGACCCCGAGGTGCGTGCCGTCTTCGACGGCGGGTCGCAGGTCGCCCGGCTGCTCGGCTACCTCGTGCAGCGCAGCATCGGCTACGGGCTGCGCTGGCAGAGCACGGTCGAGGACTCCGGTGCCCTGCCGGTGGTCGCCGAGGCGGGCTGGTCCCCGGTGGCGGCCGGTGCCATGGAGGGCGCGTACGAGCGCGCGGTACTGCGGGGCGACGAGCGGGCCCGCGGTCTCGATCTGCTCGCGGCAGTCGTCGCCGATCCCCAGTCGCGGGCGGTCGAGGTCCTCGGACGCGCGGGAGTCGACGCCCGCGCGCTGTTGGGGCGTATGGAGGCCGGGTTCGAGGAGTACGCCGCGCGGGGCGACGGCGGCTGCTGAATCCAGGGCGGGCAGCGGGCGGGGCTGAGTTCGGGGGAGCGCCAGGGGCTGGGCCCGGTGGAGAGCTGCTCGCTGAGTCCGGGAGAGCTGCTCGCTGAGTCCGGGAGAGTTGCCCGCTGATCCCGGTGAGAGCCACCCGCTGAGCCCGGATGAAGGCGGCAGACCTTCACGTCGAGTCGTCGCGTCCACGTCCAGTCGTTGAGACAGGTGTCATTGTGGGTGACGCTCATGTCATCGCCTGTCATCATGTGCCGGTGCATACGTCTCAGGGCAGTCAGGACAACCGCGGAAGGGGCGTCGGCCTGGGCCTCGCGCTCGCGTCGGCGGTCGCGTTCGGCGGATCGGGTGTCGCGGCCAAGCCGCTGATCGAGGCGGGTCTCGACCCGCTCCACGTGGTGTGGTTGCGCGTCGCGGGTGCCGCGCTGGTGATGCTGCCGCTGGCCGTACGCCACCGGGCGCTGGTGCGGCAGCGTCCCGCGCTGCTCGCCGGGTTCGGACTGCTCGGTGTGGCCGGCGTCCAGGCCTGCTACTTCGCCGCGATCTCCCGTATCCCCGTCGGCGTCGCACTGCTCGTCGAGTACCTCGCGCCCGCCCTCGTGCTCGGCTGGGTGCGCTTCGTGCAGCGCCGGCCCGTGACGCGCGCCGCCGCCCTCGGGGTCGTCCTTGCGGTCGGTGGGCTCGCCTGTGTGGTCGAGGTGTGGTCGGGGCTGAGCTTCGACGCCGTCGGCCTGGTCCTCGCGCTGGGTGCCGCCTGCTGTCAGGTCGGCTACTTCGTCCTGTCCGACCAGGGCAGCGAGGCGGGCGAGGCGGCGCCGGACCCGCTCGGCGTGATCGCGTACGGGCTGCTCGTCGGCGCGCTCGTGCTGACGGTCGTCGCCCGGCCCTGGACGATGGATTGGTCCGTGCTCGGGGGCAGCGCGGACATGAACGGGACGTCCGTCCTAGCCGCGCTGCTCCTCGGCTGGATCGTGCTGATCGCCACCGTCGTCGCGTACGGCACCGGAGTGCTCTCCGTGCGCAGGCTCTCTCCACAGGTCGCGGGTGTCGTGGCCTGCCTCGAAGCGGTGATCGCGACCGTTCTCGCCTGGGTGCTGCTCGGCGAGCATCTCTCGACACCGCAGATCGTCGGCGGATCGGTGGTGCTGCTCGGCGCGTTCATCGCGCAGTCGTCGGCGCCTGCGAAGCCGTCGGACGGTCCCGTCGCGCGCGGCGGGAGTGAGCTCGAACGGGAGTTGTCGGCTCACGGAACCGCACCGTAGGGTGCAGATCATGCCTTCCACGCTCGTTCTTCCGCCTCCGGCCGCCTGAGGCGGGCCGTCCGGAATCCCCGCCCGGCCATGAGCCGGGCGGAACGGTGCTGCCCGCAGAAGAAGTCCTAGGACCTTTCCGTACGCCCCTGCCCTTCGGCATGGGCTGCGACGTGGTCCCTTCCTGAACTTCTGCGTATCTGCGGAGAGAACACGTGTCGAACACTGCATCCGGCCTGCCCATTGGGCGAGGCCTCCTTTTTCTGATCGTCGCCGGTGCCGCATGGGGTACCGCGGGCGCCGCCGCGTCACTGGTCTACCGGGCCAGCGACATGGGGCCCATCGCCCTCTCCTTCTGGCGCTGCGCGGGCGGACTCGCGCTGCTCCTCGCCATGCGGCTGCGGCGCCGAGGACAGGTCACGCCCACCGTCCGTGAGCCGCTCGGTCGCAAGGCCCTGCGGATCGGCGGCACGGGTTTGGGGCTCGCCGTCTTCCAGACCGCCTACTTCGCGGCCGTCGGGGCGACCGGTCTCGCGGTGGCGACCGTCGTCACCCTGGGCGCCGGGCCCGTGCTCATCGCGCTCGGTGCGCGGCTGACGATGGGGGAGCGGCTGGGGCGCGGCGGGGGTGCTGCCGTGGCCGGGGCGCTCGCCGGGCTCGGAGTACTGGTGCTGGGCAGCGGGGGTGCGACCGTGCGCCCCTGGGGCGTCCTGCTCGCCGTCGTGTCCGCGGCCGGGTACTGCACGATGACGCTGCTCACCCGGTGGTGGGGGCGCGACGGCCGAGCCGACGGGTCCGGCACGACGGTGTGGGCGTTCGCCGTCACCACCGGGTGCCTGCTTCCCTTCGGCCTGGCCGAGGGACTGGTACCGCACGCCGCCCAACCGGTGCACGTCCTGGCCCTGTTGGTGTACATCGCCGCCATCCCCACGGCTCTGGCCTACGCCCTGTTCTTCGCGGGCGCGGCCGCCGTCCGTTCCGCGACCGTCTCCGTGATCATGCTCCTGGAGCCGGTGAGCGCGGCCGTGCTGGCCGTCGGTCTGCTCGGTGAACGCCTGACCGCGGCCACGTTCGCGGGCACCTTGCTGATGCTGGGCTCGGTCACGGGGCTCGCATTGGCGGAGGCACGGGGCGCGGGGGCCGACGGGCATACGGCACCCGAGAAGGAAGCGGCGCTCGTGTGACACGCGGGGCGCGGGTTCGCTCAGGCCTGCGCCCCTGGGCTCACTCAGGCAGGTGGTTTTCGCTCCCTGAATCGCGCTGACGCGCTCGCCCTCGAACGCCGGACGGGCTGAATGGCATCAGCCCGTCCGGCGTGAGAGGGGCACCGGATACCGGCATCACAGAATCGCCAGATAGTCGGGAAGCCCGACGCCGGGGGCCAGGTCGTCCGACGGGATCGGGGCGCCATACCCCTTGGCCAGCGGGAGCACTCCCGTCCAGTGGGGGAGCGAGAGGTCTTCGGGCTCGTCGTTCGGGCCGCCGGTGCGCAGCTTCGCGGAGACCTCGTTCAGGTCGAGGCGGATCACGGCGGTGGCGGCGAGTTCCTTGGCATTGGCGGGGCGCGAGTCGTGCGCGCGGCCGGGGACGACATGGTCGACCAGCGCGTCCAGGGCCTCGCGCTTCTCGTCCGGGTCCGTCACCTGGTGGGCGACGCCGTGCACCACCACAGAGCGGTAGTTGATCGAGTGGTGGAAGGCCGAGCGGGCCAGGACCAGGCCGTCGACGTGGGTCACGGTCAGGCAGACCGGCAGCCCGGGGTCGGCCTGGCCGGTCATCCGCAGCGGGCGCGAGCCCGTCGAGCCGTGCACGTAGAGGCGCTCGCCGACGCGTCCGTACAGCGTGGGCAGCACGACCGGCGCGCCGTCGCGGACGAAGCCGAGGTGGCAGACATATCCCTCGTCGAGTATCGCGTGCACCATCTCGTGGTCGTACGCGGCACGGTCCTTGGAGCGGGTGGGGACGGTGCGGTCGGTCGGGGCGTAGGCAGCGGGCTGCGTCGTCCCAGGCTGGGTGCTCGTCTCCGACATTGCTTTCTCCATTGCACTAGTGCATAATCTGCTTTGTGCTAGGAGAATATCGGATCGAAGGGCGTCGCGCAGTCGAGATTGCCGCGAGCGTCGAGCGCGCGGTGGGGTCGGGAGGCCTGGAGCCGGGTCAACTGCTGCCGCCGATGCGGGAGTTGGCCGAGCGGCTCGGCGTGAATCCGAATACGGTCGCCGCCGCCTATCGCACGCTGCGTGAGCGCGGGGTGATCGAGACCGCCGGCCGACGGGGCAGTCGGGTGCGCTCCAAGCCCGCCACCACGGGGCGCGAGTACATCCGGGTCGAGGTGCCGGAGGGGGCGCGGGACGTGGCCGACGGCAACCCCGATCGCGCGCTGCTGCCCGGTCTCGCCGAGGCATTCGCGGGGGCGGCAGCGTGGTCGGACGGCGAGCCCGTCATGTACGGGGAGGCAGCCGTCGAACCGGAGTTGGAACGGCTCGCGCGCGCCGACCTCGATGCGGACGGGGTACCCGACGGACCCGTCGTCGTCACCTCGGGATCGCTCGACGCCATTGAGCGCGTCCTCGCGGTCCATCTCAAACCCGGGGATGCCGTGGCCGTCGAGGACCCCGGCTGGGGCAGCCTGCTCGACCTCGCCCCGGCGCTCGGGCTGCGCACGGTGGGCGTCGGCGTCGACGACGAGGGCCCGCTCCCCGACGACGTACGCCGTGCGCTGGAGGCCGGGGCGCGGGCCCTGGTCGTCACCGACCGGGCGCAGAACCCGACCGGCGCCGCGGTGAGCGCCACGCGCGCGCGTGCCCTGCGGTCCGTGCTCGCGGCGTACCCGGAGACCCTGCTCATCGAGGACGACCACGGGCATCGGATCGTCGACCTGCCACTGCATCCTCTGGCCGGGGTCACGCACAGCTGGGCCCTCGTGCGCTCCGTCGCCAAGGCGTACGGCCCCGACCTGCGCCTCGCCGTCCTCACTGGGGACCCCGTCACGGTGGACCATGTGCACGGCCGGCAGCGGCTGGGGCCCGGCTGGGTGAGCCGTCTGCTCCAGCGGGCCGTCGTCCACCTGTGGACGTCGGGTGCCGTGGACGCCGAAGCGGTGGCGGCTGCGTACGGGCGGCGCCGCGAGGCGCTGATCGACGCACTGAAGGAGCGTGGCATCGAGGCGTACGGGCGCAGCGGGATGAACGTGTGGATCCCCGTCCCGGACGAGACGGGGGCGGTCGCACGGCTGCTGCACTCCGGCTGGGCGGTCGCGCCCGGAGCGCGCTTCCGGATGAGTGCGCCGCCGGCCGTCCGGATCACGGTCTCGACCCTCACCCCGCACGACATCGGGCCGCTGGCGGACGCCGTCGCCTCCGCCGTCGGCCCGGCGCCCGCACGTCGTTACATGTGAGTCAGCGGCGCGTCTTCGCCTGGGTGAGCGCCGCGCCCGCGAGGACGATCACCGCGCCGACCGGAGTCGACCAGGTGAGCGACTCGCCGAGGATCGCGACGCCCGCGGCGGTGGCTATCACCGGGATGAAGTACGTGACCATCTGGGCCGTCGTCGGGCCGACCTCGGCGACGATGCCGTACTGGACGAGCATGGCCAGGCCCGTGCCGAGGGCCCCCAGGGCGGCGATCGCGAGCAGCGGCACGACCGGGAAGCGGCCCGGCAGCGTGGTGAACAGCGGGGTCACGAACGCCAGTTGTGCGGTGGCCAGCAGCAGCTGAGCGCCGGTCATCGACAGGTGCGAGTGGCCGGTGCCGGCCAGGGTGCGACGGACGTAGATCCAGCCGATCGGGTAGCTCAGCGAGGCCAGCAGGGCCATTGCCGTGCCCGTGGCGTCCAGGCCGTGGAAGCCCTGCCAGACGCCGAGGACCGTGAGCACGCCCAGGAAGCCGATGCCGAGGCCGGCGACCCTGAGGCGGGTCGGCCGGTCCTCGGAGAGAGCGACCAGGGACAGGGCCATGCCCCACAGCGGCGAGGTCGCGTTGCAGATGCCCGCGAGCGTCGACGGGATGGTCAGCTCGGAGTAGGCGAAGAGCGAGAACGGCAGTGCGTTCAGCAGGAAGGCCGCGACCGCGAGATGCCCCCAGGTGCGCGCCCCGCGCGGCAGCCGCTCCCGCTTCACCACCATCGCCGCAGCGAGCACCGCGGTCCCGAACAGCAGCCGCCCGAACGTCACTTGGAACGGTGCGTAGCCCTCCGTGCCGACCTTGATGAGCAGAAAGCTGAAGCCCCAGATCAGGGAGAGGGCGCCGAAGCGGATCCGCCAGTCGAGGGCGGTGCGGCGGTGCGGAGTCGGGGTGGTGGCCGCGGGGGCGCGGCGGCTCGTGACGGTGCTCATGGACGTAACGATGAAGCCCAGGATCTCGTAGCACAAGCGAGATTTCTCGAGCGATATCTCGTAGCATTGCTTATATGTTGAATCTGGAGCGCCTACGTACCCTCGACGCCCTGGCCCGGCACGGTTCGGTGAGCGGCGCGGCCGAGGGCTTGCACGTGACGACGTCGGCCGTCTCCCAGCAGATGTCCAAGCTGGAGCGCGAGGTCGGGCAGCAGCTGCTCGCCAAGAACGGCAGGGGTGTGCGCCTCACCGACGCCGGACGGCTGCTCGCCGACCATGCCGCGCGGATCCTGTCCCAGGTCGAGCTCGCGCAGTCCGACCTGGAGGCGCAGCGCGGTCAGGTGGTGGGTGAGTTGCGGCTCTCGGCGTTCCCGACCGCCGCGCGCGGGCTCTTTCCCGCCGCGCTCGCCGCTCTGTGCGTCGATCACCCCGGGCTGCGGGTGCGCTCCTGCGAGCTGGAGCCGGAAGCCGGCGTAGCCGGGGTGGTACGTGGCGACCTCGACCTGGCGGTCGTGCTCGACTGGTACAACAAGCCGATGCCGCTGCCCGACGGCCTGGTGAAGGTGTCGATCCTCGACGACCCGGCCGATGTGGCGATGCCCGTCGGGCACCGGCTCGCGGACCGTGACGAGGTGGACCTCGGTGATTTCGCCGACGACGAGTGGATCACCTGGGGGGAGGGCGAGTTCTGCCATGAGTGGCTGATGTTCACGCTGCGCTCCAAGGGCGTCGAACCGCGCATCGGGCACCGCGCGGCGGAGACGCACACCCAACTCGGCCTGGTCGCCGCGGGGCTCGGGGTGTGCGTGGCTCCGCTGCTCGGGCGCCATCCGATGCCCGAGGGTGTCGTCACGGTGCCGGTGCGGCAGCGCGTGCGGCGCCATGTCTATGTCGTGTGGCGGGCCGACGCCGACCGTCGGCCCTCGATCAGGGCGGCGGTGGATGCTCTGCGTAGGGCCGGGGAAGGCGTCAAGTGAACTACAGCGTCAGCTGAGTTGACGGTTCTTCCGACTCGCGGGGCCAAATGCTCTACAGAGGAGGCAGTTTCCGGAAGTCCCACGAAGCGATCGCCTCCGGAGTCAGCCGCGCCCAGGCATGGCGGCCGTCGTGCGGCATCTCCTCCAGACCGAAGTTCTTGCGCGCGAACAGGGTCTCCGGGACGTCGAGTTCGGCGCACAGCTCCCCGATGCGCGGGACCTCCCCCACGAACTCCACGGTGCCGGACAGCTCGACGCCGCGCAGTTCCCCGTACTCCTCGCCCGAGTCGATCACCACGGCGACGCGCGGGTCGCGGCGCAGCTCCGCCCAGCGCTTGCTGCGCACCACGGAGTACAGCCACAACGAGGTCCCGTCCCAGGCGAACCAGAGGGCGCTCACGTGCGGTGCACCGTCCTTCGACACGGTCGCGACGCGGCAGGTGCGCTGGGTGGTGAGGAACTCGTCGAGTTCGCCGGGAGTCATCATGATCTTCCGGCCCCTGCGCTGAGTGACAGCCATGCGGTCCCCTCTTCTTCCGCGTCGGCCCTCGTCCGAGCCGACAGAGATCCTCTGACATCACGTCAGAAAAGCATGGGCCGTCTTCCGTCCCCACGCAATGGTCGTTACGCTCGCCCGCTCCGACCTCCGACGACAAGGGGAGCCATGCCGTCGTACGAACAGCTCAGTCAACTCCTCGACCCCGCCACCACGGTGCTGCTCACCGTGGAGTGCCAGCAGGGTGTCGTGGGCCAGGACAGCGCGCTGCCCGAACTCGCCAAGGAGGCACGGTCGTCGGGGGTGCTCGCCAACGTCGCCCGGCTGGTGGCCGCCGCGCACGAGAGCGGGGTGCAGGTCGTCCACGCGATCGCCGAGCGGCGCCCGGACGGCCGGGGCGCCAACCGCAACGCCCGGCTGTTCCGCGCGGCCGAGCGGCTGCCCGTGCAGCAGCTGACGGGGACCACGGCCGTGCGGATCGTGCCGCCCATCGAGGTCGCCGAGGAGGACTTCGTCGTACGCCGGCTGCACGGCCTCTCGCCGATCGCGGGCACCGACGTCGATCCGCTGCTGCGCAACCTGGGCTGCCGCACCCTCGTGGTGACCGGTGTCTCGGCCAACGTGGCCATCCCCAATACCGTGTTCGACGCCGTGAACCGTGGCTACACCGCCGTCGTGCCCGCGGACGCCATCGCGGGGGTGCCCTCCGACTACACCCCCGCGATGATCCGCAACACGCTCGCCCTGGTCGCCACCATCACCGCGACCGACGACGTGCTGACCTGCTTCAAGCGACCACGCCGCTGAAGTCCCCAGGGGCCACGCGAACTTGACCGCTGAAGTCTCCGGAAGCAGCGCGAGCTCGACTGCTGAAGTCCCCAGGGGCCGCGCGAGCCCGACCGCTGATGTCCCCAGCGATCACGCCAACGTGATCGAGTCGCCGTCGACGGTGATCTTGGCGGCGGCCAGCGCGCTCGTCGCGGGCCCCTTCTTCACGCTGCCGTCGGTGGCGGAGAACTGGCTGCCGTGGCAGGGGCAGTTGATGACGCCGTTCGAGATGTCCTTCACCGCACAGCCCTGGTGGGTGCACTTGGAGGAGAAGGCCTTGAACGTCCCCGCGGTCGGTTGGGTGACCACCACACCCTGGTCGGCGAAGACCTTGCCGCCGCCCTCGGGGATGTCGGTGGTCTTGGCGAGGACATTGGCTCCGGCGTTCCCGGCCGCGGCGTTGTCACCGCCTCCGGAGCCGCCCCCGCTCACCTCGGTGGAACCGGACGACTTCTTGTCGTCCGACCCGCACGCGGTCAGCGCGACGGCGAGCCCCGCCGCGCCGACGGCCGCCACAACGGTGCGGCGGGCCGGAGCCGAGACGGGCTGAAGCGATTCGCTGGTCATGCTGACTTTCCCTTCAACGAACGTGAGGCTGATCCGTAAAGGAGTACGGCCTGCCCGTGCACCCTGTTCAGGGGGTTGGAGACTTCTTGGCCAAATCGACAGCAGGTCGACAGCACGTTCGCCCCCCGCCGGATCCGGGCGCGGGGGGCGGCCACGGGCAGCGTCCGTCGGCCGTGGTCGCCCCAGTAGCCTGGGGCGATGCTCAAGGAAGTCATCGCGACCCGCTACATCACGCCCCTGCGTGAGGGCGGCTCGCTGCCGGGACTCGTCGAGGCCGACGATCTCGGGACGTACGTCATGAAGTTGTCTAACGGGCAGCACTGACCTGCGGTGATGGCGTCACTATGGCCTCTGACCTGCGCGGATTATTCTTTCGCGGCCTTTCAGGATCTTGCCGTGTTGCGCAGCCGATTCTCCCCACGCGCTCCCCAGCGCCGTCTAAACTCCCCAGATTCTCCCCAGCGGAGGCCCGCCTTGAGGGTGGGGCGACGCGTGGTATTCGGTCCGTCGTGCCAGCCGCAGGGGCTACGCCGAGTGACCGTTCAATCGTAGAAGTTGATCGTCTCGTCCAGCCAGCCAACTGCCTTCAAGTCGCGGACCAGCCAGCTGTATGCGAGGTTCGTGGCCTGGCGCTCAAGGCCGGTCGAGAGCTGATGCTGGTGCACGGCCGGGAGGCGGAAAACAGATGAGTGGACGGCACGGACCTGCTGCCAGATGTCGTTCGGAACGTCCGGATCTTCGGCGAGTCCCATGTCGACTGCCGGGGTATCGCGATCGCCGGAAGAGGCGTCGCGGTGCACGGCGAATACGACGGTGGCGGACCATGATTGGGTGTCGTCCGGCCGCGGCATGATGACGATACCTTTGCCCCGGACAGGGAAGATGCCGTATAGGCCGAGTGCCGCTCCGAACCGCGGAAAGTTGGTCTCGACCAGTTCGCGGTACCCAATGAGGGCGTCCCGCAGCACGTCGGCCGTGATGGACCGGGTCAGCTGGGGCGAGTAGGTCTGCCAGAAGTAGCGCGGATTGCCGTCGGTCAGGTCAGGTGCGGGGCGGGGGGCCTCCAGAAGGTCACCATGGACGTGCTGCAGTTGTGATTCGAGCCAGCGGACATCATCCGAGTCAAAGGGCTGACTTCCACCACGCTGCCACGTCGACCGGACGGTGTTCGCCGCGTGGGCTACGAGACGGTCCACTTCAGCGCGCAGGTCGTCCAATGGGATCTGCCGGGCGGGTCTGCTGCCGTGTCGGTTCTCCATGATCAGTCGTGCGAGGAACCAGACACGCTCGGTCGCGAGGGGCGAAGCGGGTGGGACGGGCAGCGTGCGTTGGCGTAGGCGGCGGGTCAGGGGGTCGCGGAGCCGGTCGCGGGTCCATTTCCACCGCGCGAGATCCTGACGGGGCCTGTCGAAGAGGCTGATGTCGTGAAAGTGCCGACGCCACTGCCCAGTGCCGAATTCGAGGTCGCCTCGTAGGAACACGTCTTCATCCAGTACGCCGTCACGGGCGTGCCCGATGATCAGTGCTTCCTCCGTCGCCAGCCGCACGCCCCAGGGGGCGAGCTGTCCGTGATGGTGTGGTGCGAGGTGCGGCCCCAATGTGCCGAGGCCGTGGAGCCAGGCGAGCATCGCCTCCCGGAGTCGGAGCCCGAGGACTACTGCCGGTTCCTGGTCGTCTCCGCTAGTCAGGTTGGTCCTGACGGCGGGCCGACGCGCTGGCGACTGCAGGTGCGCGCGCCGCGTCGTTTGGTCTTCCGCCTCTTCCAGTACCCATGACGCGGCTGCAGGGTTCGTGCGGGCCATGCGAAGTATCAGTTCCTCGACGACCTCGTACGTCGCGCCCTCGACGGCGAATGCGAGCGCGTAGCGCCAGCGAGGAAACTGATCCGGTCCGGCGGCGGATTCGATCGATGTGTGACCGTCCTGGAGCGCCTGCGCGGCGAAGTGCTGCTCGAACAGGGGGAGTGCGAATCTCAGGAGTCCCCTGTCGTGGACGACGAGACCAGTCTCCTCCAGTTCCCAGATGACATGGCGGCGGGCGAACGAATCGGCAGCGACTGCTCCATCAGCGTCCAGGACGCATGCGGCCAGGCGGGGCAGGCTCTCCCACACCTGTGGTGAAGCCCGCGGGCGTTCACGCTGCAGGATGGACGCTGCCAGCCCTGACAGCAGCTCATGCGTGGAAACGCGGCCGTCCCGGCCCGCGCGCAGCCACGTGGCCAGGGCGTGGACTTGCAGGGGACTGGTGAGCAACTGCTGTACCTCGTACACCTCCAGGGTCCGAAAGTGGTATTCGTCGGTCACCGCTCGCAAGAGATCCAGTCCTCTTTCAGGCGACCAGGGTTCCACGTCAATGCGTTCGCCCTCGTCCACCGTGCCCGCTCCTGGGCGGGTCGTCGCGAGCACGCTCACCAGCGGCCAGGTCAGTACCAGGCGGCGGGCCTCGTCAAGGAGCCGGTCGGCCTGCTGGGGGCTGACTGCGTCGAGGTTGTCCACGACGACCCGGCACTCACGCAGCGGGTCGCCGCCCATGGCGTTCTGAAGCGCGGAGGTCAGTGTCGCCGGGATGTCCCGTGCTTCCAGCCATACCGGAATTTCGACGTCGGCATCTCTCCACGCTGCCGTCAGACCTTCGCTCCACCACTGCTCGGCCTTCTCGCTCTTGCCGGCCCCCATGGGCGCGACGAGCACCCGCAACGCCCCCTGAGGCACTTCGACTTCCGGGGTGGCTTGCCGTGCCTTCCAGGCGAGCGCAGCCTCGACGCGGTCGGCCGGAGTGCTTCGCAGGCGGACCTTGCTGCGAGCCAGGCAGCCCTTGGACGCCAGCACCAAAGCTTCCGCGCGCGACCGTGAGCGGGCCGAGAACGGCAGCACGGCGGTGAGCCGCTCTATGAGGTCGTCGGAGGTGAAGGAAGCTTCGGCGACCTCTGCCGCCTCGGCATCGGTGAGAGCCAGATGCCGCGCCTTGGAGTGCGCCTCTACCTGAACTTGCTTCCACTCGCGCAGAACCTCTGCCGGATAGTGCTCGGGCGTGATGTCGATCTCGGAGGCGTGCCGCTCGCACAGAAGGATCAAGTTGTCGAAGGCTCGGTTGGCTTCCCTGCTCATGGCTGGTGCCCACCGAGGTCCGCCTTCGCTCCGTGCATGGATGTGAGCCACCCGGCTGTTGAGTACACGCTTGCCGGTGGACGTACTGTCCCGGTACAGCGGCTCACGGCAGTCCGGAATGCCACACGCCAAAGCCGTTGCGTACAGCTCCTTGATGGTCGCATCGGTCGGTACAGGGTGATGAACGGAAGGACGGGGGACTTCAGCACTCACGTGACCAGTTTGACGGGTTGCTCAGTCATAGAGGGCTGGGAAGGGGGAGTTCTTGGCTCGATGCGTTTCCGATGACGCATCATGTGGAGTGCGTCGCCATCCTCGAACCGGCCGCGAAGGGCTCCTGACCTGCGGTTTTGCCCGTGCGCATTATGTGCGATGTGGGCGTTACGGGCGATATCTTGACGCTGAAATGACGCTCGTGACGCTCATTTGACGCTCGTTCTGATGGGGTGTCAGGGGGTTCTGGAGGCAGGTCAGGGCACGTTCTGCGGAGACCGAGGACAGTGTTGGAGAACAGCAGCAGCGCGCGGGTGCCATCCTGGGAATGGACGGGCGAGCCCAATGACCTGCCGAGATGTGCGGCCGCGATCGTGCTGCTCTGGCCAGCATGGATGATCTTTCGGTTGTTTCACGCTCGTGCCCGTTGAGGGTGCCGGAAGTTCCAGAGGAGTCCCAGGAGACTCCTGAGTCAGGCGAGCGATCTTTCCTCTCTGTGCCGGTGCCGGTCCGTGTGGTCAGCCCGGGGTCGCACAGTTGGCCGTACACGGAGAAGGCTGCCGGAGCGGTGGGGCGAGCCGCGTGGCTACACCGGCGACGAGCTGGTGGGGTCCCATCTTCGTCTGCGAGGCAGCTGAAGCGCCGATTCTGCGGTGCTGCGCCCTGACACCGGTGCCGAGAGATGAACTTCGAACCGAATCGCCACGGCGCGAGGTCCCGAGCGACCAGGGTGACGACGTATATCACCGAACCGGGTCCCATTTCGGCCAGTCGCCCTTATGATCACGCAAACGCGCGGTCGGGGCCCATGCGGTACGTGGGTGGGAGGCGTCATGTGGTCGGACAGCGAGACGGATCTGGACCTGCTCGGTTTCGATTTCCTCGTGGACGAAATGGTCGTCGCACTCACCCAGCCACGGCTGCTACCGCTGACGATGGGGGTCACTGGTGGTTGGGGATCCGGCAAGAGCAGCCTGCTGAAGATCGTTGCAGCTGAGCTCGCGGGCCTTCCGGACGATGAGACCGGACACTTTGTCGTCGTCTCCTTCAGCCCGTGGCAATACGAAGGGTACGAGGACATCAAGGCCGCTCTGACGGAGGCGGTCCTGGCGCGACTTCAGCAGGAGGTCGAGGCCGATGGCCCGCAGGCCGAGCGGGTGGGACGCCTCAGACGCATGGCCACGAGCTTGCGCCGGCCGGTCCGGATGCTGGTCGGCACGGCTCTCCCCGCCGGTGCCGCAATAGCCGCCGGCGCTGTGGAGCCTGCCCTAGCGGATACAGCGTCCATGTTCGCTCAGGGCATGGTCGGCTCGATGGAATCGTCCCAGGACTCCGCCGGGGATAGTTCGGACGAGGAACCCCAGCCCGTAGCGGCGGGCGCGTTCCGGCAGCAGTTCGCTGAACTGATGGAGTCCCTGCACGAGGTCCGGGCCGTGATTGTGATGATCGACGACTTGGACCGGTGCCTGCCGCATACCGTCGTGGACACTTTCGAAGCTATCCGACTCTTCCTGAACGTCGACAAGAGTGCGTTCGTCATCGCTGCCCACGCCGAGGTCGTCCAGGCCGCCATCGACCAGCGCTACCCAGGGCTGAGGCGTTCCGGGACATCCGGACTTGGGGCGGAGTACCTGGAGAAGATGCTTCAGGTGGAGATCAACATTCCGGCGCTCTCCGCGCCGGAGGCCGAAACCTATATGCACCTGCTCCTGTCCGAACTGCATCTGTCGCAGGATCAGTTCACAGCAGTGAAGGCGGCGGTTGACCAGCGTCGGCGCGGCAGCGCGCTCGGAGTGGCCTTGAACGTCGGCATGGCAGCGGACAGTTTGGGGCCCGAGATGCCGCCCGAGCTGTATCAGGACATGATGTGGGCCGCAGCCGTCGCGCCGGTCCTCGGAAGTGGTTTGAGGGGTAACCCCCGCCAGATCAAGCGGTTCCTGAACACCTTGAAGTTGCGTCTGGCCGGCGCCGAGCGGCGCGGTACGACGTTGGATGCAGCGGTCCTCGCCAAGCTCATGGTGTTGGAGACGCAGTACCTGAGCGATTTCCAGAGGCTCTTCGACTGGCAGTCCGCCGGGCCGGTGAGTGGCAGAGGGGACTGGCTTGCCGCAGCCGAACAGCGCTCCCGAGGTACAGGGGTGGACGAGGCCGATCCCGCCCCGAACGAGGCGCCCGAGGCGCCTTCTGCTTCCGGGGCCCGTGATGGTGGGCGAGGCGCGGCCCGGCGCCCGTCGAGCCGGGAGATGGCCCCCGCAGGCGGTTTGGATGAGGAGGTGCGTACCTGGGCCGAGCAGCTTCACATCGACGCTTGGCTCAGGATGGAGCCCGCACTAGGTGGGAAGGATCTCGGTCCGTACTTCACTTTCGCACGGGCCAAACTGACGCTCGGCGCCAACACGGCCCTCCTGTCGGCCCACATCCAGGAATTGCTCGGGCGCCTTCAGTCTGACGTGGCTTCGCGGCGTCGCGCAGCGGTGAGGCAGGCGGCGGAGAGCGTCGCTTCGGCGGACCTTCCGACGCTCGTGGACCACCTTCTGCAGGCGGTCATGCACGATCCCGCCGGTGCGGCCACGGACGGGGTGGCGGAATTGTGCGAGCGCATCCCCGCCATTGCACCGGTTGTGTGTGAACGACTCAGAGTCATCCCGTTCGAGATCCTCCGGCCGAAGATCACCACTCTGGTCCGTCGGCTTCCGGAAGCCGACCCCACCGTCAGTGCCCTTTTGGACGGGTGGGAGGCCAACCCGTCTGGGGGTTTCGTCAGGGCGGCTCGTCAGCGAGGACGGCACTGAGTGGGAACTTCCACGGACCGTACGAGTGGCTCCGGCGGGGCTTGGACGCCGCTGAAACACGCCGCAACTGCCTACACACGTGACCTCAGCAGCGGGTCCGTGCCACGAAGCCGAGCCGCAGTGGTCCTCGCTCGTCATGTGCCGGTCTTGGGTGGGGCGGCTGCCGCCTCGGCCGGCGCCATGGCCGGCCGCACCACGGCACAGCGGCTGGGCGGTCTGCTGGCAGGGGTAGCCTCGGGGGGCCTGGGTGAGGCGCTGCGGCAAGCGTCCCTGGGTGATCTGATCGGACGTGACCGGTTCGAGGTCGTGGACGAACTGGTGACACAACTGGCCGGGGCTGGGGGCGACCTGGACGGCCAAGCGGCTCGGGACGCGGTATGCGATGTGCTGGACGAGCTGTTCGGAGACGCCGATTCCTGGGACGAGCTGGAGAACGAGGCAACCACGCGGAACGACGTGGTACGACTCCTCGAACTGTTCTTGACGCACTACATCTACAACAGGGTGCCAGTGGTGGCAGAACGATTGGGCACGATCGCCGACCCCGAGGCGGCTCGCCGCGCGGACCGGCAGATGCGCCAGGTCATCGAGGACTGTGTGGCCATCAGACTGCCTGAGAACGCGTTGAGTATGGACTGGTCGGGGCCGGATGGGCGCGCAGTCGTCGAGGGTGCGCTGGAGCTGGCCTACCAAGCATTGGAAGGACTGGCATGACACAGTTCACGGTGCGTACCGAGCAGTTTGAGGACCCGGGCCCGCCGAGTGGACTCCTACTCGACTTCATGCCCGGCCTGCCGGGTTCCACGGTGCAGGCCGGTCGAGGGTTCTTCCGGTCCTTCGTGCCCACCCGGCAGGCGGCAGACCTGATGGTCATGGCGTTCGGTGCCTATGTCGCGGACCGAGTGAGCGAGCGTAGTCGAACCGACGACGCGTGGACACGGGACCTCGCCCTCGGGTTTCCAGTACATAACGCTGCCAGCTGGCCAACCGAAACCGGACAGGACATGTTGCGCTTCCTAACCGGCGACCGATGGACCCTGCACCCGCGCACCCAACACGCTCCGCCGTTGGCACCGGACTCGGACGGTCAGGGCCAGATCACCGCAGACGGTGTGTGTCTGTTCTCGGGTGGCCTTGACTCCCTGTGCGGCGTGATCGACCTTTTGGAGGAAGCTCCTGAGAGGCGCCTGTGCCTGCTCTCGCACTACGAAGGCGGGCAGACCTCTGCGGCCCAGACCCGGCTATTCCGCCGGCTGCAGGCCCATTACGGGCAGCGCGTGATCTCTCTGCGCCTGTTCCTGCGGCCCGGACCCGCCCAACCGGTCCAGGCCAGACCTTTGCCCCCTGGCCGCGAGACCACCACACGGTCACGGTCCCTGATGTTCCTGTGCACCGCCCTCGCGGTCGCCTCCTCTATTGGCCCGCACGTCCCGGTCTATCTGCCTGAGAACGGTTACATCGGCGTCAACGTGCCCCTGACCCGTGCACGGTCCGGCAGCTTCAGTACCCGTACCACCCATCCGCACTACCTAGCACTCCTCGAGCAGGCCAAGCAGGCGATTGGTGTGCCCAACCCTCTCGTCAATCCCTACCGGCTGAGGACGAAGGGCGAGATGCTCACCGGTAACCGCAACCGGGCTCTCCTGAGCGAACTCGCGCCCAGGAGCATCTCCTGCTCCCACCCCGAGGTGGCCCGCTACGCCAAGCGGGCGCAAGGCAATTGCGGCTACTGCTTTCCGTGTTTGATCCGCCGGGCATCGATGGCGCAAGCCGGATGGGACCGGGCTGAGCAGTACGCCTGGGACGCGCTCACCGACCCCGAACTGCTCGATCCTGAGTCGGGACGCAGCTCCGATTTGCGTGCCGTGCTGGCCGGCACCCGTCCCGGCCGTCCCACCACCGACATCCTGCGCAACGGGCCCTTGCCCCGCGACGAGCGCCGCGCGTACATCGAAGTCTGGCGCCGGGGCAGTACCGAGGTCCGAACCTGGATCACAGCAGGTGCTCATGGGCAGCTCGCACAGCTACTGGAGCACACTTCGTGAACCGAATGCTAGACACCCACTGCCACTTGACGGGCTACAAAGACCCCGCCGAAGTCCTGCGCGAAGCCGCCGACGCCTCGGTCGACATCGTGGCCGTCACCGAGGACCCCGGAGAGTACCGGGTGATGCGGACCCGGCTCGGCCGACGGCCGGGTGTTCACACCGCGCTGGGCATGCACCCGCTCCGAGCCCACAGCTTCACGCCAGCCGACCTGGCCCGCTTCCTGCGCATGCTGCCCGAGGCTACTTGGATTGGCGAGATCGGCCTGGACTACTCACCCGCCGGACGCACCACGCGCCGCGCCCAACTGAGGATCCTCGAGGCCATCCTGGCAGATCCCCGCGCCCTGTCGGTGCCCATGACGGTCCACAGCCGCGGTGCCGAAGTGGACACCATCACCCGCCTCGCGCAAAGCGGCGCCACCGCTGCGATCCTGCACTGGTACACAGGCCCCGCAAACCTGGTGGACGACGCCCTGGCAGCCGGACTGTGGTTTTCCGTAAATCCCGCCATGTGCCACTCGGCCAAGGCCCGCCAGGTGATCGACGCGCTCCCCGTTGACCGCGTCATGTTGGAGACCGACGGCCCGTTTGCCAGACACCGAGGGCGGCCAGCCCGCCCCTCAGACCTGTCGGCCGTCATCGCCCACCTCGCTGCGCGATGGGCCCTCGCTCCCGAAGATGTCGTCTGCCGACTCCAGGCCAACCGGCTGCAGCTCCTGGAGAGGGGTGAAGACACGTAGGTTCAGGGTGTGAAGCGGAGAGCCGGCGTGGGCTTCCGCCCCCTTCCGACAGCCCCAGCCGAGCTTCCTGGCAGAGTCTGCCCTTCCGAGCGCGATCACTCGGTTTCCGCTGGTCAGATGCGGCGTCGGCCGAAAGCCAGGTTCGATCCTCCTCCCGGTGTCAGTCCCGCCCTCTAAGATTCCTTCTGCGGGGGCAGCCCCGTGTTCCTGATCGCGGCGGCAGGGTCACGGCAGGCATAAACGTGCGCAGCAGATACAGGCGGGGAGTCGCATGCTGGAAGGTCGGTGGACGACGGTCACCGAGTCCGAGCACGAGCATGAGCGCCGCGGCCTGGAAGCGATCCGCAGGCGTATGCCGGACGAGGAGCCGTGGCGCGCCTGGTCGAACTTCACGTTCACCGCGAACAGCGGTCATGTCCGCGAGATCGATCTTCTGGTGACCGCACCGGCCGGGGTGTTCCTCCTCGAGCTGAAGGACTGGCACGGTTCGGTACACGGCGGCGGCAACGACTGGGTGCAGACCACGCCCGGCGGGACCCAGCGGCGACACGGCAACCCCCTGCACCTGGCGAATCGGAAGGCCAAGGAACTGGCCGGCCTGATCAACGACGTCTCTGGTCGGCCCGGGGACCGGCCGAAGATCTGGGTGGGCGAGGCGGTCTGCTTCACCGATGACAAGCTCCGCGTGAACCTGCCGGCCGCCGATCTGAACGGCGTATTCACGGTCAAGCAGCTCGTGGAAATGCTGGCCGAACCGCCGGGTGACGCCCGGCGCCGGATAACGGCAGAGACGTCTCGCCGCGTCGGCGGGGCCCTGAAGAAGCTCGGCATCGCACCGATCCGCCGCCAGCATGAGGTGGGCTCCTATCTCCTGGACGCGAAGGCGTTCGACTCCGGGCCCACCTGGGCCGACTACCTGGGTCGTCACTCCCAGCTGCATGATCTGGCGCGAGTGCGCGTCTTCCTCAGCGAGCGCGGTGCTTCGGACGCCGAGCGGCGTTCGGTGGAGCAGGCCGCTGCCCGCGAGGCGCTGGTGCTCAGCCGGTTCCGGCACCCGGGTGCGGTACAGCTGAAGAGTTACCTGCCGTCGGGGCATCCGGCTGGGCCGACAATCCTGTTCGACTACCACCCGGAGACTCTGCGGCTGGATGACTTTCTGGTGCAGCACGGGAAGCAGCTGGACCTGCGGGGCCGCCTCGCCCTCGTACGGCAGCTCGCGGAGACGGTGCGCTCCGCGCACTCACGCCGTGTCCATCACCGCACGCTGTCGGCGCACGCGGTGCACATCATTCCGCGTGATCGCGGCCCGCGCGGGCGGGAGCTCAGCGAGGAGCAGCGCTGGCTGAGCCCTTGGCCGCAGATCGCGGACTGGCAGATCGCTACAGGCCAGAGCGCCAGCCGTGGCCGGCCCCTGACCCTGGCTCCTACAAACGTGTCCGGGTTCCACGTCTCGGAGCAGGCTGATCCGTATCTGGCGCCGGAGTTGAGGATTCCGAAGGCCGATCCGGTGCGCCTCGATGTGTACGGGCTCGGTGTCCTCACGTATCTACTGGTCACCGGGCAGGCACCAGGCGCAAGCCAGAGCGAGGTCATGGCCCGCCTGGAAGCCGGTGAGAGCCTGCGCCCGAGTGCCTTGGTCGACGGACTTAACCCGGACATCGACGACCTGGTGGAGGCATCCACCGCGTACGAACCGGGCCGGCGCCTGTCCACGGTCGACGACTTCCTGGAGATGCTGGAGTACGTCGAGCAGGCATTCACCGAAAAGGACTCCGTCGGCCCGGCCGCAGCCGCAGCCGCAGCCGCAGCCGCAGCCGCAGCCGCAGCCGCAGGCACGGGCGGGGACGGCGGGTCGGGATCGGAAACGGACGAGGACCGGGGCGAGCCGGAGAAGGACCCGCTGGAGGCCGTGGCCGGGGATGTACTGGCCGGGCGCTGGGAGGTTGTTCGTCGGCTCGGCACGGGCTCGACCTCTCGGGCGTTCCTGGTGAGGGATCTCGCGGGCGAGCCACGGCGTAGCGGCACCCTGCCGGTGGCTGTGCTGAAGGTCGCGCTGAGCGAGGCCAAGCACGCGGCCCTGGATCGGGAGGCCCAGATCTTGGGCCGTATCCACCGGGATTCCAGCATCATCGCGCTGTACGAGCGGGAGCCGATGACTCTCGCGGGTCGTCGGGTGCTCGCTCTCGAATACGTCGGCGACAGCCGAGAGTTGAAGGACCAGGACCGTGGTGACGGGAAGGGACCGAGGCGGCGTGAGGACACCGTCGCCCGTCAGCTGCGGGACAACGGTCGCCTGGGCATGGACCAGCTGGAGGCGTACGGGAAGTACCTGTTCGGTGCGGTGGAGCACTTGGAGGCGGAAGGAATCTGGCATCGGGACCTGAAGCCGGACAACATTGCAATCCGGATCCGTCCCAACGGCACTCGACAGTTGGTGCTGATCGACTTCTCGCTCGCCGGATACCCGGCGAAGGAGATCGATGCGGGCACCGAGGGCTACCTCGACCCGTTCTTGGGCATCATCACGCGCGGCTCGTACGACGGTCATGCCGAGCGGTACGCGCTCGCGGCGACATTGCACGAGATGGCGTCGAACGAGCTGCCCCGATGGGGTGACGGTGCCGTCACAGCCCGGCAGACCGATCCGAGGGAGTGGCCGTACCCGCAGCTCGCCGCCGACGCCTTCGAACCGGCGGTTCGCGACGGTCTGGTCGCCTTCTTCCGCAAGGCTCTGGCGCGGGACGTGAAGGACCGGTTCTCGGACCTGAAGCCGATGGAGCGTGCCTGGCAGGCACTCTTCCTGGATGCGCAGCGGACAACAGCACCGAGCTCCGGGCACGGTACGGCGGAAAGCGCAGGGACCACGCAGGAAGCCGGGCCCCAGATCGGACGCGAGGACGACGACGCCTCCGCCGAGCAGGTTCGTGACCAGCAGGCGGCCAGGGCCGACCGCACGACGCCTCTGTCCGTGGCAGGTCTGACGCTCTCCGCGCAGTCCCAGCTGTTCGCCATGGGACTGAACACCGTCGGGGACGTACTGGACTACTCGGCGAGGAAGTTCCTCACTGCGCCGGGCATGGGCTCGCGCACCCGGGAGGAGATCCAGCGCCGGCAGAAGGAGTGGAACCTCCGACTCGGCAAAGCGGCCCCCGCACCACTCAGCGCGGAAGCCCGCAAAGCAGCCGGCCAGGAAATCACCGAGCTGGAACAGGCGGTCGCCGAATCGGTCGCCGTCAGCGGCGGAAATGTCACTGACCCGCAGCTGCTGGGCGCGCTGAGCCTGGACGCGCTGGCCGCTCGCCTGGTCCCGAAGCCATCCAGCGGCAGCGCCCGCTCCAACGCCAAGGAACGCGAAGCGGTCCGGCTGCTACTGCGGCTGCCCAACGAGACCGGCAAGCTGCCCGAGGGCCTGGCATGGGTTCGGCAGCGGGACGTCGCCGACGCGGTGGGCCTGACCGCGGGCCGCATCCCGCAGATCGTGAAGAAGGCGCGCGAGCGTTGGCACCACGACACCGCGCTCGGGCTGCTGCGCGAGGACGTGGTGGAACTCCTTGCCGAGCGCGGTCGGGTGGCCCCGGTGATCGAGCTCGCCGACGCGCTGATCGCCCGGCGCGGCACCCAACACGTGGAACGGCGCGACCGGCGCGCGCTCGCCCTGTCGCTGCTGCGTGCGATGGTCGAGCGAGAGAGCTACAACAACGAGGCCCCGCCGCTCTTCCGCTACTTCCACGCCCGAATGCCCAAGGGCGCCGATCCGGTGCTCGGCCTCCTCGCACTTGACGTCCGGGAGGGCGTGGACGGCCCGGACACCCCGACGCTGCCCGCTCTGCAGGAATACGCGCTCAACCTGGGAGCGCGGGCCGACCGACTCGCGGACCTGGAATCTCTGCCGACGGCCAGCACCGTCCTCACCGAGCTGGACGCGGTGCGACGGCCGCCGGGAAACCTGGGCTGGGATGAGCGGCGTACCGCCGAGATCGCGGTGGCAGCCTCCACCCGAGCTGCCCTCACCCCCCGACTGGAGATCTACCCGCGCGACCTGGACCTGGTGCGCGCGCTGAGGATCACCCAGGCCGGTGTGGTAGCCGTGCAACCCGGCGTCGAGGAGGAGCGACTGCCGGGCCTCACGGTTGACGCCCTGCACAAGCGAGTCACGACCCGCTTCCCCGACCTGGGCACAGACCCGCTGGTGCCACGTGAGTTGCCCACGGGCAGCGCACTGGTCCGCTACCTGAAGCAGGCCGGCTTCGAGCTGAAGCTGGCGACGCGCTACGACAAGGTGCTCCGCCTCATCCCGGACCGTCCGGCCGGGGACGCCACCGCCGGCCTGACCTCGGCGAGCTGGGGAGCCTCGGCGGCCCGTCGATCCGCCCCCACCCAGTACGACGCGGACGCGGCCGTCGCCGCCGCGGTCAAGGCCGAACAGCGGCTCACGCACTCGGCGCGACAGGACGGCTTCCGGGTCCTGACCGTGCCCCACCGGGGCGCTGAGAACGCGGTGCGGCACCTGGCGGATGAGCCGTACGGTGTGCGGCCGGTGTCATTGACCGGGCTCTTCGTGAACGAACTGCGCAGTGTGATCGGCGAGGCGGCCAGACCGACCTGGGAGACCGTCCTCAAGGCCGACGCTGCCAAACCCGGAAGCCGGGCTCATCAGCAGCTGCGCATCCGTACAGACAAGGCGTGGGGGCGCATCGAGCCGCAGCTGCGAGAGCGACTGCGGCAGGGGCAGGGACCGCTGCTCCTTACCGACACTGCGGTGCTCGCCCGGTACGACGCGCTGGACCTGCTCGTAAGGCTCGCGGAAGAAGCGCGGCAAGGTGGCAGCCCGCTGTGGCTGCTCGTTGCCCAGTCCGACCCGGCGAAAGCACCGAGGCTGGCCGGGCAGAGCGTGCCGTACCAGGCAGGGTTCGACGAGTGGATCGTCGTGCCTGATGCCTGGGTCGCGCGCAAACACCTCGCGCCGGACGCCTGACCCTCTGCCCCTCCTGAGCCGGCCTTCTTCCGCCCACTCCGATTTCTCCACAGGAGCCGTTCCGTGATCGACCGCAAGAGCCTCCTCGCCGACCTGCAGAAGCAGGTCAAGGCGGCAGAGATCGACCTTGAACAGCAGGTCAAAGCTGTCCCCGAGGTAGGGACCCGGCTGCGCGGTGAGTATGAGCAGGCCCGGAAGCTGGGCCGTACGGCGGCGACGTGGAACGCCTGGCTCGGGGAGCGGATCACCCAGGTTGCGGTGGCCTGGGTGCTCGGCACCGTCTTCGTCCGCTTCAGCGAGGACAACCGGCTGATCGCTGAGCCGTACATCACCGCCCCGGATGTGGCTGGGCGCGAGACCGCGCAGGCGCGGTACGAGGAGTACCTGGAGAAGGACGCCGACCCGACGTACCGAGGCTGGCTGGAGACGGCGTTCGCAGAGTTGGGTGCCGGGCAGGCTGGGCGGCTGCTCTTCGACCGCAACCACAACCCGCTCTACCAGATCCCGCTTTCGCATGACGGGGCGGGCACGCTGCTCGCGTTCTGGCGGGAGCAGCGCGTTGGTGAGGGAGTGCTCGGCGGGGACGGCGACGGCGGTGTCGGTGGCCCTGTACTCGTACACGACTTCAGCGACCAGCTGAGCGAGGACGGCACCGAGGGCTGGGACACACGGTTCCTCGGCGACCTGTACCAGGATCTGAGCGAGGCGGCCCGCAAGACGTACGCACTGTTGCAAACTCCGGAGTTCGTGGAGGAGTTCATCCTCGACCGGACTATGACCCCGGCGGTACGGGAGTTCGGCTTCGAAGAACTGAAGATGATCGATCCGACCTGTGGGTCGGGTCACTTTGTGCTCGGGGCGTTCCGGCGGCTGGTGCGGATGTGGGCGTCGCAGCGACCCGAAGTCGGCCCGTACGAACGGGTGCGGGCGGCATTGGAGTCCGTGCATGGGGTGGACCTCAACCCGTTCGCCGTTGCGGTGGCCCGCTTCCGGCTGCTGGTCGCGGCGATGGCTTCGAGCGGCATGCGGACGTTCGCAGAGGCGCGGCAGTACGAGTGGCCGATTCAGCTCGCGGTGGGTGACTCGCTGCTGCCGACGGAGCACCGGCAGGAGGGACTCTTCGGCGACGAGCAGCTGAGCCTCGGCGACAGTGCGGAATCGGGCGACGCCGAAGACCCGTACTACGCGCTGAGCACGGAGGACGTGTTCGAGTACCCGCAGATCCTGAACCGGGGCCGCTACCACGTGGTCGTGGGGAATCCTCCGTACATCACAGTCAAGGACAAAACACTTAACGAGCTGTATCGCAAGGTGTACAGCGCGTGCGCGGGTACGTACGCGCTGTCGGTCCCATTCGCGCAGCGCTTCTTCGAGCTTGCGGTTCGAGGCGAGGAGAAGTCCGGGCTCGGCTACGGCATGGTCGGCCAGATCACGGCGAACTCGTTCATGAAGAGGGAGTTCGGGGCGAGGCTGATCGAGAGCTTCTTCCGGGATCAGGTCGAACTGACTGAGGTCATCGACACCTCGGGGGCGTACATCCCGGGGCATGGGACCCCGACGGTCATCCTTGTCGGCCGCCCGCTGGATTACACGGGCGCTCGCCGGGCCACCGTCCGCACCGTCCGGAGCGTCCAGGGGGAGCCAGCGGCTCCGGAGAAGGCGGAGGATGGACTCGTCTGGCGGGCTATCACTCAACAGGTCGACTCCCCGGGCTCCGAGACCGAATGGATCAGCGTTCGCGACACGCGACGTGACGACCTGTCAAGGCATCCATGGAGTCTGACAGGCGGTGCCGCACCAGACATCCTGAAGATCGTCGAAAGCACGGGAACGCGGCTGCGAACTGCGTCACAAGAACTCGGCCTGTCTATCGTTACTGGCGAAGACAACGCGTTCGGCTCGGTGAACACTGCTGCCGCCCGCCAGCGAGGTGCTAGGCCCACCGCTGTCGTCAATGGCGATGAGGTACGGGATTGGGGACTCGCTGGCGCGACCTGGCTCACGAGCCCGTACGACCAAGATATGAAGCTCCTCGAAGGTGCAGAGAATGAGGACTTGCTGCGCTTCATGTGGCCACTGCGTCACGTACTGGAACTTCGCAAGCGCTTCAGTATCACGATGCTCGACAGGGGAATTCCTTGGATTTCATGGCGTGAGGTTTACGACTCCCGTGTCAAGGCGCAAATGTTGATCGTTTACGCAAAAATTGCGACGCACAACCACTTCTATCTCCAGGCCGGCCAGCTCCCCGTGAAGGACTCGGCGCAGGTTATCAAGCTCCGTGAGGGTGCCACAGCGGAAGAGCATCTGATGCTGCTTGGATTGCTCAACAGCTCCACGGCCGGATTCTGGCTCAAGATGGTTAGCCATGCCAAGGGAGGAAGTGGCCTAGGGCGTGGAATCCAGAGCGAAGGGTGGGAGGAACGCTACGAGTTCACGGGAACTAAGCTGGAAGAATTCCCCCTCCCTGCCGAGTACCCCACTGCTCTCGCGACTGAGCTCGATTCCCTCGCCCAGCAGCTTTCTGAGGAAATCCCTGCGGCCCTCGCAGCAAGCGTCGTCCCCACCGCTGCCGCCCTTCGCGAAGCCCAGAATCGCTACGACGCGACGCGCGCTCGCATGATCGCCCTCCAAGAGGAACTCGACTGGCAGGTCTACTCCCTCTACAACCTGCACTCCGACGACCTACGTCTGCCCGACAGTTCCGCCGTCCCAGAACTCGCCCTGGGCCAGCGCGCCTTCGAGATCGTGCTCGCACGCCGCGTCGCCGCCGCAGCAGCTGGCGACGAGTGGTTCAAGCGGCACGGGTCCACCCCCATCACCGAGATCCCCACGCACTGGCCCGCCGACTACCAGGCGCTCGTGCAGAGGCGGATCGACGTCATCGAGTCGAACCGCGCTATCGGCATGGTGGAGCGCCCGGAGTACAAGCGGCGTTGGGCCACCGAGGGCTGGGATGCGATGCGGCAGAAGGCGCTGAAGTCCTGGCTGCTCGACCGAGTCGAGGACCGCGCACACTGGTTCGACGCCAGCGGCAATCCCACCGTCACTACCCTCGCCCGTCTCGCCGAAAGCCTGTCAGCCGACGAGGACTTCACGTCCGTAGCTGAGCTGTACGCGCCGCGGCAGGACCTCGCGAAGACCGTACGCGAGCTGCTGTCCGAGGAGCACGTGCCGTTCGTCTCCGCGCTGCGGTACAAGCCGACCGGGCTGAAGAAGCGCGCCGACTGGGAGTATGTGTGGGAGAAGCAGCGTGAGGTGGACGCCGCTCCTGACGAGCCCACCAAGCGGCAGATCCGCAAGGACACGCCCGTGCCGCCGAAGTACACCTCGGCGGATTTCCTGAAGCCGGGCTACTGGCGTGCGCGCGGCAAGCTCGATGTGCCCAAGGAGCGGTTTGTTTCGTACGGCACGGTCAACGCACAGTCTCCGGAGCTTTACGGGTGGGCCGGCTGGGACCACTTGGAGCAGGCTCTCGCCCTCGCCTCCCACATCCAGCAGGCCGGGCTCGGCGACGACGAGATCATGCCGTACCTGGCCGGGCTGCTTGAGCTGCAGCCCTGGCTGGAGCAGTGGTACGGCGAATACGACCCGGAGTTTGGTGCGTCGCCGGCTGCCGAGATCCTGGCGTTCAGGCAGCAGAAGCAGGGCGAACTCGGGCTGACCGACGACGCGCTGCGGGCCTGGCGCCCGGAGGCAGCTACCCGCGGAAGCGCGAAGAAGACAGCCGCGCCCAAGAAGCGAACGGGCGCGAGGGCCGCCGTCCAGATGTCCGTCACGGACAACGTCACCGATGCCGCCACCGGCGCAGAGTCCGACCGAGCAGGGCGAGGAGCTTAACCATGGCGTTCATGAGCAGGAACAACTCTCGCTCCGAGGACCAGCCGCTTCTGCGGGAGCTGATCGACATCCCGGAGTCGGTGTCCACCTCCGACTTCGTGCTGAAGCTGAACGAGGCGGTCACCCCCGAGGGGGTTGAGGCGGCCCTGAAGGACTATGTCGTCACCGACCGGCTGCTGAGTAACTTCGACGAGGCCCTGGACCTGATCAAGTCGGCGCTCGACAGTCACTCGTCGAAGGCGGCATATCTGCACGGTTCGTTTGGTTCCGGTAAGTCGCACTTCATGGCGGTGCTTTACGCGCTGCTCTCGCGTAACCAGGCGGCTCGGAACCGTAGCGAGCTCGATCCGGTGCGGGCCCGGCACTCCTGGCTGGATGCGGACGACCGCAAGTTCCTGCTGGTGCCGTACCACATGCTCGGCTCCAAGTCTTTGGAGCAGCGGGTGCTCGGCAAGTACGTGGAGCACGTACGCGAGCTGCATGAGGATTGCCCGCTGCCGCAGGTCTACCGGACCGACGGGATCTTCGAGGATTTTGCCGAGCAGCGCCGCCGCAACGGCGACGACTGGGTGATCGCGCAGCTCGCCGATGCCGGTGGCCAGGAGGACGAGTGGGGTGATTCTTTCACCTGGACCAGTAGCCTTCTCGACGAGGCCATGGACGCGGTGGAGGAGCACGAGAACACCAAGAGCCTCGATCTAGACAATCCCTCCACGCCGAGGGAATTGCGTGCCCGCCTCGTCCAGGACCTCACAAGAACGCTGTTCCCCGCCTTCGCGCGCAATGCTTCCGAGGATGCCAGCGGTTTCATCTCTCTCGACAGGGGCCTCAGCGTCATCGCGGCGCACGCCAAGGCGCTGGGCTACGACGGGCTCATCCTGTTCATGGATGAGCTGATCCTGTGGCTGGCCACTCTCATCCACGACCAGAAGGCGCTGGGCAGGGAATCCAGCAAGGTTACGAACTTCGTGGAGGGCGGTGACGAGCGGCGTGCCATTCCGGTGGTGTCGTTCATCGCCCGTCAGCGCGATCTGCGTGAGTTGGTCGGTGAGGAGATGTCGGGTGCCGCCGAGGCGGCAGTGCAGGACACCTTGAAGCTCAACGGCGGGCGTTACGACGAGATCGTCCTGGAGGACCGCAACCTTCCTCAGATCGCGCAGGCTCGCCTGCTCAAGCCCGTGCCGGGTGCCGAGGCGAAGGTGGACGCGGCGTTCGCCGAGGCCAAGAAGCTCGGCCCGGACGTGTGGGACACCCTGCTGGGTCACGACAAGTCCACCACCGGCGCGGACGAGGACGCTTTTAGGCGGACGTACCCGTTCCCGCCGGCGTTTATGGACACCCTGGTGCACATCTCTGCCGCGCTGCAGCGCTCCCGCACCGGCCTGAAGCTGATGAGCCAGCTGCTCGTCGACCACCGTGACGACTGGCGGCTCGGACAGCTCGTGCCGCTCGGCGACTTGTATCCGGCGATCGCGGGTGGCGGCGACAAGGCGTTCAGCGGGGAGACCAACGTCCACTTCGAGGCTGCCGACAAGCTGTACCGGGACAAGCTGCGCCCGTACCTGCTGAAGACCAACCAGGTCACCGAGGACCAGGTCGAGGCGTACCGACGCTCTCCCGAGAGCCTGGGCGACCCGCAGCTCGCGGCCCGTTGCCGCGACTTCACCGGGGACAACCGGCTCCTACAGACCCTGCTGCTGTCGGCGCTCGCGCCCAGTGTGCCCGCGCTTGCCGACCTCACGTTGGCGCGGCTGCACGCCCTCAACCACGGTTCTATTACCACCCGCATCGCGGGCACCGAGGTCGGCCGGCTTGCGCAGAAGGTGAAGGAGTGGGCGGCGGCCTTCCCGGAGATCAAGGTCGCCGGTACCGGGCCGGGGTCGGTGGTTCGTCTGGAGCTCACCGGCGTCGACCTGGACGCCGTCCTCGCCAACGCACAGGTTCACAACAACCTGGGCAACCGGCGTGCCAAGATGCGCAGGCTGCTCAAGGACGCGCTCGGGGTTGGCGACGGGCCCGGCGGCTTTGACGCATACGACGTGCTCGACCTTGTGTGGAAGGGCACGGAACGACAGATTGAGGTGGTCTTTGGCCACGTCGCCGACGTCGACTCGCTGTCCGAGGCGACCTTGCGGCCCAGCCAGGACGACGCCTGGCGGCTCGTCGTCGATTTCCCGTACGACGAGGGCGAGTTCGGTCCGATGGACGACCTGCAGCGGCTGCGTGCCCTGCGGGAGAAGGCGGGCGGCGACTCGCGCACCCTGGCCTGGCTGCCCACACACCTGACGGACGCCTCGCGCAGTGACTTCGAGCGTCTCGTCGTCATCGACAAGGCCCTCGCCGACGAGGCTCGCTTCGACTCCGAATTTGCGCGCAGTCTCAACGCTGACGACAAGGCGCGCGCGAAGAGCATGCTGCAGTCGCAGCGCAACATCCTCACCGAGCGGGTCACCCAGGCGCTGCGGCAGGCGTACGGGCTCGCGCAAAAGCAGGAAGGGGTCGTCGACCTCGGCTTCGACACCCACCTGGTAGCCCAGCAGGATGTGCCCGAGCTTCGGCTTCCGCTCGGTGCACCGCTGGACGCCGCCGCCCGCGACCTGGCTGGCAAGCTGCTTGCCCACCAGTACCCCGCCCACCCCGACCTGGACCCCGACGGCACCGGCAAGCCTGTGAAACCTGCCGAGATCAGGACCGTCTTCGAGTACGTGCGCAAGGCCGCCGAGGACCGCGACGGACAGGTTGAGGTCGATGGCAAGGACCGCAAGACCATGGCGCGGATCGCGGGCGGCCTCGGCCTCGGCACCATGCGGGAGGCGTACTACCGGCAGTCCACCACCTGGCCTGACCACTTCACCAGCCAGGCCCGCCGGGACGGAACCGCCGAGCCGACTCTGGTCAAGCTCTCCGACTGGAGCGACCTTCCCGAGCCGCGCGGACTGCCCGAGCCGCTTCGCCGGCTGCTCGCCGCCGCCTACGCGGAGATGACCGACCGGGTGTGGGTACGCGGCGGTGTCCCCGTCGAACCGGCGCCCGCACCGCACGAGCTGAAGCGGGACTACGCCCTGCGCGAGCAGGCTCTGCCCAGTGAGGAAGACTGGACCGAGGCGCGCAAGCGGTACGAGACCGTGCTCGGGGACTGCGCGCCGCAACTGCGTCGCGGGCGGATCGTCAACCAGTTCGCCGGACAGATCAAGCAAGCCGCCTCCGCGCTCGCCCAGGACGCAGGACGGCTCGTCGGGGAACTGGAGAAGCACCGTTCCTTCCTGCGCCTCGACGACGACTCGCCCCGCCTCGTCCTCGCCCGGCGGGCGCAGGAGCTGGTGAAGTCGGTGACGGAGGCCGGCATAGACGCCAAGACCGTCGTTGACCGGCTCGCACGCTTCGACCTCGGCGACTTCACCGCACACCGCTACGCCATGTCCCTCAAGGGCGCGGCGAAGGTCGCGGCCGCGCTGCAGAACACCAGCTGGGACCAGCTGGGCCTGGCCGACACCCTCGGTGTGGACGGCGCGGCCGTCCTGGAGCGGGTGCGAGATGCCGCCACCGGCGATCCGGGGGACTACCCCGACCTGCCGGGCGTGTTGCAGGCCAGTGGCCGGGAGGTGCTCTCCCTGCTGAGGTCCCGACAGACCACAGGCGAGCGGCCCCAAACCCCCACCACCCCGTCGCCGAGCTCGGACGACGTGGACCTGATCGGCGGCTCCGCCCACCCACAGGTGCTGCCGGAGCCGGTGGCGCAGCCGGGGCCCCGCACGCCGTCTCGGTCCGTGGCCCGCTCCGGCGGCGGGCGGACCACCGCCGCGCGGGCCGCCGCCGAGCTGCAGGCGGAGATCGCGGCGCTCGCGGCCGAGAACCCCAACGCCACCGTCGAGGTCGTCTGGAAGGTTGTCGACTGATGACCGACACCGTCACCACAGCGCCGGCGTCCGCCGGTCTCGCCCGGCTGCCGGCGGGAACCGTCCGCCAGTATCTCGCTGCCCGCAGCCGGCTCGGCGACGGCACGGTCCGCGTCCTGTTGCTGCGGGCCGATCCGGCCTGGGACGGGCCCGCCGTGCAACAGACAGCGGGCGGGCTGCGGGCTCGCGTGGCCGTGGGGCCCTCGGTATTGGCCGTACACGAGCAGATCCTGGGCCACCTCGACGCGGCAACTCCCCCCGACCCCAAGGTCCTGGTCGTCCTCACCGACTGCGAGGACACCGACCTCGACCCCGGGCTGCTCGCCCGTGTCTACGGCGGCGGGATCCGGTCCGTCGACAACTGGGAGGTCGTGCAGGAGGCGTTCGACGCACGCGGTCTCGACGGGCGACTGCGCAGCGAGACCTGGGCGGCCGAAGCGCTCCTGGACGCGGCAGCCACCCGCGGCTGGCCATCGTTGGGTAAGGGAGTGCTCTCCCGAGACGAGGCACTCACTCGGCTGGCCAGGCGCCGTCTCAGGATCGGGCGTCACGACACGGATGCGCTGGGCGGGCCGGCCGCACACGACGACGGAGACCGCATCGACCCCGTCGCATTGTTCCGATGGACTCTCACCCCTGGCGGCCCCGACCTCCTGCGCGATCTGCGCGGACCGGAACGGGCTGGCTTGGCCCATTTCCTCGCCGAACCCGAACAGGGCGGCTCCACCGGAAAGATCATCACCGCTCTGGTGAACGCCGAACACGGGGCAGATGCAGCTGCCTACGCGGTCGTCTGCGCCGCCTTGTGGGGGCACGCGGAGGCCGATCACGACTTGTACCGGGCGCGAGGGCGCGCCGAGCGGTGGCTCGGCGAACAGCCTCCCGCCCAGGGCGACGACCTCGACAGACTTCTGGCCTCCTTCGGATCCAGCGGCGAGGCGTTCGTCCGCGGTCTTGTCGACCGAGGCGAGCACCGGCTCGCTGACCCGGTCCTGACGCGGGCCGCACAGCTCGTGGCACAGTTCGGGGCACAGGCTGCCGCGACTGCCAGCCCGCTGCTCTCGGCCGGACTCGATGCCCGCTTCACTGCGGCTGGTCGTGCCCTCGCCGACGGCGACACCGACACGATCACTGCTGCCGTCACCGCGCTGGCCGACCATGCTCTGGCTGCCGACGGCGCCACCCGGGCGCGAATCGAGCGGGTGAGGATGGCGGCGCGGTTGCGGAGCTGGCTTGCCAGCTCGCCTGAGGCCGATATCGCCTCGGTCGCTGACGGCACCGCCCGCCAGATCTACGAACTCGGCTGGGTGGACCGAGCCTTGGAACACCTCGAAGCGGGCGGCGACCCGGACAACGTACTCGCCGACGCGTACAGCCGGATCGGCGCGCAGGCGCGGGACAAGCGCCGCGAGCTGGACCGTGCATTCTCCGAGCGGCTCGCAGTGTGGACCGCGGGTGGCACCGCTCCTGGCGCCATGCTCACCGTGGAGAGCTTGCTGGACCGCGTTGTCGCACCCGTCGTGGCCAGCCCCGGCCGACGGGTCCTGCTCCTGCTCGTGGATGGGATGAGCGCGGCGATAGCTGCGGAACTTGGCGAAGAACTCCGGGGACAATGGGCGGAGTTCGACCCGCTGCCCACTGCGGCCGGAGCACCTGTCCGGCGCGCCGTGGCTGCCGCGCTGCCCACCCTGACGGCCGTATCCCGGACCTCGTTGTTCGCGGGCACCCTGATGAAGGGCGACCAGAGCGACGAGAAGCGGCTCTTCCCTCAGCACTCCTGCTGGAACGGGGCTCCGGCGGTCGTATTCCACAAGGATGACCTGCGCGGCCCCGACACCGGCTCGCCGTTCTCCACCGCCCTCACCGAAGCCCTCGCCGACGAGCGCACCCATGTCGCGGTCGTACTCAACACGGTCGACGACCGCCTCGGCAAGGAGCAGAAACTCGGCGACGGGGCGTGGCAGGCCAAGGAGATCGGCGGTCTGGAACCGTTGCTGCGGGCTGCCCGTGCGCACGGCATGACCGTGCTGCTCACCTCCGACCACGGCCATGTAGTCGAGCGGCGCGGCACCAAGCTCGACGCAGCCGGCGGCACGATCGGCTCGGCCCGCCACCGCACTCCTGGTGGACCCGTCGCCCCGGCCGAGATCGAGCTGTCCGGACCTCGGGTGGTCTGGCCGGAGCCCGGATCGCGGATCGTCGCGCTACGGGACCACGACACCCGGTACACCGCGCTCAAGGCGGGCTATCACGGCGGGGTGACCCTCGCCGAGTTCACCATCCCGCTCCTCGCCCTCCTTCCCTTCGGCGCTGAGCCGCCGATCGGGTGGCGGGAGCTGGGCGACCCGACACCCTCCTGGTGGACGGAGGACGCCGAGGGCGGTGTCGTCGTCGAGGCCGGCGCCAAGAACGAAGCGGGCACAGGTGGCGTGTCCGATGCCGCCGTGGCGAGCCCGCGCCGCAAGCAGAACAGGAAGGCTGCCCCGCCCGCGCCCGAGGGCGTCATCAGCCTGTTCGGCGAAGAGGAGGTGGCTCCCCCCGTACCGCAGGAACCCGCCGAGTCGGCGGCCGAGCCCGAGACCGCACCCACCTCCAACCAGTCCGAAGACCCTGCTGTTGCCCTGGTCGAGCGGCTCATGGCCACCGAGCTGTACCAGGCACAGCTGGAACTGCTCGCACGCAAGTCACTGGCCAAAGCCGCCCCGCAAGCCTTGGCCGCGCTCGTCGAGGCCGGCACCCTGCCTATGACCGCCCTGGCCGAACGCGCCGGCCAACCCGCCACCCGGGCCCGCGGCTTCGCCACGACCCTGGCCCAGCTCCTCAACTACGACGGGGCCCAGATCCTGGAGATCCTTCCCGACAACCGCACCCTGCGCCTACACCGCGCCAAGCTCATCGAGCAGTTCGGGCTGTGAACCGGCACACTGCGGCCGCGACGGGCGGGCCGGACTTCCGGTCCGCCCGCTCTGCGCCTCCTCGCCAACGATGGCGTGCATGTCGGCTGCAACCTGACAAGGCGACATGATGTGGAGCCCGCGCTGACGCAGCACTGGGTGACCACCGAGTCCCCGCTCGCGGTGAGCGTCGCGCTCTCCCACGGAGCCCTCTGCCACCAGGGCCGCTTCTCAGAACGCGAACTGGCACTGTGCGCCTACTGGGACAAGCATCCAGCTGAAGCATGGACGCACGGCCTTCGCAACATCAGCATCTGACCAGGCGGGGCCGCCACCGTGACACAGGTGGCCGCCCCCGCCTCTTCATACTTAGGGAGTAAGCCGGTTGGGCCCGCGGAACAAGAAGGTGGCCTCTCGGATCGAGTCGAGGCCGAGCAACACCATCAGCACCCGCCCCAGGCCCATACCCAAACCGCCGTGCGGAGGACACCCGAACCGGAAGCAGTTCAGGTAGTCCTGCATCGGTTCAGTGTTCATGCCCTTCTCTGCGGCCTGCTTGAGCAGCACGTCGTAGCGGTGCTCGCGCTGAGCTCCGGTGGTGACCTCCAACCCCTTCCACAACAGGTCGAAGCTGAGCGTCACGCTCCAGTCGTCCGCAGGCCGCATGTGGTAGAAGGGCCGGATGCCTGTCGGATAGTGGGTGATGAACACCCACTCGTGCCCGCTCTGCTCCTTGATGTGAGCGGAGATCCGACGCTCGCCCTCCGGGTCCAGGTCCTCCTTGATGCGCTCCGGGTCCCAGCCCTTGGCGCGGAGAATCTCCTGGGCCTCGGCCATCGTGATTCGCGGGAACGGTGTCGTAGGAACCGTAACCTCGACACCGAACGTTTCCCGGATTGCTCCACCGTGGGCAGCGGCGACCTTCGTGATGGCATGGGTGAGCATCTGCTCCTCGAACGCCATCACGTCCTCGACGCTGTCGATCCATGCCAGCTCCACGTCCACACCGGTGAACTCGGTGGCGTGCCGGGAAGTGAACGACGGCTCGGCCCGGAACACGGGTCCGATCTCGAAGACCCTGTCGATGCCGGCCGCGATCGCCATCTGCTTGTAGAACTGCGGCGACTGCGCCAGATAGGCGGAGCGGTCGAAGTACCCGAGCTTGAACACCTCGGCGCCGGACTCCGAGGCGGTGCCCATCAGCTTCGGGGTGTGCATCTCGGTGCAGCCCTGCGCGTACGCGTACTCGCGCATCGCCTGCTCGAGGGTGGTCTGCACGGCGAACAGCAGCTGGGCGGTCGGGCGGCGGCGGACGTCGAGGAACCGCCAGTCGAGGCGCTGCTCGACTCCGGTGTGCTCGTCAATCGGCAGAGGCGTCTCTGCTCGGTTGAGGACCTCGATCGACTCCGGGACGATCTCCAGGCCGCCGAGCTTGACGACTGGGTTGTCAACCACGCGGCCGATGATACGGACGGCGGATTCGGTGGTCAGGTCCTCCAGCTGCTGTTCCAGCTCGCTGTCGTCGCGCTTGTGAGTCACCTGGGCGGTTCCGGTGTGGTCCCTCACGAGGACGAACTGCATCTTGCGCTGAAGGCGGAGCGTGTTCACCCAGCCTGAGACCGAAACGGTTTCGCCGACGTGTTCTCGCAGGCCAGAGACCAGTACGCGGCTAGTGGTGTGGATCATCGCAGCCCTCCCAGGGGCGTCGTCATGATCCCTTGGGAGCGTGGGCGAGAAGGGTACTCGCGGTGCCACCACGCCTTTGCCACCGCCGGACAGCGGCAGCCTCATTCATGCCCGATGACGGGGGCCGGCCGGCGGGGCATAGGACCACAGGGTCGTTCCTCCCCGCGCTCAGGAGGGTCTTCACCTCGGGGCACGAGACTGCCTTCACAGCTACCGGCAGCTCTCTCGGCTCGTGTGGTCCCGCGGCTACTCGTCTCCATCAACGCGTTGCAATAGAGGCTAGAGCGGCAGATGTGATCAAGGCAATCACATTGCCGCTTTAGGGGGTCACCCGAAGAATGGGGTCGGGTGTCGTACAGCCCGCACCGCTCGTTGAAGAACGGACGGTACGGGCTCGGGAGACACGGTCAGGCTTCCGGGGTGCCGCCGAAGCGCTCGCGGTAGGACTCCAGGTCCTCCTCCGTGATCTTCGCGAAGAGCACCGGCGGCACCGTGAAGGCGGTGCCGGCCGGGATGGTGTCCAGGGACTTGGCCTGCTCCGCCCTCAACCAGGTCGCGGTGTCGTTCTCCAGCGCGAAGGCCCCGCGCATGGCGGCCGACGAGGTCGGGATGAACGGCTCGGAGACGACCGCGTACAGGTGGATCAGGTTCATCGCGGTACGGAGCGTCAGCGCGGCGCCGTCGGCGTCGGTCTTGATCTCCAGCCACGGGGCCTTCTCCTCCAGGTAGGAGTTGCCCGCGGACCACAGCGCACGCAGGGCAGCGGCGGCCTTGCGGAACTGCAGGGCCTCCATCTGCTCCTCGTACTCGCCGAGCAGCCGTGCGATCTCCTCACCCAGCTTCGCCTCCGCCTCGCCGGCGGCGTGCCCGGCCGGGACCTCGTCGCCGAACCGCTTGCGGGAGAACGACAGCACGCGGTTGACGAAGTTGCCAAGGGTGTCCGCCAGGTCCTTGTTCACCGTGGCGGTGAAGTGCTCCCACGTGAAGGAGGAGTCGTCCGACTCGGGGGCGTTGGCGATCAGGAAGTAGCGCCAGTAGTCGCCGGGCAGGATCCCCAGGGCAGCGTCGGTGAAGACGCCGCGCTTCTGGGAGGTGGAGAACTTGCCGCCGTAGTACGTCAGCCAGTTGAAGCCCTTGACGACGTCGACCTTCTTCCAGGGCTCGCGCACGCCGAGCTCGGTGGCCGGGAACATCACCGTGTGGAAGGGGACGTTGTCCTTCGCCATGAACTGGGTGTAGCGGACGGTGTCGTCGGCCTCGTACCACCACGACTTCCAGTCGCGGGCCTCCCCGTCGGTGGAGGCGTCCGCCCACTCCTTCGTCGCGCCGATGTACTCGATCGGGGCGTCGAACCAGACGTAGAAGACCTTGCCCTCGGCCGCGAGCTCCGGCCAGGTGTCAGCCGGGACGGGCACACCCCAGTCCAGATCGCGGGTGATGGCCCGGTCGTTCAGGCCCTCGGTCAGCCACTTGCGGGCGATGGACGTGGACAGGTGCGGCCACTCGGCGCTGACGGTGGCGATCCACTCCTCGACCTCGTGCTGGAGCCTGGACTGCAGCAGGAAGAGGTGCTTGGTCTCGCGGACCTCCAGGTCCGTGGAACCGCTGATCGCCGAGCGCGGGTCGATCAGGTCGGTCGGGTCCAGGACGCGCGTGCAGTTCTCACACTGGTCGCCACGGGCCTTGTCGTAGCCGCAGTGCGGGCAGGCGCCCTCGACGTACCGGTCCGGCAGGAAGCGGCCGTCGACCGGCGAGTACACCTGGCGGATCGCCCGCTCTTCGATGAAGCCGTTCTCGTTCAGCTTCCGGGCGAAGTGCTGGGTGATCTCGACGTTCTGCTGCGAGGAGCTGCGCCCGAAGTAGTCGAAGGCGAGCTCGAAGCCGTCGTACACGGCCTTCTGCGCGTCGTGCGCCTGCGCGCAGAACTCGGCGACCGTCAGACCGGCCTCCTTGGCGGCCAGCTCGGCCGGCGTGCCGTGCTCGTCGGTGGCGCAGATGTAGAGGACGTCATGGCCGCGCTGGCGGAGGTACCGGGAGTACACATCCGCCGGAAGCATCGACCCGACCATGTTGCCCAGGTGCTTGATCCCGTTGATGTAGGGAAGCGCGCTGGTTACCAGGTGTCGAGCCATCCTCGGATGCTCCATTTCGTACGTACGGCGCCGGTGGCGCTGCCACGGCGGGCCCAGGTCGGGAGGCTTGCAAACGACGCGGACCACGCAGGTCGCGGGGGAGCGTCACACGCCGTGACGGATCGTGGTTGCAGGCCGCCGCCATCGTATCGAAGGCGCTGGAACCCTTCGCGGTGATTTGAGCGCCGGCCAGAACGGCCGAAAGTGCTCGGCCGTGCGGGGCAGGCGGCCAAGCGAGTCCCGTACGGCCGAGGCACCCCTCATTCTAGGGCCGGGGGCTGCCGTGGAGTCGCCGCCGAAGCCCGACGCAATGAGACCGGCATCATCGCCGAGATCACCGGCTTCCTCAGCGTCTACACCAACCCGAACCGCATCGTCGCCCTACACCGACGGCGAGATCCGCCCGCAGTACGAGAACACCTACATTGGCCGTCCCGTCGGCGCCGCAGCACCTGCGGTGATACTGCGGGCTGTGCACAAGCGGCGGTGGAATGAGGCGGGGCCAGCCCAGCCGTTCCAGCGAATACGACTTCGCTTGCTCCCCGGTGATCCACACTGTTGGTTCAGCGAGATGCCCCGTGTGAAGGCGTAGCTACAAGCGAAGTCGCAGACGCCGCGTAACGCTATGCCTCCGGTGTTCCGTCCGCCGAGATGCGGCGGAAGCCGAGGTACGGGAAGAGTGATTCGGGCAGGACGATAGAGCCGTCCTGCTGCTGGCACTGCTCAAGGAGAGCGGCCAGGGTGCGGCCGATGGGGAGGCCGGAGCCGTTGAGGGTGGCGACGAGCTTGGGCTTGCCGTCCTGGCCGCGGGTCCGGATGTTCGCCCGGCGGGCCTGGAAGGTTCCGAAGTTGGAGACCGAGGAGATCTCGCGGTACGTGTTCTGGCTCGGGATCCAGACCTCGAGGTCGTACGTGAGCTGGGCGGAGAAGCCGGTGTCGCCGGCGGGCAGCTTGATGACCCGGTAGGCGAGGCCGAGCTCCTTGAGGCACGCCTCGGCGTGGCCGACCATCTCCTCCAGCTCGGCGTCCGCCGTCTCCTGTTCGACGATCTTGACCATCTCGACCTTGGCGAACTGGTGCTGGCGGATCAGGCCGCGGGTGTCGCGGCCGTACGAGCCGGCCTCGGACCGGAAGCACGGAGTGTGCGCCGTGAACGCGAGCGGCAGCTCGGCGGGCGGGATGATCTCGTCCGCGTAGAGGTTGGTCAGCGGAACCTCGGCCGTCGGGATGAGGAAGAGCTCCCGGTCGACGACACCGGTCTTGAACAGTTCCTCCTCGAACTTCGGCAGCTGGCCGGTGCCGGTCATGGTCTTGCGGGTGACCAGGTAGGGGACCGCGTACTCGATGTACCCGTGTCGGCGGGTGTGGAGGTCGAGGAAGAGCGTGGCCAGGGCGCGCTCCAGGGCGGCGCCGGCGCCGCGGGAGACCGCGAAGCGCGGGCCGGACAGCTTCGTCGCGCGGCCGAAGTCGAGGATGCCGGTTGCCTCTCCGAGATCGACGTGGTCCTTCGGCTCGAACGAGAACGCGGGAGGCGTGCCGACGCGCCGGACCTCAATGGCGAACTCCTCGGAGTCGCCATCAGGCGCGGAGTCGTCCGGCAGGTTCGGGATGCTCAGGAGGAGTTCGCGGAGCTGTGCCTCGATCTCTTCCTGCCCGGCTTCGATGTCGCGGACCTGCTCCTTGATCTCGCGGGCGCGCTCCTTCAGCTTGCTGATGCCACCGCCCTGCTTGGCCGTCTGCTGGACCTCGCTCGCCACTCGCTTGGACTCGGCCCGCAGCTCGTCGGCCGAGCGGATGCTCTGGTTGCGCCGAGACTGGAGGAACTCCAGCTCGGACAGGTCCAGGGAGTAACCGCGACGAGCGAGCCGACGAACCGCTTCGGCACCCAAGGCAATCAGGGCGCGGGCATCATGCATCAGGAAGATCCTTCTGATCCAGCGAGTGATGGGCTACGGGATCGACGGTAGCAACTGCAGAAGTAGCGCCGATCTGAATTTCCGTCGACCACGTAGCACTGGGCAACCGAGTGCTCGTGGCCGCTCTTGTCTTCTCTACGAGGGCCGCGGAACCCCGAGAGCACTGGTGGTCACCACTCACGAGGCAGGTATCTCAGTGTCGAGGAACTGCTGCACCGGGTAGCGGCGGACCTTGCTTCATGCGTCCAGCCAATGAGCCATTCTGGCCGTCCCTCTCAGGTCTCCCGCGAGGCTGCAGCCCCGGCTGCTGGCGGCTCAGATGTGAAAGGCAGAATCGGATCATGGACGCTGGACTCGCCGCACTGCTCGGCGCTGCCGTAGGTTCGCTCGCCACCCTCGGCGCGGCGATCGTGAACGGGCGGGCGGCGGCACGCTCGCAGTTCGGCCAGTGGCGCAGGCAGCACCGCAGGGACGCCTACGCCAACTACCTCGGCGCTCTTCATGACCGTGACATCGCCATGGACGCCATCTTCGCTGCACTGCTGCCGGACATCCCTGACCTGCAGGATATCGACGAAAAGGTGCAACGCTTCGTCGTGCTGGCGCGGGAGGTCCATCGTGCCGTCGAGATCGTCGTCCTTGAAGGACCGTCTTCCGTGGTGAAAGCAGCCGAGCAGGTGACTCACACATCCGGCAAGCTCTCTGAGGTAATGCGGCGCATGGTGCAGAACGCCCACGCAGGCGACGCCTCACTCAAGGCAACGGACGGCGCTCTGGCCGCCGAGCGACAGCACCTGCTCTACCAGGCCGTGAAGAGCTTCCGCACGGCAGCCGGCGATGTCCTCGGCAGCGCAGACTGACCATCCCGTGACGACGGCGCCGCGCAGCCGGTCAGGGGTGATCAGGCGTATACGGCCGTGCCACGTGGGGCAGTTGGGGGCAGAGGAGATCCCCGCGAGGCTCTTACGCCTTGCCCTGTGGTCCCCACCCCGAGGTGCTCATCGGGTCCACCCCCTCGGTGGTCTGCGACAGCGGATCCCTAGTTGACGGACGCGGCCGGGGCCGCCTGCTCCTTGCGCGCCTGCTCAGCGGCCTCGAAGGTGGCCGTGAACTCGGCGAGTTCCTCCTCGGCCATGAGGTGCATGCCCAGCTCATCGGCCACGGCGCCGATGCGGGCGACGGCCTCGTTCCGTGCGGTGGAGCTCGCCTCGTCGTCGAGGAGCACCTCGAACTCGGCGTGGTGCCCCCAGGCATCGCTCCATTTCACGGCGATCTCGACACCGCGGAAGCGGAAGTTGTGGCGCTGGTTGAACGCCTGGTGCATGGCGTCCTCGAAGCCGAGGGCGTTGAAGAGCCGTACGGCGGCCGGAGCGTCCTCGCGGCCGATGGCGAACTAGGTCTCCGGGAAGGCGACGCCCTAGCCGATCTTGCTGGCCTTGAGCGTGATCTTTGCAGAGCCGGCCGCCATGTTGTCCGTGACCTTGAGCAGCTGGTCGGGCAGCACGTAGAAGAAGATGCTCTTGTCGTCGCAGCCGAGGTCCTCGGCCTCCTGCGTCAGACGCGCGAGGAGTTGCTCGTGCGCACCCTTGTCGAACCGGGCGCGCATCTCGATTTCGATGGCCACAGTGGCTCCCTTACAGAAGCGGGCATGGGTGATCCGCCCGAGCCAGGCATAGCGGGGCTGGCTCAGTTCAATGCGGTGTGTGATTGATCAAGCGTCCAGGCGGTGCGGTACGCGGGCGCGTGCCGCACCGCCGCAGGGGAGGAGCGTCAGGCGAGCTCGCCGAAGCGGTCACGCACGATGCCCTCGTGCACGTAATTCGGGAGCGGTACGCCGCCGACGGACACGCGCTTGGTGGCGACCTGTTCTTCGGTCTCGTCCGGGAAGCCCTACAGCTGGAGGCACTGCTTCACCCACTCGCGGAACTTCTCCCCGTCGCCTGTGTCGCGGCTGCGGACGGCGAGCGCGAAGGCGGTCTCCGTCGGGGCCTGGCCGCAGGCCACATGATGGGGCCGATTCACAGGACGCGGGTCCATCGCAGGCCGCAGTACAGCCAGCAGAAGCCGTCGACCCAGTGGTTGGCGTCATCGGGCGTTGCCGCGGCGGACAGGCCGTCGCGAGCGAAGCTGGCGATACGTGGGATCGCCCTGTGGGCGTGGCCAGGTCCAGAATCTGCCTTTGCCCTCAGGGTCAGTTGCTCTGGACGGTCGCGGGGGTGGGGCCGCTCTCGAATGCGCCGGCGTCGGCGAAGAGGAGGGTGGGTTCGGCGAGGATGTCGCGGCCGGCCTCGCTCTTGTAGATCTCGTCGACGCTGCCGAAGCGAGCTTCGGAGTAGTCGAGTTCGAGCAGGGCGGCCGCCTGCCGGACGGACGCCTCGTCGGGTCCTTCGATCTCCAGGAAGGTGGGGAGGTCGGGCCAGGTGTCGAAGTCGAAGGCGACCTCGCCCAGGCGCCACTCCTCGCGGTAGTTCTCCTGGTAGCGGACCTCGGTGAGGCCGAGGTGGCGGAGGATGTCGGCCATGGCGTGCAGGTCGGTGACCTCGGTCTCGATCTCGGTCGTGCCGTCGATCGTGGTGGCGTCGGTGACCTGCTTGAGCGTTAGCGTCGAGCGGGTGCCCTCGTCCCGCAGGCGGAGCCACGCACCGCCGTCGAGGGCGTCGTTCTCGAAGATCTTGCGGGTGAGGAGGGTGCGCGGGAACGCCTGGACGGCGCCGAGGGTGGTGAGCTTGGCCTGAAGGTCGGCGACATCGACGGCCAGGAACTTCGCCTCGTACTCGTGCTTCATGAGTCCTTCTTTCCGTATCAGTGGGGGAGGGTGGAGGTTCGGGCCGCGAGGAGGAGGCCCATGCGGTGGGTGTGGTCCTGGAGCTGGCCGATGTGCGCTCGCTCGGTGAACTCGTTCGTGCGCAGGGTCAGCAGCACGTCCCAGTCGCCGATGAAGTGTTGCCGCAGGCGTTCGGGGGAGGTGTAGTGCTCGACCAGGTGGTGGCGTTTCTCGACGGGCATCATGAACTCCGCGCCGAACAGCCCGCCCGGACGTACCAGACGCTGCATGCGATCGACGAACTCGGCGAGTGGACGGTGGTGGTTGGCACTGTAATGCCATGAACAGCTCGTCCAGACAGCGTCGCACGGGATGTTCAGGGGCTCGCCGTGAAGGAGGTCCTCCTCTACGACCCGTACGCGGTCGTTGAGTTCTTCGAGTTTGAGTCGGTCGATCAGGCCCATCGCGTGGGCGTGATTGTCACCCGGGAGGTGGACCTCGCCACCGTGCAGGGCACGCGCGTCGCGTTCGATGGCGATGACGCGGTATCCGGCGGCGGCGAGTGGCAGTACGAACTTGCCGTCGCTCGCGCCGACGACCGCGACGGTGGCGTCAGGGGCAACCCGCTCCCTCAGCGTGGCAAGGAACTGGGGGAAGAAGGTGAGGGTGTGCTCCCACAGGCTCTGTGTCTGCACGGGAGTGTGCTCCTTGCGTGTCGGTGGCGACGATCGCCTGGAGGACCTCGTCGGGGCTGAGGTCCGTGGTGTCCACGCGGTGCATTGGGAACGGGGCGTAGGCGTCGGTCACCCGGTCCGTGACGGTCTCGACGAGGGCGTCCCAGTGGGAGACCGGCTTGTCCCGTGCGGCGAGGCGGCGCCGGCGCTCGTCCTCGGCGCAGACAAGGTGGTAGGTGACGGGTTGGGGCAGGGCGGGCGGCAGTGTGATGCCGAGGCTGGCCCCGAGGGCGCGGTGGTTGGCGAGGCAGCGGGCGAAATAGCTCTCTACGACGACCGGGACGCCGGCCGCCAGGTGGCGCCGTATCTCGTCGGCCGCGGTGAACAGCGCGGAGAGGTAGAAGCACATCCGTGCCTCGACGTTCTTCCGTCTGTCCACCTCACGCCTCAAGGGCTGGAAGACGGGTGGCACGGTGGGGATGAGGATGGCCTGGCGGGCCTCGGCCAGCATGGGCGCGATGGTCGACTTGCCGGTGCCCCGTAAGCCTTCGAGGCTCTCGAACAGCGGGCGGTCAGGCACGGGCGTACACCACGTCCGGCACCGCGAGGGCGAGCTCGTCCGTGGCGGAGGGCCGGTGGACGATGTGGTTGGCGGACTTCTCGTACCAGAACGCGTGCGAGTCCTTGCCGACGGCCTTGCAGGACATGGTGAGCGCGCCGCGCGGGTCGGCCTCGATCCGTTCGATCTCACCCGGGCCGTCGGCCGGCGCGCAGATCTCCGGGGCGCCGTGCTCGGACAGGTCCTCGTCGACGATGACCTCGATGGCCAGTTCGGCCGTCTGGAGTTCCTCGCGGAGCCTGCCGTAGGCGGTCGGGTCGGTGACGAGCAGTTCCGGGTGGTCAGCGGCGTTGCCGACCGCCCGCAGGTGGTGCAGCTTCAGCTGACGCACCCCAAGGCGCGTGAGGGTACGTGCCAGGGGCAGCACTTCGTTGATGTTCTGGGAGGTGACCGTCATGGTCACCCCGGTGGGGACACCGAGCCGTCGGGCGAGGGCGAGGGCTTCGAGCGCGCTCTGGTAGCTGCCCGCCTTGCGGATACGGTCGTTGGTCGAGCCGATTCCTTCCAAGGAGACGCGCAGTAGGTCCAGGTGGGGAGCGATCTCGGTCAGGCGGCGCTCGATCCGGTACCCGTTGGTGCAGATCTCGACCTGCTGGCCCAGTTTCTCCTTGGCGTGTCGGACGACCTCGGCGAGGCCCTTGTAGACGAACGGTTCCCCGCCGAGCAGGGTGACGGCCTCGGTGCCGTACTGCTCGCGCATCAGCGTGATGATGTTGATGGCTTGCTCGGAGGTGAAGGCGTCGGCGTGCTGGAGTCTCTTGCCGTGGAAGCAGTGGTCGCACTCGAAGTTGCAGCGGTACAGCAGCTGGAGGTAGAGCATCCGGATCTTCCGGATCCCGGTGACTTCGCCGATCACGTGGGCTCCTTGGGCTGGTTGCCTGATGGGAGCCCTGATACTGGCCGAGCGTCCGGGGACCGCATCACCGCGTCTAGGGACAGCCCAAGGACGTCCTGGGACGTTTTCCGTGCGCTGCGAAGGTTTCCAGGAACCCGAGAAGCTCTGCGGTATCCGACAGATCCGGCAGCACCACGGACGCGCCGGCGGCGGCCAGCTCCTCGGCGCTGTGGATGCCCGAGGCGACCGCGATGATCCCGGAGTCCGTGGCGAGGGCGGCCTCGACGTCCCGCGGTGTGTCCCCCACCAGCACGATGGGCACGTCGGCTGCCACGTCGTGGACCCGCCGGGCGCGCTCGCGGGCGATTGCTACCAGGTCGGGCCGGAGTTCGGCGTCAGCGCCGTAGGCGCCGGCGGACAGGTCCAGGAGGGGATCGAGGTCGAAGGCGGACAGTTTCACACGGGCGTTAGTGGCGATGTTGCCGGTGAGGACCGAAGACACCCAGTCATCATGTGCCGAGGTCGCCTTGAGTGCCTCGCGTACACCTGGCAGAGCTGCCCCCCGTAGCCGGAGATCGCCGAGGCGCTCCTCACCAGCGTGGGCGAGGGCGGCTTCGACAGCGGGCCAATCCGGCTCGGGCAGACCGTCCCGAGCGAACATGTCGCGCATGATCAGGCGATCCGTACGTCCCTCCGTGCGTGCCGGCCCAGTTGGCCGACGTCCCGAGAGTGCCGAAAAGGCAGCCGCGTAGATCTCCTTGCTCACCCCCGCGTTCTCGATGAGGGTGTGGTCGATGTCCCACAGGACGATGAGCTCCATGCCGCCAGGGTAGGCACCTCACGCGACAGAGGTCCCACGAGAACGTCCCATAACGTCCTTGCGTGATCACGCCGGGCACCGCTTCCATAACTCTGTGAACGACCGACTGCACTCCGTACTCGCCCAGCGCGGCGTCTCACCCGAATCGCTCGCGGAAGTCTGCGAGGTGGACCCCAAGACGGTAAGCCGCTGGCTCGGCGGGCGCGTTCCCCACCCACGCCACCGCTTCCGGGTCGCGCGCCACCTGCGCGTGGAGGAGACGTTCATCTGGCCCGCCCCACCACGACAGGCCGCGCGGCGCGGTGGCGGGTTAGCCACCGAGCTTGTCGGCACCTACCAGAACCGGGCGAGTGTCCCGCGGGACATGTGGATCTCCCTGCTGCGGGAGGCTCGGGAGGAGATCGGCGTCCTCGTCTTCTCCGGCACCTTCTTCGCGCAGTCCAATCCGCATGTCGCCAAGATGCTCACTGAGCGCGCTTCCGGCGGTGTCCGAGTACGGCTGTGCTTCGGCGATCCGGAGGGGGAGGCGGTCGTCATCCGGGGCCGAGAAGAGGGCATCGGCGACACCTTGGCTGCCAAGATCCGCGCCTCCTTGACGTACTACCGTCCCCTGCTGGCCGAGGCCGGATGCGAAGTGCGGCTGCACGACACCACCCTCTACACGTCCCTGTTCCGCTACGACGACAACCTGCTGGTCAACCCGCACGTGTGGGGACAGCCGGCCAGTGCCAACCCTCTGCTCCACCTCAACAAGGTTGACGACACGGGGTGGTTCGCCAACTACGCTCAGAGCTTCGAAGCAGTCTGGGCCGGCGCACGGCCCTGGACACCCGACCAGGAGGGGACCGCCGCACATGGGCAGGACTGAGTACTACAACGACCCCACCGCGCCGAAAGCGAACACCCTCATCCCCGCCAGCAACCTGCTCGTCATCGACGAAAGCGGCGCCATCCTGCTCCAGCGCCGCCGCGACACCGGCCAGTGGGCCCTCCCGGGCGGCGCCCAGGACATCGGCGAGACCGCCGCTCAGTGCGCGGTGCGGGAGTGCCTGGAGGAGACCGGCATCGTCGCCGAGATCACCGGATTCCTCGGCGTCTACACCAACCCGAACCACATCGTCGCCTACACCGACGGCGAGATCCGCCAGCAGTACGAGAACACCTACATCGGCCGCCCCGTCGGCGGCGAGCCCACCATCAACGACGAGGCCGACGGCGTCCGCTTCGTCAAGCCCGCCGACCTCGACGAGTACGACATCCACCCCAGCATGCGCCAGCAGATCGGCGACTACCTCGCCGGCACCTACCCCTACCTCGGCTGAGCCGTCAGTTCTGCACTCACCCGCGCCACGGCGGCGAAGATCTCCGGCGCCGCCCGACGAATGAACCGCCCCACGATGCTCTCGGCCCCGTAGCGGCCGAGAATCTCCGCGACCCGTTCCTGCGCGGTGGTTCGGCGGCCGTCGGGCGTGGTCGTCATGTCGCAGTACACCAGCGCGTCGACCAGCAGTGGCTCCTCCAGCAGCGGGAACTCCGCCGCCAGCTCCTCCCGCAGCCCGCGCTCCTCGGCCTCCAGCAACGCGAACGAGTGGTTCGCCACCAACCGCACCAGCCGCTCATCAGCGCCGTGTGCCTCACGGAGGAACCGAGCGCCGTCGAGCGGATGGAACCCCGTCGCGGCCAAACGGGGCGCATACCCGACGTCATGCAGCACCGCGGCGGCGATCAACAGGTCTCCATCCTTCCCTAAGATCCGCCCGATCTCGGCCGCGCGGGATGCGACTCCCTGGCTATGCGTCCACCGCCGAGGGAGCGCATCACCGAGCTCAGCCTCTGCGATCTGCCTGGCCCAGTCCACCATCCCCTCGTCCATGGCCCACTACATGCCCGAAAGGAGTGGCTTCCAGTCGTACTGGCTCTTGTCCCTGGGGCATGCCATTCCCGAATGATGAGGGCCGAGCGATAGCAGACCGAGAAATCCCTCGCACAGAGGGATGGATTCCCTCACCCTTGCAGAATGCCGCACATCGTCACGCCGCGCCTGCAGTACGCCTCCACCGCCGCACGCCCGCGCTGGGGCGACCTTCCACAGGGCATCCGCCAGCTGATCTCACGGCACCTGGGCGGTGCAGTGGAGGCAGAAGCAAGCGCAGGTAGCGGCTTCACCAGTGGCTTCGCCGCGGTGGCCCACGGGACCAGCCGCACACAGTTCATCAAGGCGGTCAATGGCGAGACGAACCCCGTGATCGCCAACTGCTACCGGCGGGAAGCGTTGATCAACAGGGCGCTCCCGCCGGAGGTTCCAGCACCGCGCCTGCAGTGGTTCGAGGAACAGGACGACTGGGTTGTCCTCGGCTTCGATGCCGTCGACGGTGGCCGCATGCCCGCCGAACCTTGGGAGCCTAACGAGCTGGACGCCACCCTTAACGCCTACGCCACGACGGCCGAGGCGCTCGCCGCCCCCTCTCCGTCGATGCTGGAACTCGCTCTCAAGCCGGTCGACGCCGAGGGCGACTTCACCGACTGGCGTGACCTCCAAGCAGGCGGCACGAAGCCGGAAGATCTGCCGGCGTGGGTTCCGCTCCAGCTCACCCCACAGCTGGCCGAACTGGAAAGCAAATGGCGGACGGCCACAGCGGGCCACGCCGTCCTGCACCACGACCTGCGCCAGGACAACGTGCTCATCGACACCAGCGATGCTGCGTGGATCTGCGACTGGAACTGGCCCTGCCTTGGAGCAAGCTGGTTCGACCTCGTTCTGCTTCTCGCCACGGCATTTGCCGACGGCCACGACGCCACCACCCTGTTTGCGGCACATCCAACCACCCACGGAGTCGCTGACGAACAGCTCGACGCAGCCCTCGCAGCGCTCTCCGGCTTCTTCCTGGCTTCCGGCGCACAGCCATCGGCGGACTGGTCACCGCATCTCCGTCAACATCAGACATGGTGTGGCGAAGTCACTCTGCGGTGGTTGGCTGACAGGCGCAGATGGATCTTCTGAGCCCGAACGATCAGCCTATGCACGGCACAGGCGACGCGCGGACCAGATGCCGATCGCCGTGCCAGGCCCGTCCCGGAGGCGCACGGCGTCCTGCTGCGCTGATCTACTGCCCGTTGCTTCCTGCGACCGTTGAACGGCTTGAGGGCGGCCATGCGGTGGCCGGCAGACCGTGTCGATTCACTCGCCACGAGAGCCGAAAGATCACCCTGATGTCTTGCTTGCGCCGGACCATGCTTGGGTGAGGGCTTTGACCGAGGTGAATCGGTCGGCCGGATCAGCCGCGGTGGCATGTTCGATGACCGCGAGCTGTGAAGGCGAGCCACGCCACTCCTGCTCCTCGTCGCCGGCATCCAGCAACAGTCGCAGTACCCGGCCCAGCACATAGACGGTCGTGCGAATGTCGATGGTCGAGCCCTTGACGAACTCTTCAGGCGCCATGAAGCGCCGTGAGCCAGGCAACCGGTCGGCCTCCAGCACGAACGGCCCAGGCCGGTACTCGTCCAGATCGCACAACACCATGCGACGCGCTTCGAAGTCGTACAAGAAGCACCCGTCATACAGATCGACAGCAACAAGACCAGCCTGCTCGACTGCCAGGTGCGCGTCGAGGATCTCGTCCAGGGCCCGTAGGATCTCAGAAACAGGAAGCGCGCGGAACCGGGCCATCGGACTCACCAGAGCCGACCGCCCACCGCGGCGGGAGGCAGTCGGGTGATACAGGACCTCACCCTCGACCCACGGGTAGACCAGCGCCAGACCGCCTCGGACCCGGAAGTGGTGACGCAGGGGCACAACCGCCCCGTGCCGTACCGCGTCATGCACCTCTACGGCGCGGCGCAACGATGCCGTTGCTGACGGAGTGGTCGCACCCTTCACGAACCACGGCTTGTCGTCGACAGCGACCCCGAACGAGACACAGCCCGAGTCCTGATCCCGGAAGGCTCGGAATACGGTGCCCACTTCTTCCAGGTACGTCTCCAGAACGCCGACGGATTCGGCACTCAGCAGCGGGTGCGGTGACATGGCACACCATCCTGTCAGCTTGGCCGCAACCACGCCCGTGAACCGACGGGGTCCTACCGGCGGGGACGAGTGCGCAGGGGGATGACGGTGAGTCGCTCCGCGCTGGCTGAGTCCAAAACGTCGGGTGCCGCGACGCTGTCGAGCTGAGCGAGGTGACGTTCGATCGCGGCGACACTGGCCGAGTTGTCGATGGTGGCGACACAGTTGACGGTGACCTTGAGCGGGTCGGCGACCAGACCAGCGCGGCGAGTCTGCGGTCCGGCGTCGGCCTCGGTGTCCGGCCAGGCTGGCAGCCGAATGGGAGACTGTTCGGGTGAATGCGTTTGGATCTTCAGCATCCGGGGCTGCCACCCCGGTCGGCGCCGTGCGACGGCGCGCCGTGGTGGACGCGCTGCGGCGCGGCGCCGTCCCCGAGAGCGGCCTTGACCTGCTCGCCACCGGTCTCGGCCGCTTCGAGCAGGCAGTCGACGAGGAGCTGGACACTGTCGCCGCCGGCGGCTCGGTGTTCAAGGCCGTGCGCGGCGAGTACGGATCCGGCAAGACCTTCTTCACCCGCTGGCTCGGCGAACGCGCCAAACGACGCACCTTCGCCGTAGCCGAAGTACAGGTGTCGGAGACCGAGACCCCGCTGCACAAGCTGGAGACCGTCTACCGGCGACTCACCGAACGCCTGACCACCGCGAGCTTCCCACCCAGCGCCCTGCGGCCGGTCGCCGACGCCTGGTTCTACGCACTGGAAGAGGACGCGCTCGCCGACGGGGCGAGCGAGAACGAGCTGCCGCAGGCCGTGGATCGGCTGCTCACCGCCCGCCTCGCCGAGGTCTCCCGACACGCCCCCGCGTTCGCCACCGCCCTACGCGGATACAAGCAGTCCCTGGAGGCCGGAGACGAGGCCACCGCCGCCGCGGTCATGGCTTGGCTCGGCGGCCAGCCACACGTCGCCGCAGCCGCCCGGCGCAGCGCAGGCGTCCGCGGCGACCTCGACCACTTCGGCGCCTTCGGCTTCCTGCAGGGCCTGCTCACCGTGCTCCGGGACGCTGGGCACGCCGGACTCGTCCTCGTCCTGGACGAAGTAGAGACCCTGCAACGGGTCCGCTCCGACGCCCGCGACAAGGCCCTCAACGCGCTCCGGCAGCTCATCGACGAGGTCCACTCCGGTCGCTTCCCGGGCCTGTACCTCGTCATCACCGGCACCCCCGCCTTTTACGACGGACAGCAGGGCGTACAGCGACTAGCGCCGCTCGCCCAGCGCCTTGCCACCGACTTCACGACCGATCCCCGCTTCGACAACCCTCGGGCTGTCCAGATCCGGCTGCCCGGATTCACCGAGGAATCACTGACCAGTCTGGGTGCCACCATCCGTGACCTGTACGCGGAAGGCTCCCAGTCTCCTGACCGGATCAAGCAGCTCGCCGACGACACGTACCTCACGGACCTGGCGCGGGCAGTGGGTGGGGCTCTCGGCGGAAAGGTCGGAGTGGCACCACGGCTGTACCTGAAGAAGCTGGTCGGGGACGTGCTCGACCGGATCGACCAGTTCGCTGACTTCGACCCGCGCACGCACTACAAGCTGACAGTGGCCAGCGGCGATCTCACCGCCACCGAACGGAACTTCGCCGCGCCCGCGCCAGCCGCCTCTGCGGACGATCTCGACCTTGAGATCTGAAGTCCCATTCTCCGAAGACCCGACTCTGACGGATCAGTGCAGGAGTTACAGACGTGCAGGAGCAGACGCGCGGCACCGACCCAGTGGAACGCCTCGACCCGGTCGTCCTGCACCACATCGTCAACACGCTCGGGTGGCCAGATCTACGCCCCCTGCAAAAGGCCGCCGTGCATCCGCTGATGGACGGGCCGAGCTGCCCTCTGGCATGGCGACACCCCCGAGTCCGTACGCCGGCGCATCCGCACCGAGTCCCCTGACTTCCTGCTCACCACTCCCGAGTCCCTCGAAGCGATGCTCATCAGCGTCAAGACCGACCACTCGCACATGCTGGGTCGGGTGCGTGCCGTCGTTGTTGACGAGGTGCACGCCTTCGCCGGGGACGACCGCGGCTGGCACCTGCTCGCCGTACTCGAACGCCTGGAGCGACTGGCCGGCCACCGGATCCAGCGCATCGGCCTCTCCGCCACCGTCGGCAATCCCGACACCCTGCTCACCTGGCTCCAGGGCGCAAGCCCCGCCGACCGCCCCGGCCGAGTCGTCGCCCCCGGCGTCACCCTGCCAGCGGCCAGCGCTGCTGCAGCCGAAACCCAAGATCTCCCGCGCCCGGCAGGAGAGGTGGAACTTGACTACGTCGGATCTCTCGCCAACGCTGCCAAGGTGATCTCTGCCCTGCACCGGGGCGAGAAGCGGCTCGTCTTCTGTGACTCCCGCAAGCAGGTCGAGGAGCTCGGCGCGGCACTACGAGCCCGCGACGTCACCGTGTTTCTCTCCCACGCCTCCCTCTCCACCGACGAACGTGCCCGCTCCGAGCAGGCATTCGCCGAAGCACGCGACTGTGTCATCGTCTCCACCTCAACCCTCGAACTCGGCATCGACGTCGGCGACCTCGACCGCGTAATCCAGATCGACTCGCCCAGCACCGTGGCCTCTTTTCTGCAGCGCATCGGCCGCACGGGTCGCCGCACCGGAACCTCCCGCAACTGCCTGTTCCTCGCCACCCGGCCCGACGCCCTCCTCCAAGCCGCCGGCCTACTCACTCTGTGGACCCGCGGTTGGGTCGAACCCGTCACACCGCCCCCCGCGCCCCGCCACCTCGTTGCACAGCAACTCCTCGCCGTCACCTTGCAGGAACACCGCCTTGGCGATCGCTTGTGGCCCGAACAATGGAACGGCCTTGCTCCTTTTGACCGCTCCGCTGCCCCTCTCCTGTCCCACCTCGTCGAAGGCGGCTTCCTCGACAGCGACGGCGGCATGCTGTTTATCGGCGCCGAAGCCGAGAAGCACTTCGGCCGACGGCACTTCATGGAGCTGACCGCCTCCTTCACTGCACCGCCCGAGTTCACCGTGCTCGCCGGACGCACCGAGATCGGCACCACCGACCCCGCCGTCCTCACCGAGGAACGCCCAGGCCCGCGCCGCCTGCTTTTGGCCGGCCGCAGCTGGCAGGTCACCTTCATCGACTGGGCCCGACGCCGCGCATTTGTCGAACCCGTCGAAGACGGTGGCATCGCCAAATGGCAGGGAAGTGAAGCCCGCGGCCTCTCCTACGCCCTCACCCGGGCCATGCGCGATGTTCTCCTCGGTTCCGACCCGGACGTCCGCCTCACCCGCCGCGCAACCGCCGCCATCGCCGAACTTCGCATGGACCGCGCACCCCACGAAGTACACCCGGCAGGTACGCTCCTGGTCCGCGACGCGGACGCCACACGCTGGTGGACCTGGGCCGGCTACCGCGCCAATGCCACTCTTGCAGCCTCCCTCGGCAACTTCGCAGACCCCATTCAGCGCCCGACCGACACCCACGTCCGGCTGCGCCAAGACCTCGCGCCCGACGACTGGAAGGCCGCCCGCGTTGAACTCCCTGACTCCCTCACCCTGCCCACCGTCGACCCGCGTGCCGTTCGCGGCCTCAAGTTCTCGGCCGCCCTCCCTCTCCGACTGGCTACCACCACCCTCGCCGAACGACTCGCCGACCTAGAGGGGGCCCTCACCGCTGCCCGAGAACCCGTGCGCCTGGAATGGGGCGGCTGAACAACCCAGATCAGGGCCCGCCGCCCGCTGGCAGTGGTTCCGCTCGGGCAACTTGGCGAGCCTCCCGGTTCGCGCTCCTGCTTGAGGAACGACACGCACTGGACCCATCTACTTGATTTTCGCGCAGAGATGGGCGGGTTCTGCTATCGTCGGCGTGTGGAAATCACTCTGCAGCAGGCATTGAGTGATCTCCGGCAGTCGGGTGCGCTGGAGATCATTCGGGATGTCGCGTGCGAGGTGTACGCGACCAACGCCGACCGTCATGACCCCTCGCATGGGGATGACAACGGCACCTTTGCCCAACTGGTCTGGCGGAACATCGCCAACCTCTCCTTCCAGAGGCTCAACCAAGCAGGTATTCCGGTTCGCAAGGTCGCCGGCGGAGCGATCGAGGTCATCTCAGGGCCGTGGGTCCTGAGGATCTACAAGTTTCCGCTGACTGCACCTGGCAAGGTGCGGGACAAGCTGGAGCAACTGAGCTGGGGCGGTAGCGTTGCGCGTCTCAGGGGTGCGGTAGCGAACAGTGCGATGAAGGGTCAGCTGACCCTCGATCAAGACCCCGACTGGGCCGAGAGCTTCGCTGAGGCCGTTCGCCAGGGCCACGTGCGGGTCATGCACATGGGCGATCCCGAGACGGGCAACTGTGTCATCGAGGTCGGTCTCCCGCGGGACAACCGCGAGGGTGGGTCGCCTTGGCTTGATGGCACGGTCGAGATCCACAATGATCTCCAGGTCGGCCTTCCGGCTCCCCGCTCGGCCGAAGACGTCATGGTCGAGCGGGAAGGGTTGCCCCAAGAGGTCAGCGCGGGCGTGGACCGCAAGTTGCCGGAGCCGGGCATCGACGAGAGCCGTACTGCCAAGGAGGCTTCGAAGGCACCCGCCTATAGCGACCTGGACGAGCACGAGCTGCCGCTGCGGCGGCGTACTGAAGAACCGCGTGAAAAGCGCGAGAAGACAGACTGAGAGATCATGCCGACACCGCTGCGAGGATCGAGAGGCGCTGAGCTCGCCTCCCGCTCCTTCGAACCTGAAGCTCTGACGACGGCCCGCCAGCTTCGAGGACTCCGCAAGAACGAGCTCGCCAAGAAGGTCGCGCTCACGCCAGCGGCGGTTAGTCAGTACGAGTTGGGCCAGAGCCGTCCGTCGGCTGCGGTGGTTGCGCAGCTGGCCATGGCATTGGGGGTGCCGGCCACATTCTTCGCAGCGGGCCACCCGCACCCGACGGTGCCCAGCGCTGCCCACTTCCGGAGCCTTCGGGCAACGACTCAACTGCAACGGGACCAGGCTGTCGCTTTTGGCAAGATTGCATGGAGGTTGGTTACCACTATTGAGCACTATGTGGAGCTGCCTCCTGTTGCGCTGCCTCGCCTGGCATTGCCGTCCGAGCCTAGCCGGGCGGACATCGCAGCCGTGGCACGGGACGCCCGTGATGCGCTAGGGGTTCCTGCCGGACCCATTCCCCACATGACGCGGCTTCTCGAGGCTCATGGCGCAGTAGTTCTGGAGCTTCCAGCAATGTCCGAACGAGTGGACGCCTTTTCTCACTGGTACGGAAGCAGGCCCATGGTCTTCCGTAATCCTGCCAAGAACGACAGGGCTCGCTCTCGGTTCGATGCCGCACACGAGGCGGGGCACTTGGTCATGCATCTTGACGCAGAGCCCGGTAGCCGGATCATCGAGAACCAGGCGCATGACTTTGCGGCGGAGTTCTTGATGCCAAGTGCGGAGATCCTTGCGGAGCTACCGCAACGGCTCGATTGGGAGGTGCTATACGCGCTGAAGCGGCGTTGGGGAACGTCGTTGAAGGCAATCGTCTATCGCGCTCACGCTCTCGGCGCCTTCCGCGATGCAACGTATAAGCGCGCGATGATGATGCTCTCCCAGAACGGGGATCCGGAGCCTTGCGACCTGGGTCCTCGGGAAGCCCCTCTCCTGCTGGAGAGGGCAGTCCGGCTCTGCGAGGAGACGGGGGTGTCGTTCGATGAGCTCGTTGCTCGGTCGGGTCTTCCCTTTGAGCTCGCGAACGAGGTCTATGCGACGGCCACGATGACTCGTCCCCGCCTCGCTCTGAGTGTTGATGAGGGAGATGTGGCGACGGACGGGCCCGAGGTGCTTCAGCTCTTTCCCAGCTAACCGTCTAATGGCCGGCGTCGGAAATAGATCCGACGGCTCCCACTGTTGAATCCCGGCGGTACTGGTCTATGGGAGGGGTGGTGTCGAACCTGAAGCTCTACAGCACGAATGGCGGTGTGACCGAGGTCGCACCGCGTCTTGCCGAGTTCGAAGCAGATGTGCAGAGCCTTGTCGAGGCCAACATGGAAGCGCTGCTTGGGGTTCGCTTTCTGGCAAGCGAGTACAGCACGGGACCGGTCCACGGCGGTCGCATCGACTCGCTCGGTCTCGACGAGAACGGATCCCCCGTCATCGTCGAGTACAAGCGGGGCGTTGACTCGGGTGTTATCAACCAGGGTCTGTTCTACCTCAGCTGGCTCATGGATCACCGGGCGGAGTTCGAGCGCCTGGCCCGCGACCGGCTCGGGGCCACGGCCGCGGCCCAGGTGCTGTGGAGCGGACCGAGGCTGATCTGCGTCGCCGGCGACTTCACCCGCTACGACGTTCATGCCGTGCGCGAGCACCGGCGCAGCATCGACCTGGTCCGTTACCGGCTCTTCGGCAACGACCTGCTCGGCCTTGAGACCGTGGCCTCGGTCAGCGGCCGGTCGCCAGTCACCCGACGCGTTCGCCGGCAGGGGACCGGGCCTGGGGGCGGCGGCCACGGCATGGCCCTGGTTGAGCTGGCGCAAGCGGTCGACGAGTCGCTGCTGGGGCTGGGCGACGGCGTGAACTATGTCCAGCGCAAGATGTACCGGGCTTACCAGCGCCTGCGGAACTTCGCCTGCGTGTGCCCGCCCCAGAGGACCAAGCTCCTCGTCTATCTCAAGGTTGACCCGAGGCAGCTCGACCTCGTCTCTGGGTTCACCCGGGACGTGACGGGTCTCGGTCACCACGGCACGGGCGACCTGGAGGTGCAGCTGCGCACCCTCCGGGATGTGGAGCGCGCCCAGGACCTGTTCCGCATGAGCTACGCGGCGGCGTGAAGCGCTAACGGGTCCTAGCCGATCGCGTTTCCACGCGTCGATTCGATGGTCGTCTCGGTGATGCCTCTCGACGTACGGGCAGGTAGTGGCGGTGGACCATCAATCATCCGCAGGATCGCCGGTTTGGCTAACCGGGGATCCCGCGCTACGTTGCCCCGCTGACGGGGCTCCGATGTCCTGCCTTTCGCCGCCATGGTGAGCGCCGTGGTTGTCAGTCTCGCCCTGGCTCACACTCCCGGTCGATGAATCACACTCCTTCCGCCCAGCCCAGACCAGGCAGTCGTCCAGGCGGAATCCGGCCCTCGCTTCCTCCCCTGAGGAGGGGCAAGAGCGTCCTGCAGCACTGTCCGAATCCCGCCCTACTGCCATGCGGTGGCCGCGGGTTAACTCAGACGTTCGCCCAGAGCTGGGTTGGAGAACTGAGAGGAGAGCTCGATGGCAGACAGGGCATCCACACAGGTGGCGGGGACCAGCCCCGCGCTTCTGATCGCGGTGGAGGAGCTGGCGACTGCGCATGACCGCAGCGAGTCCGAGCGGTCCGACATCACCAGCTCGCAGAACAGCGCGGGAGATGACGGCGACAACCGCGACCTGAACCTCCCGAAGGAGTAAGGGGAACCCATGGAGCACCGGCTCGTCAGCCACATCGAGAAGGCTCTCGGCTGGGACGGGCCGGGTTCCGTGGGATCCGCGTTTGCGCGCGGCCGTCTCACGGACCCGGAGCTGCCCGCACGGCTGTTGACCCCGCTCAGACTGCTGGACCTGATCAAGCGCCGCCATCTGGCCAATCCGCAACTGCGCTGTTATGCCGAGGGCGAGGAAGTGCACCCGTCCACGTTCCTGTCCACCAACGTCAACCGGCGCAGGCAGGCCGTGAGCCAGGCGGACATGGCGGCCCTCGGACGAATCCTCAACGACGGCGGCACCGTGGTCCTGGATCACGTGGACTTCTTCGACTCGACGCTGGAAGTCGCCTGCCGGGCCCTGGGCTGGTGGTCCGGCGAACTCGCCTCTGCCAACGCCTACCTCGCGGTGGGTGACACCGACGGATTCCATCTGCACTGGGACGACCACGAGGTCATTGCCGTGCAGCTTTCTGGCGAGAAGTCGTGGGAAGTGCGCGGTCCCTCGCGGCCGGCGCCGATGTACCGCGACGCGGAACGCAACAGCACGCCCTCCGAGGAAGTGCGGTGGAAGGGCACGATGCGGGCCGGGGACGTCATGCACATCCCACGAGGCTTCTGGCACACCGCGACCCGCCTCGGCTCGGGGAGTGGTGGACACTCCCTGCACGTGACGTTTGGGTTCACCAAACGGACCGGTGTCACCTGGGCCAATTTCCTCTCTGACGCCGCCCGCGCCGACGACGCGTTCCGTCACGACCTGGAGGGCGTGCAGGGCACCGCACACCAGGTGCTGACGGACAAGCTCAGCGCCCTGGCCGCCACCTACAGCCCAGAGCGGTACCTGGACGAACTGCGGTCCAGCACCCCGCCCGCACGCCACATGCCGCACGTGGCCGCCTTCGGTCGGCCGGACGGAGTCGCGGCCGTTACCGAGTTCGCGCCCTCCATCGTCCGCTCCGGTGACACCGTCCAAGTGTGCGGTGGCGGTAAGCGGCTGACCTTCCACGAGCGCGCAGAACCGAGCCTGCGTGCGCTCCTGTCAGGTCACCCGGTCTACCTCGAGGGCGCCCCCGACGACATCATCACTTTGGCCGACTTGTTGATCACGGAGGGGCTGTGCGAACCGCTGACGGAATTATCGTCCTCGGGCTACACCGGTCTGGTCACGCCCGTGACCTACTCGAAGCAGCCGCCGACCTCGATGTAACACGCCTCGACACCGCGTCCAACTACCTCCGCCATCGCTCCCACGAGGTCCTCAAGACGACGGCCGGCGATCTTCTGCCGAAATTCTCGGTCTCCACCAAGGTCGGGTATTTCCCCGAGGGGCACAGCCTCGATCCCGCCCATCTCCTCGGAGCCGTCGAGCAAGCCATCAAGGATCTTGGGCGGGAGCCTGATCTGGTATTTCTCCACAACCCAGAGCACTCGGCACCCGACGCCGAGACGCTGGAACAGGCGTGCACGGTCCTGGCCGATGCAGCGCAGGCGGGACTCTGCCGTTCCTGGGGCGTATCGACCTGGGATCCGCGCTCGCTCATGGACTTCGACGTGCCAAGCCCTGATGTCCTTATGGCCCGAGTGGGGTTGCTGGTCGGGGTCGACGTCCTCGAAGCGGCCGAGGCCCTGGCGACGCGGTGGTGCCCGTCGCAGGTGTGGGGCATGAGCCCCTTCGGCGGAAGTACGTCCGAGGCGGTGTGGGAACGCTTCGATCCGAGGATCTTCCTGCGAGACTCCCCGTCCGCCACGAAGATCCAGGCTGCCTTCCGTTCCTCGTACGGCCTCCCTCGGGTCGACGCGGTCGCGGTCGGCACAGACGACGTCGACCATCTGCGGGAGCTGACCGAGGCCCTGACGTACGAGGTCGACGAGAACGTGGTCCGTGAGTACAGGCAGCTCCTCAAAGCCCGTCAGCGCGACTGAAGTTCCTGCAGCAGCTGCTCCGCCATCTTCCTCGCGGGGACCAGGCGGGGGTCTTCGGGATCGGCGTAAGGGCCGAGGATCTTCGCAGCGACGAACAGCGTCATCAGCATGCCGTCCCGGCTCTCCAGATCCTCACACCGCTCGCTGCGGACGCGGTCTGCCAGAGCTGGGACGGCGAGGGAAGCCCCCCACAGACTTGCCGCGTCCAGGCCGCGGGGGGCCATGCCCCAGTCCTCCCAGTCGAACACACAGAACACCGGCGCCGTGATATTCGCCCAGTTGAAATCCGCATGGGCCGGCCGCCATTCGGCTACGGCCGCATCGAGACCCGGGAAGACGCTGTGGATCGTTCCCCTGACCAGGTCCTGAGTGAGGGTCTCGGTATCCGGTGTCGCGATACGGTTTGTGTGCTGCGCGGCCAGGGCATCCAGCGAGGCGTTCAGCGCGTTCCACCACTCCTCGGGCAGCTGTGGTTCCTCCGCCACTACGGCGCTGCTCACTGGCGCCGCCGGCAGCATCTCCGTCTCGTCCGCTCGCCACATCACCGGCTCCGTGTCGTCCCGCCACGCGACGCCTGTGAGCCAGGCCGGTTTGGCGATCCCGCGAAGGGCCTCGGCGGACGCGGTGCCATCCCCTCCCTGGACCCCGATCCGATCGAGTCCGCGCCGCTCGATCCGCACCCACGTATTGCGGTCCGTACGCGCCCCCAGAGACCGGCGCTTGCGCACTACAGCCTCCCGGCTAAGGCGTACCCCAAGCGACCGTTCGACACGGTCCAGCACGGCTTCCACAGGCTCCTTGCGCAGGTCCACTGAACGCGGTGTCATGCGCCCGAACGTACCAAGTCCCAGCCACATCGCGAGGGAGATTTGGGGCGAGGGGTACAGGCGCAGCTGACGAGGAGATCGATCCCGTGCTGCCTCTCTAGGTGAGGACGCGCCCCGCACGGGGACAGATGCGATACCGGGCTCACGGGGCGCAGGGCTGCCGTCGGGCGGCAGCAGCGACATGAGCCGCTCGTGTCCGGTTCAGAGGCCGCGGCTGATCGTGTGCCCGGTCGCTGGCGGGGAGATAGCTGCCGGCGAGGGTCGGAGTCGGACGCTGCGGGGGCGCCTTGCGGTATTGGTGCGCCGGGTGCCGGTTCCGTGGGTGAGGGTCTCGGAGAGGTCGGCCAGCAACGAACTCGGTGTGTGCGGGGACGCGGTGAGGGCCCAGGTGGGTCGGTCGGGACCTGGACCGGCCCAGACGGTCCAGGTGGCGAGGTTCTGGCCCGGATGCTGGGCGGCGAAAGCGTCGAACTGGACGCCGGTGTCACCCGTGGGGGACGTCCACCGGATCCATCGCCCGTCCACAGTCCGCTTCCACCCGGCCTTACTCAGGGGCTGTGTGGCTGCGGCGACGGTCTTCTCGTCGACCTGTGCGCCGACGACCGTGTCCCAGCCGTCGCCGTCGGCGAGATGGTCCAGCAGCCCTTGGAGCACCGGGGCGGGGGTAGCGCCGGTTGCGGTGAGGACCCACGTGCGATCGGAAACGGGAGTCTCGTAGGCGGCCACGGTCCAGGCGGTGTCGCGAGTGTGGGCTTCGTGGACGCGCTCGACGCGCAGGGTCTGGGATTCGTGGATGGCGTGGGTTGTCTCGTCGGACCAGGTGCGCCACTTCTCCCAATCGCCGTGTGCATCCAGGAAGGCGTCGAGCAGGGCGTCGTGGTCGCCGGCATCGGCCAGGTAGGCCGGAACGGTCTCCGGCTCCGGGCGGGACGGTGCGGGCTTGGCTGCGGTGAGGCCGAAGGTGGCGCGGGCCTCGGCGGCGGCGCGTTCGGTGTCGGTCAGGGGCGCCGCGCCGGGGCGCATGTCGGCGGTGTGGACCTTCTCGAAGGCGAGCAGGGCCTGGGCGGGTGAGTCGAAGGTGTCGGCGACCTGGCGCAGGTGGTCCTCGCCGTGGAGGTAGACGGACTTGCCGTTGCGGCCGAGGTAGGTGCCGACCGCGACGGTGGTGTGGCCGTCGTGGGCGTGGGCGTGGATGAGGAGCTGGCCGTGGCGGATGTCGTCGTGGATCTTCTGGGCTTCGTTGGAGACCCTGCGGATTTCGCTGCGGGTGCACCAGGGCATCGGGTAGTTGGCCCAGGTCCATTCCTCGTCCATGGCCTCCCGGAGCCGAGGGGTGATCTCGACGGTTATACCTTCGGCGGACAGGTGCTTGGCTGCGTCCTCGGCCCAGTAGGGCTCCTCGTGGTCGATGCGGACCAGGACCAGGACGTTCTCGGCGACGACGGTCCAGTCGGCTGCCTCAAGACCCATGAGAGCGATGCGGGCCTGGGCGCCGGCCAGGACCGCGGTCACGGCGCTGGGGTGAGTGGGGTGGGTGTCGAGGCGGACGTGGGCGTCGATGGGGGGAGTCACGTGGGGGTGTCGTCTCTTCTGCCGGTGGCCGGACCTTCGGGTCCGGCCACCGGCGTATGCAGGGTGTTATCGGGTTGCTCGCGCAGCGCGGGCGGTGTGCGCGGCCGTGGTGGTCGGCGGGCCGGCGCGGATGGTAGGCGCCGGGCGCGGTCGCTGCGGCGGGACCGTTCCGGTGGCGTGCTGCCAACGGGTACGAACGGCGCCGATGTCGGCGAGGGATCGGCGGGCGCCGACGACGAGTTGGAACGGGGTGTTCGCCGGGTCGCCGGCGTACGCCTCGATGCGCCGGCCCGTGTGGTCGGCGGTGGCCAGGAGGGAACGCTGCAGGGCGCGCTCGCCCCAGTGCTCTACGGAACCAGCCGGTTCGGCCAGCAGGCGGAGCACTTCGCCCGGGTTGTTTCCGTCGTCCAACACACCGCGCTGCTGGGCCTCCCACAAGACGGTGACGGGGTCGACGGGCTCGCGGCGCCGGGCGAGGGTGGTCAGGCACTGCCACAGGCTGGCGTGCAGCGGCAGGGTGAGGTCGTCGGGGAGCAGCCACCGGATGGAGTCGATGTCGGCGGGGTGGGCGGTAGCGGTGGCGAGCAGCAGCTGCTCCTCCTCGACCGCATCGGTGCGGTCGGGCGCGATGGCTGGCGGCGGTTCCGGGGTGCGGGGCAGGACTCCGGCGCGCGGCGGGAAGCGGCTCGCGATGTCGTCCACGACCGCGGCGAGTGCGTCGGCCTCGGCGAGCACCGTCTGGATGGGGTGCGGGAGGGAGGCATCGTGGACGGTCTGGACGAGGCGTTCGGCGGCCGTCTGCAGCCGGCGGCGGGCGTGTTCGGCCTCGACCATCCGCGCGTAGGCCGGTGCGTGGCGGGGCCAGGGACAGACCTGGACGAGGGTGTGCAGGTACGAGGCGGTCAGTCCGCGCGCCTGCCCGCGTCCCTTGGCGAGCACGCGGTCGAGCCATTTGGTGTTCTTCGCGTGCTCCGCGGGGTTGGGCGGAGGCAGGGTGCTGATCGCGGCGAAGAGGGCGGCGTGCGCGGCGGTGGAGAAGGAGTCGGCGGCGATGCCGGTCACGTCGCCGAGACGGTGCGGGTCGAGGAGGAGGGCGCCGAGGAGGGCCTGCTCGACGTGGAACACCGGCTGCGGCGGTGCGATGGCGTCGAGGTCGTCTTCGTCGGGTTCCGGGGTGTGGGGCATCAGGCGGCGAGGGTGAAGTCGTCGGGGTCGAGGGTGACGCCGAGGTGTGGGGCGAGGAGGTGGCCGGCGAGCAATGGGGGTACGGCGTTGCCGATCTGCGAGAACTGCTGGCCCTTGTTGCCGGCCCAGGGGTAGTCGGCGGGGAAGGTCTGCAGGAGGCCAGCCTCGCGGGCGGTGATCCGGATCGGCTCCGGTACCGCCGGCGCGTCCGTGCCCTTCTCGTCCGTGTCCTTGGTCGGAGCCGAGGCCGGTTCGGCGACCCAGGTGCACTCGTTTGCCCGGTGCCCGAAGAACAGCGTGCCTGCCGGCTCGGACAGCGGACGGACGGTGGCGTTGGTCTGGTTGTTGCTGCGCAGGGACCAGGACCAGCGGTGCGCCTCGGCGGTGAACGTCGGAGCCGGAGCGTCGGCGGCCCGGTTCTCGCGTGTGCCGTGCCGGGCCTTCCAGCCAGCGCCTTCGCGGCGGGACTGCAGGACAACGCCGTCCGGCCGGGGCATCCATGTGCCGCGCTCTCGGGCGTCGGAGAGTGTCTTGCGGGAGCCCGACGGGAAGGGTTCGGGTCCGCCGCCGGGTCCGCCGCCGGCACAGACGGTGGGAACGGGCCGGTCGGTCGCACCCCACCCCAGTGCCTCGGCCATGCTGACCCAGCGGGCGCGGCCCGGCCCGAACAGCGATTCAGGCTCGGCGACTTGGGAGTGCGTGGGAGTGGGAGGCTGTGCCGTGCGGACCCGGGAGGCGAGGAGGATCGCCCGCCTCCTGGTCTGCGGAACGCCGAAGTCGGCGGCGTTGACGATCCCGTACCAGACGGAGAACCCCCAGCCGCGCAGGACGGCCGCGTACTGCTTCCACAGCGGCAGGACGTCCGGCACCTCCTCCATGGCCACCCAGTCGGGCTCGCCGACCGTGTTCAGAGCGTGCAGATAGCGCATGGGTTCGGCTGCGAGCAGGGAGCGCTCGTCGCGGCACGCGGCGAGGAGGCGTTCGCGGGTGTCCCGTCCGGCGGCCAGGTCCTCGACCGCCGTGTGCACCAGCGGCTGGTCGAGTAGGCCGAGGCGCTTGCCGGCCATGCTCCACGCCTGGCACGGAGGGGAGGCGATCAGCCCGCGCGTGCGGCCGATGAAGGGCCACGTCGGATACCGCGCCACGTCGGTACGAACCGTCAACTGCCCCGCAGCGACACGGGTTTTGCAGGCCCACTCGTCCCATTCCAGACCGACGTCGCGCACGCCGAGGACGCCCAGTGCCCTGCTCCAGCCGCCCGGCCCCGCGAAGAGGTCGAGTATCACGTGGCCAGCCCGAAGTCGTTCTGCGCCAGCGCATCCGCCTCCCCGCGGCACGCCCAGGGTGAGCAGCCGTCCGCGACGTCGTTCTCCAGCTCGTCGGCCTCGTCCGCGCTGGGCAGGGCGGCCCGTTCGGCGGCGGTGACGTGGTCGATCGGCGCCTGGCTCAGCGGGACGCGGGAGCGGTGCAGAAATGCCTCGCCGAGCAGTCGGCTACCCGCCGCGTTGGCGCGGGCATTGCCCTGCCGGATGGCCGCGTCGAATTCAACGACGTCCGCCCACTCGGACGGCGATGTATCCCTGATCTGCCGCCACTGGGCATTTCCGTGGAACGGGCATCCCAGGCAGCTTGATTTCGGTGTATCGGCAAGCCCGAGCGAGGTCAGGTAACGAATGCAGTCGGCCCTGCTCCAGGACAGATCAAGAAGAGGATGCCGGTTGCGCATGTACTTGACGTCGGCGTCCTTGGCGCGATGGAATTCATCCGTGGATATTCCCACCCACTGTTCGACGAACACTCCCTTGGGGATGCGCAAAGGATAGGGGTAGCCGAGCAGTTCGCGAACCTTCTGCTTTATCGGCTTTACCTTATATTCGCCGGTGCACTGCCTTCGGGTCATTCCAGGTCGCCCATCCCTATTGAGAATGTGGAGAGGCATGGATGCGAACCGGTGATCGGGGTTCAGTGCGTCGCTGCGAATGTTCCCGGACGATACGCGCCGCACTGGGATTCCGGCGGGTTTGGCTATCTCCTTCTCCATGCGGTCAAGGTGCGCGTAAACCGCTTCGGGTTCCCACCCGGTGTCGGCAAAAATGGCATAGTCGACCTTCGGCAGGATGCCCTCGGCTGACAGGGCGAGCAGGGTGCTGGATTGAACTCCCGCGCCAAGGGAAAGGGCACGGAATCGGGGCTCATCTGAAATGGTCTGTCCTGGGGTGTGAGGAATGGGGGCGCGCTTTCACGGCGGCCAAAGCGGGCTGGGCCGAATCAGCTGGTCGCGGGATATGGCTGCGAGAGGGCAGGGATGCGGTCGAGGAGGTCGACGGCCGACTCGATGAACTGCTGCGGTGACGGGCCGACCAGGACGACTCGTCCTGATTCGGCGCCGGCTTGGCGGCGCCGGTTCTCCACGGCGCGGGCAAGGGCTGCGGTCAGTTCGGCGCCCGCGTCCTGGGCGGCCCTGGCGATCTGCGCGACGCGGTCGAGGACCAGCAGATCCGCGGGCGAGGGCTGCGACGCGTGCTGGGCGAGGTCGAGGAACAGCCGCAGGGCGGTGCTGGCGAGTTGCTGAGCGTCGGTTATCCGCGCGGCCAGCACGTGCGCGTGGTCGACGGGGAGGGCGCGCAGATCCCGGCGCAGGGTGGATGCGTCGGCTGTGATCCGGTCAAGGGTCGGGGCTGAGGTGAAGCGGTCAGGCACGGGTCTCCGTGAAGGTGTGTGGGTTCAGGGCCTGGGCGAACGCGGCGGTCAGCGCTGGGGCCTGTCCGGGGTCGGTGGCCAGGCCGCGGACGACGGGGGTGCCGATGACGACGGCGTCCACCAGCGGAGCGACGCGTGCGGCGAGATCAGGGGTAGAGATCCCCACACCCGAGACCACCGGCAGCGGGCTCGCGGCGCGCAGGCGCCGGGTGAAAGCGGCGAGTGCTGGGATGTCGAGCGGGCCGCGGTAGCCGGTGGGAGCCGTGCTGGCGGGTGCGTAGAGCCATCCGGATGCGCCGGCGACTGCGGCCGGGATGCCGGTGTCGGGCGCGGTGCGAGGGACGAGGCGTGGGGTGCGAAGACCCACGTCCCGGGCGACGTCGTACCAGCGGGCCACCTGCTGAGCAGGAAGGTCGACGACCATCACGCCGACAGCACCGGCCTCGGCGAACAGGCGGGCCAGGCGCTCGGGGCCGTGGCGTCTGACGGGTTCCCAGTAGGTCATGACGACGGTCGGCCGCAGACGGGCGGCATGCTCGACAGCGCGGAGCATGCGGTCGAGGACGTTGCCGCGTCGCAGGGCGCGGTGGTAGGCAGCCTGAATGACGGGTCCGTCAAGGCGAGCGTCATGGTGGGCGAGGCCCACCTCGAACAGGTCGGCCCCTGCCCGCGCGATCTGGTCGAGGTGACGCCGCTCGGCGGTTGACGGGTGCAGGCCGGCGGGGACGAACACGCCCAGCGCGCACCGTGGTTGGGTGAGCAGAGTGTGCAGGGAGGCGGAGGTGGCCAGGGTGGTGCCTTTCCCGGCGGGTGGGTTGTCGCCGCCGGTCAGCGGCGGCGTCCGGCCGGTGGAGTCGGGGTGGTCGCGGGGGCAGCGGTACTCCGGCCGTGATCGCGGTGCGCGCCGGGCGCGGTATCCGCGGTGGGCCGGCTGCTGAAGGCGGGAGCCACGCGTTCGAGGGCCTGGGCGATCTGCTGAGCCTGCTCGTGGGTGTCATGGAGCTGCTTGGCGACGTCGTCGGGGAGCCGGTCCCACTGGGCCCGGTACTGGTAGCGCTGGATGATCTCGGCGGCATTGCGCAGTTGCTCGGCGACCTGCCGCAGGACTGCGGTCTTCTGCGCGGGGGCAGTCGCGGTGTGCCTGGCCTGCAAGAGCGCGTCCAGGGCGCGGGCAGCGTCTCGTTGTCCGTGGGAGGTCCGTAGAGAGTGGCGTGCAGTGCCTGGGCGTAGACCGTCACTGGCCCGCCCCGACCGCGGTCGCGGTACTCGACTGGGGCCTGTCGGCGGGCGCTGAAGTTCACGGTCACGTCACGGGGAGAGGCACCGGGGTGGAGCTGATCGGCGAGGGCGCGTGCGAGATCATGCGCGGTCGGGGTGTCGGAGGACGTGGTAACTCCAATCGGACGACGCTGATGACGTCTACGAAGGTGGTCAGCGAGTGCGGCGACGGGCCGATGGCGGCGCGGTCAGTGAGCCGGTGGCGGCAGTTGAGGGGCGGCGGGCTGCGGCGGGGATGTCGGCTGGCGTGGGGATGCCGAGGTCGACGCGGGCGCTGAGACCGTGGGCGTATGCGTGCGTCTCGGCAGCGGTGACAACGCCGAGCAGTCCGCGCTCGTCCAGCCCGCCCTGCGGGCGGTAGGACGAGCCGTCTGCCGTGGGGGTGAAGCCGTGCTGCTCCAGGAGGGAGCGGGCGGTGGTGCTCTCGGCGGTCACGGCAACGGTGCCCTCACCGACCCGGAAGTGAAGGTCCGGATCGCCTGCCGGATGGTCGGGGCTCCTGCGTGTCGTCCAGGAAAGGTCGATGAGGTCGTGGGTGTGGGCCAGGAGCCCGTACATCGCGATTCCGGCGCGTTCGTGCGCGTCCTGTGCGGTACCCGGTGGCAGCAGGTAGAGCCTGCGGCCGAGGTGTTCGCGGACGAGGAAGCCGGCCTCGGTCAGCAGCCGGTCGGCGTTGCGGATACGCCGGTTGAGGACGACGAAGGTGTGTCCGTCGTCGGTGGACGCGATGAACACATCGGGGATGTCCAGAAGAGACACGGTGGTCCAAGGGTTTCGGTGGGCGGCATGCCGGGCGGGGCGCCGACGCGAGACTGCGTCGGGCGCCGCTGGCGGGGACGGACTGGCCGGGTCCGCAGGGCGTGCGGCGGCGGGGGTGCGCAGCGCGGGGGGAGGAAGATGTGGATCAACGTGTCGCGGCACGTGTCGGCCTGCCAGATGGCGCGGTGAGACCAGAACGCGGTCCTGGGGCTCGAAGTGCGTCACCGGCGGGCTCCCTGCACCGCAGGAGCCTTGCATGCGGCTCTTGCGGGTGGCGCTGCCGTGGCTGCGGGGCGCGGACTGGCCAGGGCCTGCTGTCCTTGCTCGGTGACGGTGATCTTCTGCCCGTGGAACAGGGAGGTGCTGGTGTCCCAGTCGACGAGCCCGCGCTTGTTCAGGGCCCGGAAGGTGGCGATCGAGACGCGGGTGCCGTCGTCGGTGGCGACACGGGTCACCCCCAGCCCTCGCTGCGAACTCTCGTACAGCTTCCCTCCGCCGAGGGCGAGGGCCTTGAGGGCGTCGTACTGGGCGCTGGTCAGCGGAGGGCCCTCAGCCCGCCGCGCTGAAGGGGTTTCGTGACGTGTGGCGGCGAGGTCGCGGGTGATACCGGTGGCGACGTAGTGGCACGCGGTCGCGCTCAGGTCGAGCTGGTGGGCGGCGTCGGCGAGGTGGCCGGTCATCTTCGGGATGGCTTCGGCGTGGCGAGTGGTGCGCGTCGAGGCGTCGTCCGCCGCATAGCCGGGGAAGGGCGCCCCTTCGTAGGGGTTGGCGTACAGCGCGCTGGCGAGGTCGTTGCCGGCCAGGGAGGAGGCGACCACGACCGAGGACAGACACTCCAGGCTCGCGCGACTGCCGACGATGCTGGTGTACGCGCTGGAGTCGAGCGCGCCCAGGCGGACGAGGGCGGTGGCCGTCAGGTCCTGGGCCTTGAGCAGGAGCGGGCTGATCTGCCGCAGCGCGTCGGTACCTGGGGTGTAGGAGATGTCCCGAACGCGGGCGTACAGGGCTTCGAAGTCGCTTGCCAGGCAACGGAGTTGTTGTGCTTGTTCTGCAAGATTGAGCGGGGTCATGGGGTGGTGTGGCTCCGGAGGATCGGTCAGCGGCTTCGGGTGGCCGTCTTTGCGGCGGCGTGAGCGGGCGCGGGTGTCGTGCCGGGTGTCCTGGCGGTCGGCGGGCGGCTGATGGCGGCGGCCGGGGCGGTGGTGCCGGCGGCGGTGAGACGGACTCGGTCTTGGAGCGGTCCGCCCACGTAGGCGGAGGCCGCGGACTTCGGGACGCGCTCGGCGAGGCCGTTCGCCTCCAGCGACCGCAGTGTGCCGATCAGCACGCGCTCGTCGCGGTAGTGGACGTACTGCCGTCCCAGGGAGCTGGTGGCCACGACGTGCCCGCAGGCGATCTCCCATAGGGCGGTGTGCTGCGTGGCGGTCAGCTGGTGGTCTGGAGCGTCGGTGGTACTCCAGCGTCGGCGTCGGATCTCGCGGGCGACGCTGTCGGCGCAGCCCATGGCGGCCTCGGGAGCCAGGGCGGTCAGCGTGCAGGCCGTCGGGAGACGGTGTTCCGTGGAAGCGCCGCTCAGGAAGGCGAGCTGCTGGAGGCGCACCACTGCGGCCGACAACTCGTGACTTTCGTAGAGCCGCTCGTCGGTGACCGCCTTGAGGGCGGCGCGGGTCGCGGAGGCGAGTTGCTGTGCGGAGGCGACGTGGGCGTCGGGCTCGGACTGCGAACCGGCCCGCAGAAGGCGGTCGAGCGTGTCGTTGTGCTGCACGTACTGGTCTGCGAGCAGCATCAGCCGTTCAACCGGCGTCGGCGGGGCAGCCACGTCGAACAGGAGGCCGTCGGCGGGCGGTGTCGTCATGCTCGGCGCCGGACGGCCGGGGCATGCGACGGCACCGGGGCGGGTGCGCTCGCAGCAGCGGGGGGCCGCGGCGCCTCCAGCGCGGTGCGGGCTGCGGCCAGGGCCCGGCCGCCGTCGTCGAGATGGACCCGCAGGCGACTGTGATGGTCAAGCGAGTCGAACTGTTGCTGGAGCGTGTCCTGCGCTGTGGTGGTGAGGGCGATGAGCGGGGCGAGGGCCTGGGTGTAGTGGGCGACGGCTCGCCCGAGGTGCCCGGCGTTCGCGCCGAGCGTCTCGGCGGGCGGGAGGTCGGCGACGTTCGGGGCGAGCTGGTACTCGACGTCGGCGGCCATGCGGGCAGCGAGGTGGCACAGCAGGCCGATGTGCCGCGTGGCGTTGAACAGGCCGGTGCCGTCCACGGTGATGTAGTGGTCGCGGATGTCCGCCGTCACGGCATCAACGGCTTGGCGCGGGGACATGTCGTCGAGGTCGGTGGGTTCGTAGGTGTGCAGGTCGTCTCCAGGCATGCGGTTCAGGGGGCTTGCCACAGGAAGCGAGCGACGTGGTCGTTGCCGTGACCGGCCCGGGGGCGGGAAGGGGTGTGCCATCCGGCCCGGGGCGGACGGCTGGCGACCAGGTGCCAGCCCGCGCCGCGCAGAGATGCGCCGCTCTCGCCCTCCTGGGTAAAGGTGATCAAGCGCCGGTATCCGAGGGCTTTCGCCGCGCGCCACGACGCCCCGTACAGCAGGGAGTTGGCGTTGCGTGCGCCGTCGCTGGCGGTCCGGGTGACTTCGAGGGTGGCGCCGTCGTCGAGGTGGCGGGCCACGGGCCGGCCGACGATGGCCACGGCGCGCAGTGTGCCGGTCTCGTCGGCGGCTCCGACGGCGAAGATCTGTCCTACGGGCGGCGGGTGGTGGCGGTGCCAGGCGCGCACGAAGTCCTTCGCCTCGCGGGAGCGGACCGGTATCAGGTGCAGCCGGGCGTCGTTCACACGGCCTTCCCGAAGTCGGACTGTGTCGGCGCGTGCTTCGCCACGGCGCGGGCGGTGATCGCCTTCGAGGCGCGGGCGGACGCTGCGGCCAGCTCCTCCGCTCCGGGCTCCAAGTACCAGGGCCGGAGGTCGAGCATGGCGGCCCTCATGCCGGTGGCGAAGCAGAGTGCGGTGCCCTTGGGGAGGGCGCGGATCGCGTCGGCGGGCAGGATCCGCTCCTGCCGCATGCTGACCGAGGTCGACTTGCCGGACTCCGAGTGCGAAGTGGACGTGGTCTCCACGTCGTGGTCGCCGATCAGCCGGGACAGCTTGTCCGCGAAGTCGGGGTCGTCGATACCGGACCCGATCACCTTCACGGTGGAGGCCGACCACATGGCGTCCATGCCCGCGTCCCCCCAGACTTTCTGGCCCTGGCGGTAGCTCTGGAGGATCGTGATGGGGATGATGCCGCGGCTGCCGAGGTGGGAGTACAGGTCCGGCAAGTCGCTGATCTTGCACACGTTGGCGGCCTCGTCGAGGATCGCCAGCATCGGCGGATCGAGGCGTCCCCCGGCACGCTCGGCCTGGGCGGTGGCGGCGCGCATCACCGAGTCCGCGCACGCCGCGATCAGCGCCGAGGCCCCGCCACCACCGTCCTTGCTCAGCAGGAACAACGTGTCGGTGGAGGTGACGAAGTCGGCAGGCCGGAACTCGGCGACGTCCTTCTGCGGCGTCACCCACGCGGCGATCTCGGCGTTGAGCAGGGTGGCGGCGTACTGGCGGGCGGTCTCGTAGATGCCGTCGCGCGTCTCCGGGGGGCCCTCGATGGTTCCCTTGAGCTGGGCGGCGACAGCGGCGAAGTCATGGTCGCGGAGGATGTCGAGCGGAGTGCGGTCGGCGGGGAAGGCCAGCCACTGCATGATGTCGGTGATCGGCCGCTCGTCGAGCGCCGCGGCCAGCAGCAACTGGGACAGGATGTTGCTGCCGGCCTTCGACCAGAAGTCGCCCTGCTGGGAGGCATCCACCGAGGCTGCGAGGAAATGCCCGGCGAGCCGGTTCGCCCCGTCCAGGGTTCTCGCGCTGGCGAGAGGGTTCCACCACATCTCGCGTGCGGCATGGGCGACCTGCTGCGGGTCCATGGTCCACACCGCCCCCGCCTCCGCCCGGGCCTCGTAGGCAGTGGTGAAGGCGTCTCCCGCGGCCTTGTTCGAGGTCAGTAGGACCGGGCCGGGCGCGCTGAGCATGGAGGGGATGGCGAGCGAGGTCGTCTTGCCGGACCGGGGCGCCATGATCGCGACGGCGACGTCCTCGAACCCCATCCGTACCTCGTGGCGGCTGCCCTGCAGGTTGCCGAGGAGGATGCCGGTGTCCTTCGCGTCGATGCGCTTGCTGTCCTTCAGGCTTGGGCGCAAGGAGCGGGCTTTGTCGGTGATCGCCTTGGCCATCAGCGGCTCGATGTCCCGGGCCTTGGCCATGTCGGTGATCTTCTTCCGGCCGCCGCTTCGGTTCTTGTGCCGGGCCCACAGGGCGCCCGCCCCCACACCGAGGGTGAGGAGTAGAACAACGGGGACGATGCGGGCACCGATCAGCAGGGACGTTTCTCCCGCGTCGGGCCAGACCTGCTCGGGATGGAGCAGGGCTTCGGTCGGCTGGTAGGGGGCCCAGGCGGTGCCGGTGAGGTAGGCGGTGATGTTGCCGGACAGCCAGGCGAGGTGGGACAGGGGGACGACGATGGCGAGTACGCCGAGGAGGAGGCGCAGGACGAGGTCGTACCCGTCGGTGTTGCTGTTGGAGGCGGAAGGGGGCAAGGGCTACGTGCTTCCGGGCGGGGGCGGGGGCGGGGGTCAGCGGCTGCGGTTGTTCTTGGCCGGCGGCTGTCGCGTCGGGATCGGGCTCGTCGGCGGGGCGGCGCGCCGGGCCGCCAGGGAGTGGACGCGTTCTTCCAGCGCACCGGCGACGTACACAGCGAGCACGTCCGTGGTCCTACGGGTGACGACGCTCGGGTCGCGGGTCGGGAGACTGCGCCCGCTGTCGATGCGCGGCACGGGCTTCGGATCGGCGAGTGCAGCGGCGAACGCGGCGACCAGGCGGGCGGGAGTGTGCGCGTCGAAGCGGGCCTGCCACACCGGCCGGTCCAGACCGAGCGTGGCGGTGACGAACCAGGCGCCCGCTTCTTCCGCGCTGCCCAGTCGCTGGAGGTACGCGATGCCGTCGGGTGACACGAGGCCGTTGTCCGCGGAGACGGGCGTCCAGCCGATCTGTTGGAGCGGCTCGTACGGATCGGAGGGCGCGCCCGCCGGCGGGGCCGGGTCGGTGAGGGCGTCGGTGACGGCCGCGATGAGTTCGACCGGCGTGCGGCACCGAAGCTCGCGTACCAGGCGGCGTGGTCCGGCCCCGCCGCGTGGCTCAACGTCCACCACTGTCCATCGGGGTCGGGCTCCAGGCGCAGGAGGGCCTTCTGGTCGGGGCTGGAGAGCAGGACGCGCGGCATCAGGGGGTCGTCGCCGTAGCTCCAGCCGCAGCCACGGTGGAGGGGGACGGTGATCCAGGCGGGGTAACCGCCGCCCGCGAGGTGGCGCGGGGCGATGAAGTCGACCTCGACGGTCTCGGGAGTCGGGGACATGCTCACTTCCGTGCCGCAGATCGCTGGACGCGTGCGGGGGCCGGTATAGGGGCCAGAGGCGAACGGGCCTTGCGGGCAGCGGAGTTGATCTCCCTGAGCGCCTTGCCGTGGGTGGCCCAGTCGTCGAGGTAGCTCCACGATTCGGCGTGATGCTCGGCGAGGGCGTCGTCGAAGTCGGCGGTGCCGGGCTTGGCGGTGGCGGGGAGAGCGTCTCGGGTCTGGAGCCACCGGTCGTGCAGTTCGTCGAGCCGGTCGAGGGCGGCGTGCAGAACGCCCAACTGGTAGACCCAGCGGCTCTGCACCGTGTACTCCGGCAGCTGCGCCAGCTGTGTCTCGGCGGTGGCCAGCAGGTGACGGGCGCCGTAGCGGAGCGGCTCGAACGCCGTGAGGGTGTCGGCGTCGCGCTGGCTCGCGCGCATGCCGTAGGCGTGGTCGTCGTAGGGCCAGCCGTCGAGGTCGGTGTGCTCCTCGGAGTAGGCGTCCCAGCCGTCGAGGATCTTCTTGCTGTCGCTCAGATAGTCGTCGAGGTGACGGAGGAAGTCGCGGTGTGCGTGGTGGTCGGTGGAGATGAGGTGGAGTCCTGTCGGTTCAGCGGCGAGCGGCCGGCTGCGTGGTGCCGGCGTTCGCCGGGGTCGTCGCGGGTTTCGTCTGCTGCCGGCGGTCGGAGCGTGCGTGCGCGCGGAGGGACTTGAGGCGCGTGGCGTGGGCGTCGACCACCTGCTGTGGGCGCAGTGGGCTGGGCTCCTGCACAGCGCTGTAGTGGCCGGTGCGGTCGTACATGCCGCGCTGGAGGGGGCTATGGTCGGCCAGTGCAGTGAGGAACGATCCGACCAGGTGGGCGGGGGTGTGCTCGTCGAAGTAGGCGTGCCAGATGCGCGGGCCGTGGAATTCTCCGTGGCCGGGCTCACGGGTCTCGACGTGCCAGGACGGCCGGTCGCGGAATTCGCTCAGCGGGCCCAGTTCGATGTGACACATGGAGTCTGGCGAGCGCGCTGTGCCGTCTGAAGCGCGGTGCCACCCCGCCGAGGTCACCGGCTGCCACGGGTCTGGCTGCTGTGGCGGCGGGACGACGAGGGCGTCGGTGAAGCCGGCGAGGACCTCGGCGGGCACGAGTTCGCCGAACTCGGCGTACCAGCCGGGCTCGGTGTCGGTGGGCTCCGCCCGCAGCCGCCACCACGCGGAGGTGGCGGACTGCGGGTCGAACTGGAGGCGGTGGCGAAGGTCTGAGCTGCGCAAGACGATCTCGGAACTCAGGGGGTCGGAGACGGGGCTCCATCCGGCGGCGGACAGACCGTGGGTGACGTGGCGGGCGTCTCCGGGGCCGGCGAGGTGGCGGGGGCTGGTGTCGAACGGGATGCGCCAGGCGTGCTTGTCGGCGAACGCGGCGAGCTGCCGTTCGCTCAGCGGCACCGGCAGCCCCCCGGCTCGCTCGTGCCGGCGCTGCCGTACATGCCGCGGAGGTCGTCCAGGACGTAGTGGAGGGTGTGCTGGTCGGTCTGCTCCCACGCGGCCGTGCGCAACTCGGTGATCAGAAGGTCGACCTGCGCGGTGCGCGGGACGTCCGGGTGCTCCTGCAGGGCACGGGCGAGGGCGCGCAGCGTGTCGGCGAGTTGGACGGGCAGGCCCGTGTACTCGTCGAGGAGAGGCTCGACGAGTGCGAGGGCCTGCACGAGGTCGGGGTTCTCGCGCAGGTAGTCGGTGAGGTCCGACAGCGTTTCGGTCAGTGTGTGGATGGTGTCCGGGGTGAGTGCGGGCATCGGGCTCCTTGGGACGGGGCGGCGGGTCAGCGGCGGGTCCGGGCGCCGCCGGCCGGGGCGTAGGGACGGGCGCTGGTGCGCGGCCGGGTACTTCGGGCGCTGTTGCGGGCCCAGGTCGCGGCGCGGGCGGCCGTGATCCGGGCCTGCTGCCACGCACTGAGCTGGGAGGGCTTGACGGAGACCGACCAGGTACGGATCTGCGCGCTGTGCGGAACGCGTCCGCGCGGGCGCATCACGGGATCGGGGCCGGCGAGTTCGGTCGAGAAGGCTTGCACCAGGTGCATCGGCGTGTTCGGCGTGAAGTTGGCCGTCCAGCCGTTGCCCTGCTTGTCCTTCGCTCCGGTCCACCACATCGCCATGCCGTCGGCGCCCTGGTGGTACTGCATCCACGCGGTGCCGTCGGGGCTGGTCGCCATGTAGTGCTCGCCCTCGAAACGCGTGTGCCAGTTCTGCTCCTGCAACGGCGCCCAGACGTTGGGAGCGTGGGCGGAGCAAGGACGGGTGAGGGCGTCAGTCAGACCGGCGACGATCTCCACCGGGGTCTGCCGGCCCAGGTGCGCCGACCACTCGCCGCTGGGGCCGTCCGCTCTGCCGTGGATGGTCCACCCGCCGGGAAGGATGTAGGGGTCGTAGGCGACACGGACGGTGCGGTCCGGGCTCTCCATGAACAACGGGCCGCCCGACTTGGACTTGTCCCGCCATCCCGAGGCGCGCAGGAACTCCGAGACGTGCCGGACGTCGCCGCCGCCGGCCAGGGCACGGGGCTGGACGAGGTAGTGCTGCTCGGCCTGCTCGCCTGGCCCCCAGCCCTGCCACTGCTTCTTCTTCACCGGCGCCGCCGGACGACGAGCGGTGCGGGTACCGGGGGCTTCGCCGCAGTGGTGGCGGGCTGGGTGCCGACGTGCTGCAGGGTGTCCTTGTGTTCGTCCAGGTCGAGGGTGATGTCGTGCAGTTCGTTCGAGGCGCGGCCCAGCGCGAGCCACACCTCTGCGGGGAGGACGCCTCGCTCTGCCTGGTCCTTGGCGAGCACGCTGCCGGTGGCGACGAGGTGGGTGATGCCGCCGAGGACTCCGGCGTCTGCGTCGAGGACGCGGGCGATGACCTGCGCGGCCTGGGGCGGGGGGAGCTGCGAGAGGTGGTCGGCGAGCTGGCCGAGCTGGCGGGTGATCTCGCTGGCCAGTCGCACCGGGTAGGGGGTGGGGTGGGACATGCTCCTCCGGGTCGGTGGACGGTCAGTGGTGGTGACGGTTGCCGACGCGCTGCGTCTCGGCGAGGACGGCCTCCGGGCGGGCGCCGGCCAGCGGGGAGGCGCGGTCGGGGCCGGTCGGGATGCAGGCGCGCAGGTAGCGGCGGAACAGAGCCGTCGCGAGTCGGGGTTTGAGCCGGTTGCTGATCGGTGGGGGTGTGCGGGGTGCTACGGGTTTCTCCGGGGATCGAGCGGTGCGATGGGCGGCACCGGCGCGGTGCCGGGGCCGCCCGGGCGTCTTACGGGGCGCGGCGGGCCGGTGCGGGGCGCGACGGGGAACGGGCCGGTGCCGGATGCTGCCCGGCAGGCCGGGCCGCACGGGTGCGGATGTCGTGCACGGCCTGCCGGTAGGTGGCCTCGTCGAAGACGTCGGGCGTGCAGTTGACCTCGTACCCGGCCACGAGCAGCGCGGGGATGGCGCGGGTCGCCAGGCGCTTCTGCTCGTCGGCACTGAGGTGTTCGGGCACGGTGTGCCAGATGTAGAGCGGCCCGCCCGTGGGGTATTCGTGACGTTCCAGGCCGAGCTGTTCCAGCAGGTCGTGGAGGTGTGCGGGGGCGCCGGTCGGGGTGTCGGCGTGGATGGTCGTCGTCAGGGCCTTGATGTAGATCTCGACGTCCGTGCCGTACTCGTCGGCCAAATTGGCCATGGGCCTCTCTTCGGGGTCAACGGTGTTGGGGGCCTTGGCGATGGTGTGACGTACTCCAGCACCCAGATATCGGGCTCCGTCTGCTTCATCGAGCCCTGGTGCCCGGCGTGCGGGTGCCGGCCGGGGCCGGCGGCATGGAAGCTGGGGTGGAGGTGGGTGCGGTCCGGCCTGCGGGGTGCTGCAGGGCGGTGCCGATGCCGAGCCGGTCGAGCCGCGGGCCGATCTCGCGCAGGGCGCGCGCCTGCGCCTTGGTGTCGTCGCCGTTGAGGCGGTAGATGCCGCTCTGCGGGTCCTGGACGAAGCCGTTGGCCACGAGGACGGCGCCGGCGCGGTCGTCGACGGGGGCGGTGGCGACGCTGCCGTCCGGCTGCCAGGTCAGGACGACCCGGTCCGGCTGGGAGGGCTGGATGCCGCCCAGGGCGTTGTGCCGGGCCTGGGCGAGGGCGCTGTCGTAGCGGGCGAGCAGGTCGCCGGCGACCTGCTCGGCGCTCAGGAACGGGTCGTCCGCCAGGGCGATGCCGTTGGGCTCGGGGACGGCGCGGTACGCCTCGTCGGGCAGGGCGCGGGGGGCGACGGCGGCGATGAGGAATCCGTCGCGCTCGTCATGCCGGTGAAGGACGACGAGCTGGGCGCCGTCCGGGCGGCTCAGGACGGCGGCCTGCTGGAGCGGGTGCTCGGCGAGGGAGGCGGCGACCAGGTCCAGATCCCAGATGCGGTCGGAGAGTTCGGCGAGATCGTCCTTGGCGTCGGCCGGCAGGTGGGAGCTGGACCAGCTGTCGGGGAGTTCGCCGGCGAGGACGTCGGCGTACGAGGCAAGGCGCTCGGAGGTGTCGTGGTCGTGCATGGTGTCCTTGGGCGAGGTGGGAGTCAGCGACGCAGTCCGGCGGCCACCGGGGGCGGCGGAGCCGGGAGCGTGCGCGGCGAGGGCGGGCAGGCGCACACGGCGGAGCGCTCGCGTTCGGTGGCGGGGACCTCCCCGCTGCAGTTGCTGCGGCCGGGGTGGGGTGCGTGCCGGTCGGCGAGCGTGTTGCGGGTGTCGGCGAGGTCGGTGCGGATGACGCGAAGGTGCTCGTCGGCGAGGTAGCGCAACCGCCGTGCGATGTAAGGGTCGGCTGCCTGGCCGAGCCCGTCGTGGAAGTCGGCGGTGGCGGTGAGCACTTCGTCCAGCGCGGCGAGGATGCCGTCGTGGGCGGCAGTCAGCTCGATCAGGGCGTCGGCCGCCTCATCCGTGGTGGTGGCCTCGCGGATCCGCTCGGCGATATGGGCGACGGAGGAGCCCAGCGGCAGGTAACTGGCCGGACGGGAGCCAGTGTCGAAGTCCTCTTCGCAGTCGACGTGATACCCGGCGACCCGGAGGCGGGCGACTGCGTCGGTGGCGAGACGGGACTCGTCTTCCTTGGTGAGGCCGGTGGGGGCGCGGTGGTAGGTCTCGTGGACGCGGACGACAGCGATGAAACCCGCGCGCTGCAGGACGCTGTGCGCCTCGGAGTCCCCGCCGCGGGCGAGGAGTTCCTCGGAGTGCGGATCGCGGCGGATGTCCAGGAAGCGGTCGGTACGGGGCAACGAGACGTTTCTCCTACGGCGATCGGTGGGCGGTGTGCCGGGCGGCGGGCGGTACAGCGGCGACCCGCGTCTGGACCAGGCGCGCGGCGGTGTTGTCCAGGTCCTGCTGGATGGCGTGGAGGCGACGGGCAATCAGCTCCAGGCGGTGCGCCGCATCGGTGCTGGCGGCTCCCGGTTGACGGGCGATCCGGTGCGCGGTGTGCTCGACGAGTCCGCGGACCGTGGCCAGCGGACCGACCTGCTCGTCGGCGAGCTGCGTAAGGACGCTCGCGAGCTGGGCCGACGCCGTGGGCGCCGGGCGGATGGCGGGTCGCGCCGTGGGGCCGGTGCGTACGGGGATCAGGTGGAGGTCCTGCTCGATGCGGCGCGCCTCGTCCGCCAGGCGCCGCAGGATGTCCGCGGGCGGAGCGTGCCACGCGCCGTCGAGGTGGATCAGGTTGGCGATCAAATCGAGGCGTCCGGGCTGTGCCTGAACGGCGATCCAGCGGCAGCCGTGCTCCTTGCCGGGAATCTCGATGCCGGCGGCCCGCGCGAGCCGGTGGGCGGCTTCGGCCCACTCAGGGCCGGTCAGCTCCCGGTCGTCCGGGTGAAGCCGGACGTCGAGGTGGAGGATCGCCCGCCGGTCATCATCCGGGCTGGCGGCGAACGGATGCTCCAGATAGGGGTCTTCGAGGTGCTCGGCCCACTGGCGGGACGTCCAGAGCTTCTGCTCGTCGTCCAGGGTGAAGTAATCCAAGCCCGGCCAGTGGGCGACGACCGTGTACTCCGTCAGGCCCTCGTTCGGCGAGACCGGCCGCCCCAGCGCTTCGGCGAGCGGGTCGTGCGCGGTGTGGGTCCGCTCATGGAGGCGGGGAATCATCGGCCGCCCCGGATGTCGGCTATGTGCACGAGCTGGTTGAGGGCGGTGGTGGTGTACCAGCCGCAGTCGATCAGCTCGTTGCGACCGGCGTAGCGCGGCAGGAGTGCGTCCTCCATGGCGCGCAGGTAGATCAGGCAGTCCGGGCAGCGGCGCGAGAGGTGCACGAGGTAGCGGGGATGGCCGGTGACGTAGGACTGGGCTCCGCCGGTCGCATCCCGCAGCCGCCATCCGTCCTCGTCGGTCGGGGTGTGCCAGGACGGGGCGACGACGCGCATCGCGTCTCCCCACAGTTCACCGCCGGCCACCCCCTTGAGGACGACGACAGTGTCACCGGCCTGGAAGTGCTGGTGCGTGATGTCCCGGTCGGGGGTGAGCGGGTCCGGTGTCGGCGCGAAGGCCGAGGTGGGCGGGGGCTGGGACATGCGGTTCGGTTCCTTCCACGCAATCGGTGGCGGGGTGGGAGGAACAATGGTCCGGAGGAACGCCGGTTTGGCTAACCGGCGTTTCCCGGCTATGTTCCGCCGCGATCAGCGGAACGGGTTCTCCGTTCCGCGGTCCGCCTCGGTGGCTGCGTCGAGGAGTTCGAGCAGGTCAGTGCCCTCTGCGTCGCGCTGGTCGATCCACCACCCGGCGCGGGTGATGGCGCGGGCCTTCTCTTCCAGCTCCGCCCAGTCCGCCTCGTCCCAGGCCCCCTCCACGACCAGCGCGGTGTGCGCGGCCGTCATCAGCTGGTGGCGGGAGCGCTCGCCCCAGTCCAGGGCCTTGGCCGGGCCTTCCAACTGCGGCATGTCGAACTGCTTCGCCCACGCGACGGCCGCCTCCTGTTCGGCGGCGCGCTTGGCCGCGAGCCACTCCTCCTTGGACTCGGTATCGGCGTCGCGTGCCGCCTTCCAGCAGTCGGTGCAGTCCCGGCCTGCGAGCCAGCGGGCAAATCCGGCCCGCTTGTCGGCAGGACGGTTGGACAGGTCATGAACCACCTGGTGGGAGCAGGCGTGCTCTACGGTCCACTGCGTACGGACGGCCATAAATGGATCTCCTCAAAAGGGTTGGAAAGTAGGAGGGTTGCGCCCTGATCAGGGCGTCTTGTGCCGGCATCGGAGCGGGCGGCGATGCCGGCCACGCTGCATGTGTCCGGTGGGGCCGAGACGTCGGCGCGCGGTGAGAAGGACGGTGAGAGCGAAGGCCGCGCCGGCGGCGGGGAGCGCAGCGCTGGCGAGAGGTTGCTCGGCGAGGCGTCCGGCGAGGGCGGTGCCGGCGGACTGCCCGGCGCCGATCGCGAGGATCAGCCACGCGTACGCCTCGCTGGTGCGGCCCGCCGGAGTGAGGGCGTCGGTGGTGACGTAGGCGCAGGCGACGACGATGGTTAGGAACGCACCGGGCACGGTGACCGCGGCGATGGCCGCATACGGGCCCGGAAGGGCAAGGAGCGGGAGCCACCCGGCCAGGAACGCGGCTGTGGCGATGATCAGGCGCCTGGTGGTGGTGCCCGACCAGGTGCGGCTTCCGTAGATGAGGCCGCCGAGGAAGCTGCCGGTGGAGAACGCGGCAGGGATGATGCCCGAGAGCATGTTCTGGTGGTGGTGCTCGGCCATGGCGATGGACCACACGTTCATGGCTCCGATCGCGAACCCGATGCCGGTGAGGGAGACGAACAGCAGCAACACGGCGGGAGAGGCCAACTGCTGTGAATGGGCAGCGTCCTGGCCCTCGAACCGTTCGGGCCGCCAGCGCCGCGATGGCGGCGCGAGGGCGACCGCGGCGGTGCCGGCCAGGCCGAGGGCGGCGGTGACGGCGAGCGCGACGGCGGGGTTGTACGCGGAGGCGAGCGCGGCCACGAGCAGGGGGCCGACGATGTACAGAAGGCCCTGCGTGCCGGTGTCGAGCGCGAGCGCGGCGTGCCGCAGCCGGGGGTCGGGCAGCACGCTCGGCCACAGCGCCCGCAGCCCGGCCTCCAGCGGAGGCGTGGTCAGACCGCCGGCGACGACGATGGCCGTGGCGAGGCCCGGTCCGCCGTACGGTCCGGACAGTGGCAGGGCCACCAGGAGGGCCGAGTTGAGTAGGGCGGCCGGAAGGTGCACCGCGCTCTGGCCGTGGCGGTCCATGAGGCGTCCCTTGACCGGCTGGGCCAGCGCGGACGACAGCCCGTACAGGGCGCTGAGCAGCCCGCCGAAGGCGATACTGCTGCCGCTCGCGGTGGCCCATAGCAGGATGGCGACGGGCGCCATGCCATTGGGGAGTCGGCCGGTGAGGGTGCCGCCGAGGAGGCGGGCGACGTACGGGCTGCCCAGCACCGCGCCGTAGGTGATGCGCGGTGCCGGGGCCGGGGGTGCGGTCAGGGACAACGGGTGCTTTCTCGGTGCTTAGCGGTGGCGGGCGTGCTGGCGCGGGGCGGCGGTGTGGGTGGTGTGGTGTCCACGGCAGGGCGCGGGCGGACGCGCAGCACGGGGGTGCGGTGCGGCGGCAGGACGGCGACGGTCGCGCCGAGGACCTCGGCCGCTTCTTCGACTTCGCGGGTGAGGAACTCAATCTGCCGGCCGAGCGCCGAGAGGCGGGCGGCGATCTGGCGGCCCTGCACGGTCTCCAGCGCTCTGGCGAACTGGCTGCTCGTTTCCAGGAGTTCTTGGAGACGGACCATCGACCCTGCGTCGTATCCGCGCTGGGTTGCACTGAGGAGCGCGTTGGACGCGTCACAGGCGTGCTGGGCCTCGACGACGTCGCGGGTGAGTTCCTGCAGCGAGATCTCGGGGGCTGGCTCGGGCCGGTTGAACCCTGAGACATCGGCGCGCAGCACGCCGGGCGGGACCGGGGCGGGTAGTGACTGCCCTGCCTCGTATTCGTGGGCGTAGTGCCCGATCACCTGCCAGCCCGGTGCGTCCGGGTCTCCTCGCAGCGCGACCAGCGCCGAGTCGTCGTCTTCGACCAGGTGGGCGAGGGTGATCGGCTGCCCGTTGGCGGCGTACCACGACTCGGTCAGCTCCAGCTCGCCTCGCCTCTGCGCAGCCTGAGCTCGCTCGGTCCACATCCGCTGTTCCTCTTCGGTCAGCGGAGCCTTGTGGTGCTGGCCATCGCTCTGGTCGGCGAGGTTGCTGGCGATGAAGCTGTGATCCGCCCATGGGGTGAGGTGCGGCCACAGGGCCGAGTGCTGCGCGCGTTCGGCCTGGGAGCCGGGGGCGGCCGGCCGGTCGAGGGCCCGGCGGATCTCGGTGGCGGAGGCGGCTAGGCCGTCCAGCACGGCCCGCCACCCGGCCAGGTGCCGGGCAGGCGGCAGCTCGTCGAGCGCACTGCGGGCGGCATCGAGCAGAGCGTCGGCGTGCGGGGCGAGGTGCGTGGTGTACGCCTCCACCGCTGCCTTGTCGCGCTGGGCTCGAGCCGCTGCCGCGGCGCTTGCGTGGACGATGCGGCCGTAGCGGTCGCGTGTCATGTCGAGCGCGGTCTCGGTCTCGCGGTCGATGAGCCATCCGCAGCCGGAAATCGCGTGCAGCGTTGGCGAGTTGGGTGCCACCGGCAGAGGGCCGTCGGGGTCCGGGTTGCTTGCGGGCGTCATCGGGACCGCCCGCCGCCCGAGGCCGTCAGGTGGACGGTCGGTGCGTAGGCGGGCTTCGGTGGGATCGGCCGGGCCGACGGCAGGGAGGTGGTGGGCGGTGTGGCACGACGCTGAGTCGTTCGGCCGGCGGCGGCCTCGGCGAGACGGCTGCGGCGCTCCCGGAGTCCGTTCGCCCGGACCGGGCGTGGTGGGCTGGCGGAAATAGCCGGGTCGAGGCGAATGTCGGCCTGCACAGTGAAGCCCTGGCGGCGAAGATCGTGGACGGCCTGACGGGTCCGGCGGGGACCGTCCCGCTCGGGCTCGCTGAGCCGGTACAGCCCGGGTTGATCGGGGACGGGCTCGAACTGCTCGCGCTCCAGGTACCAGTGGGCGAGGTGCGCGGGCAGGGAGGAGGTGAAGGAGGCGACGAAGCCGTGTTCCTCGTGGTCGCCGAAGGCGAAGTGGGTGCCGGGTTGCAAGGGGGCGAGGTTCTCCTCACGTTGTCGGGGTGGAGCGGTTAGTGGCTGCGGTGCATGGGACGGGCTGCGGTAAGGGGGCGTGCTGGCGCGGAGACGGGGAGGGCGGGGCGGCGGTGGGATGCGCTCACGCGGGCCTGGCGAAGGAAGATCTCGCCGTCGGTGAGCCAGGTCTCGATGGCCGGCCACGCGCGGGCGTTGCGTTCCTGCGACGGCATAGGACCGCCGTGGACCACCTCGTGGAGCAGGGTCTCGGTATCGGTGATGGCGTCGGCCAGGCGGGAGAGCGTCGCGGCGTCGTCGGGCCACGGGCTGCTGGCGGGACGGCACCGGTCGATCAGCGTCGGGGCGTGGTCGACGACGGTGAGGAAGCGGCGCCAGGAGTGGTCGAGGAATTCCTCGGTCGCGGCGCCGAGGGCGGCGGCGCTCAGCGGGGTGGCGTCGCTGTAGCGGCCGGAGGCGACCATGGCCTGCCAGGTGTCGTGTTCGGAGCGGATGCCCCCGAGTACGGCGGCGATGGCCGAGGTCCGGCGGGCGTGGACGGCCTGCTCAATAGGAGGGGAGGTACCGGTCGGCGACGGCCTGGGCCGCCCGTCCGGCGAACGGCGGCAGGGCGATGCTGCGCGGTGCGTGCGGATCGCCGTAGCCCTCTTCGAGCCCTTCGGGGGCGAAGGCGCCGACTAGTGCCGCGTCAGGCAACGTTTGCGACGTTGGTCGTTGACCCTGAGCCGGCGGTAGGTGACGCGGCACCGATGAGAAATGGCGCCGGCAGTCGTCTGAATACGGTCCGGTGAAAACGCGCTGCGCGCATCAAGGGAGAGCAACGAGATGAGACCACTTCGATACTCGATCAACGTCACGCTCGACGGCTGCTGCCATCACGAGGCAGGGCTCCCCCCGGACGAGGAGTCGATGCGCTACTGGACCGCTGAGATGGAGCGAGCCGGTGCCCTGCTATTCGGCCGGGTGACCTACGAGATGATGGAGTCGGCGTGGCGGAAGCCGGCGACGGGCACGTGGCCTGACTGGATGGGTGAGTGGCAGATCCCGTTCGCCGAGACCATCGACCGGGCGAAGAAGTACGTCGTGTCGAGCACGCTGAGCGGGGTCGATTGGAATGCCGACCTGGTGCGAGGCGACTTGGGGCAAGCGGTTCAGCGGCTCAAGCAGGAGTCAGGCGAGGGCCTGTGGGTGGGTGGCGTGACGCTCCCCCTGGCGTTGGCAGATCTGGGACTGATCGACGAGTACGAGTTCCTTGTTCAGCCGGTCCTTGCCGGACACGGGCCGACGTTGCTCGCCGGTCTGCGCGAGCGCATCCAGCTCGAGCTCGTGGACTGCCATGAGTTCCGGTCGGGGGCGGTAGCCCTGCGATACCGGCCCACGCGAGTTACAGCTTGACGTGTTTTGTCCTGGCGCGTTGGCCGCTGCCTCGCGACGGAACGACGGCTCGGGGTCGCGTTGCCCCGCGCTGGCCGTGCCCCCGAACGGCGGACATATCGACGGGGAACATCGCCCCGAGGTGCCGGGAGCGGACAGGGCAAACGTTGCCTGACGTGGCACTAGATAGTCGAGTTGGCGGCCGGGGCGTTCGACGAACAGCAGCGTGGTGCCGTTCACCGTGTCGGTGAGCGTGGCGGCGTAGGGGATCCGCTAGCTCTGGAGGGCGCGGCCGAGTTCGCCGCTGTCCCAGATCCAGGGCACGAGGTCTTCCTGCCAGGCGGGGTGGGAGTAGATCTCGACCGACGTGTTCCACTGGCCGGGCAGTTGGCGCGCGAGGTCGCGGGCGGCGTCGCCGATGAAGCGCCGGCTGCTTGTGTGCACGCTGGTGCGGTGCCGTTTCGCGCACTTGACCAGGTCGACCACGGTGGTCTGGTTGCCGTCCGCGGGCAGGTGGTAGACGCCGTCGTCGTCCCGCCGAAAGCCGCTCTCCGCGAGGGCGGTGTGCGCCCACGGGTACTGCTCGCCCGTGGCGATGGCGACGATGCCCGAATCCCGGCTGTGCGACAGGATGATCTGCGCCTCAGCCATGGACCAGGTCCTCGCTGCGGCGCAGGACGGCGCGCAGGCTGCGGCCGTACTGCCAGGCATGCTCCCGGGCTGCCGCCTCCAGCTGGTCGTATCCGACCTGGGCTGTCATCTGCCCGCCCCATTTGCGGTATCTGTACACGGGGACCGGCAGCAGGATTCCGGGCGCGAGAGTGGTCACGCCGAGGGCCGCGCAGTAGTCCTCGCCCTGGACGAGGCCGCCCATCGGTGCGGCGCGTACGAGGTCGGTGCGGGCGAGGATCGTGGTCGGCCCGATGGGGATGGTGTCCGCCGGGGACTTCCAGTAGGTCCACACGGCGCCGGCCTCGTGGCGGCCGGGCGGGGTGGGGCAGCGCCACAAGGTGGTCGAGCCGTCGGGGTACTGGTCCTCGCTCCATCCCGCACACCAGCCGACCCCGGTCGATTCCAGGGTGTTCAGCCGTACGGACATGGCGTCGTCGGTGAACTCGTCATCGTCGTCCGCCCAGTTCGTATACCGGGTTCGAACGTGGGCGAGGGCCAGATTCCTGGCGCAGGCGGCGCCGACCGGGCGGGGCAGCGCAAGGGTGCGGACGCGGGGGTCCTGCGCGAGCGGGGCAGGCAGACGATCGGGTGAAGCACCGTCGAGCGCGATTATGGCCTCCCAACCCACGGACTGCCGGGTGAGGCTGGCGTGCATGGCGGTCAGGTAGTCGAGCCGGTCTTCGCGCAGGCGGCTGGCGATGACGACGGTGATCAGGGGCGTGGTGTGCGGGGGCAGGGAAGGCTCCGGGAAGACGAGGGGAAACTAGCGGCGCGTGGCGGGGCGCGGGGCGCCGGCCTTCGCCGGGGATGCGGCGGGAGCGCTCGGGAGCGGCGTGCTGCGCGATGCCCGGATGGCCGGCGCGGGGTCGAGGGAGGACCACGCTGCCGGGTGGTCGTTGAAGGCGGTGCGCGGGTCGATGTCCCAGTCGACAAGCGGGCCGATGTCCTCGTGCAGGAGGCTGATCACCTCGATGCCCTGCTGGTGCAGGACGTAGCCCCACTGGATGTCCTGCGCGTCGGCGGTCTCGGCGGTGACTGTCATACGTACCGGCGGGGAGCCGTCCGGGGTGATCAGGTGGTCGAGCGTGCGGCTGGGCCAGTGCTTGCCGCCGGTCAGCTCGGCCACGAGCGTGGGCGGGGCGCCGTCGAGGAGGTCGGTGCCCAACTCGTCCCAGCCGACGGCGACGTCGTCGATGAGGTGACGGGACATGGCCTCCACGTCGCGTCCGAACTTGTGCTGGTAGGCGGCCAGGAGCAGGGGCAGGTGGTGGCTGGGCACGCCGTCGAGCTGGACGTGGATGCCGCTGTACCCCGTGCCGGTGGGGCGGGCGATGAAGGAACGTGTGGACAGGGACTTCTCCGCATCGGGTAAGGGGCTGGGGACTTCGGCGGCCATCAAGCTGGTGTGTGCCGCGTGGGAGGGGACGCGTCTACGCGCGGTCCGACCAGGAGGCGACCGGGGGGCCGGAGGCGTCGGTGCGGGCGCAGGTGTAGCCGATCAGTCGGGACGGCTCGGCCTTCGCGGGGACGGTGGCGGCGTCGTTGCATACGAACGTGTACGTGATGGAGGTGCGGGGCACGTCGTGGAGCCACGCTCGGTCGTCCTTGCCGGGGTTGATCTGCAGGCCGGAGTGCGCGACGGCGTCGGTCTGGGTGTGCGTGTGGGAGAAGAGGATCAACGCGCCACCGTCGGTGGTCTTGAGGGCGTAGGCGTCCTTGTAGCGGTTGGCGGCGCCGGCGAAGACGGTGGTGCCCTGGTTCCCGTAGCGGGTGCCGGTCTTGTCGTGGACCTCGATCTGCTGCTTGCTCGCCTTGGTCGGCGCGAAGACCTTCGTCCCGCTGTTCGCGCCTCCGGTGGCGAAGTTGTCGAGCACGCCTGTGCGCAGCAGGTCGGCGCCGACTGCCAGCTGCTTGTTGCCGTCGGCGGCGACGGCCGTCGCGTACCCGTCCCGGTCGAGGGCGATGTCGGGCAGTTGCTGGCCGTCGAGGTCGACGACGGACACCAGCTCCCAGCGCTTGTGCTGGGGCTGTTCGGCGAACACGCCCAGACGCGAGGGGGCCTTGCCCTTCTGGTCCGAGAGCGCAGCGGCGAACCAGCGGTCCTGCCCGGCGACCAGGCGCGGGATGTACAGCTTGGCGTTCGCGGAGTCGTAGGACCACGGCTTGTACGGGTTGCGGTCCGCCGCGGGAAGTCCTTCGGTCTCGGTGTAGTCCGAGACGGACATCGCGTACAGCGGGCCGTCCTCGACCGTGTCGAGCAGGCGCCGGTTACGGTCGGCGTTGGCCTCGTTGTTGATCTTCGAGTAGTGGGTGATGACATCGCGGGCCTGGGCGGCGCTGAGGGCGGCCGTCGGCTTCGGGGCGGTGCTGGCGCCGGGAGCCGGCTTGGCGTCGGAGGTGCCGTGGTCGGTGGTGCAGCCGGTGAGTGCCAGGGTGAGGCAGGCTGCGCTGGCGAACAGCGGCAGGGTGCGTCGGGCGATGCGGATGGAGGCTCCAAGGATCTGCAGGCGGGGAGTGGGTCAGCGCGTACGGCCGGCCGAGGGTGTGGCCTTCGGTGACGCTGGCGGAAGGGCGGCGCTGGTGGTGGGCGCCGAGTGGCGCAGGTTCACGCCGATGCCCTTGGCTGTGAGCTGTTGAACCACGCTGTGGACGCGCAGGGCGCGACCGCTGTCCCCGTAGGCGGTGGGCAGGAGGAACGCTGCTTGGTGCGGGTGGTACTGGAATCCGTGGGCGTACAGCGTCATGCGGGCATCGACCGGCACGCTCTCGTACGGCGCGCCGAGGGCTCCGTCGCTGTACAGGGTCAGGGTGAGGACCTGGTCGACCTGTGGCGGGCCGGGCCGGTGCGGGGGGTCGGGCTGGGCCGCCGCGTTGTCGAGGACCTCTTGCAGGGCCTGTTCGTAGTGGGGCAGCACCCGTCGGGTGACTTGTGCCGCCGCCCGCGCGGGGTCCTTGGGAACGGCGATGCCGTTGGGTTCCTCGACTGCGGCGAAGTGGTGGGGCTTGATGTGCGGGCCGTTGGGGGCGAGCGGGGCGACGACGAACTGGTGCGGGTAGCGGGGCCGGTCGGTGACGTACAGCCGCTGGTCGGCGGGCCCGTGGAGCACGGCGTCGTGGGTGAGGACGTACTGGCTGACGATGTAGTCGACGTGGCCGGTGTCCCAGAGTTTGTCGGTGCGGGGGAACTGGTCCGCGTACTGCGCGTGGCGCTGGTACTCGCTGGTCCAGGTGCCGGGCAGACGGGCGGCCAGACCGGTAGCGAAGGCGGACAGGTCGGTGCGGGGTGAGGTCATGTGTTCCTGGAAGGAGGCGGTGGTCCGGCGTCAGCGCGTGGGCCGCGGCTGTGCCGCCGGGAGGGCTCGCGGGGGAAGGGACGGCGGACGCCCGGGGGTGGACGTGAGCCGCGGGGCTGGCATGAGCGGGGTCAGTGCCCGCATCCGGTCCTCTGCCACGTGCAGCACCTCGCCGAGGTTGCGGATCTCGGCGGCGGCGTCGGCGAGGTCGTAGGACAAGTCGAAGCCGTCGTCCTCCTCGGCTTCCTTGGCCTTCTCCCCGGCCGCTTCGAAGAACTCCCCGAGCTGTGCCAGCAGGCCGTCGCTGGGCTCCAGGATCTGGTGCAGGAAGGCGGCGGCCGCCGCATGCGACTCGGCTCCGTTGAGCCGGTCAGTCAGAGCGCGGAGCGCGTCGCCGTAGACGTAGACGGAGGCGCGGCCGGCAGAGTCGGGGACGTCCGGGACTTCGGGCGCGTGGAGCGTCGGCGTAGCTGGGAGCGCGCTCCGGTCTCCGGCCGATGCGACGGGATTCGGCAGCAGCCCGAGCTGGGCAAGGCGATGGTCGATCGTCTCGATCAGGGTCTGGACGTTGCCGCCGTGGCGAGCCTCGGGCCGTTGGAGGGCGCCAGGGTCGGCGGCTGGAGCCGAGTCGTAGACGACCTCGAACAGCGCCTGGTCGTCTGGGTGTTCACGGGTCGCGATCCAGCCGTCCGGATGTCCCAGTGGACGGTCGGAGGGGGGCTCCTGCGGCGGACTGATGATCAAGTAGCTGTCGTCGGGGAGCGATACGCGCACGATGTACGCGCTGAGGCCGAACTCGATGTCGCACTCCAGCCCACGCTGCCGCAGTAGCGTGGTGATGTGCGCGTGGCGGCGCCACAGCTCCTGCCACCACGAGGTGGCCACATTGCGATGGTCGGGAAGCGGCGCGAGCGGGCCCGTGCGGTCGCCGGCACGGGTGTTTTCGTCGTCAGCGCCCACGGCTCCTCCTGTGGGAGACGGGCGTGCGGTGCGGCGGTGGTGTCCGGTGGGCGGGGCTGGGCTCCGGGGCCGGGCTGAAGTCGAATTCGTACTCGTCGTAGGAGGCGATCAGGTCGTGTTCCATCTGGGCTTCGCGTTCGGCGACCTGCGCCATGAGGTCATCGTGCTCGGCCTGGCACTGCTGGTACTCGGCCCAGTCGGCGTCGCTGAAATGAGCGGGGCGGTTCAGGGGACTCCTTGAGGTGGTGATGCCGGTTCTTCGAGGCGGGCTAGCGGTGGCGACCGCTCGGCCTGGGAGGTGGAAGCGCAGGGCTTTCCCGAGGGGTGAGCGTCGAGAGGAATCGGTGGAAGCCGAGGTGGTCGTCGAGTTCCTTGGCCGCGTCGCGGAGAGATTCCGACGTGCGCCGCAGGAACGCTCGCGCCGAGGCGTGATCGATGACCATGCGGTTCTTGAGGTAGTGCCGGTCGGTCGGGTTGGAGGACCGTGGCAGGGACAGGGCGCCCTCCGCGGTCTCGGTGAAGTGCGGTGCTGCGTGGCTCGACATGGTGGCCGCCGTGGCGAGATGGGCGAGGACGGCACTGCCGGCGCGGGTCGTGCTGTGCGGGCTCCGGGCGAAGTCAGCAGTCAGCCGGAGGACGTCGCGGGAGAGGTCCTGCGCGTCGGCGGCATGCTGGAGCAGCGCGGTGTAGGAGGGGGCGGCCGGGACGTGCCCGCTCTCGTCCAGCAGCTCCCACTGCTGGGCGGCATCGAGTAGTTTGTCCTTCGTCGCGTTGAGCGCGCCGATAAGGTGGACAGTGTCGTCGCGCGGTATCAGTTCGCGTTGGATGTCGGGTTTCACGGGCCTCTTGCTTTTTCAGTGCATGCGGGCGTCGGTGTCGAAGAGCGCCAGTTCGTGGCTGTGCAGGAGGTGCTGCACGATGAAAGATCGTCCGGCGACTTTCCACAGGCCACGCCCTCGGTTGAGGTGCGCGATGGCGTCCATCTCCACGGAGGTCAGGCCGAGCAGGGAGGCCGCGGCTTGGAGTTGGTCGGTCTCCTGGCGATAGATGATTCGGGTGCTGCAGTCGGCGAGGAGGCCCTCGGCCAGAGCGCGGCCCTGTGATCCGGCGTCGCCGGCGGTGAGCAAGTCGCTGAGCCGGTGGATCACCATCAGGTTGGCGATGCCGAGACCGCGGGAGAGCTTCCACTGGGCTTGCATGCGCTGCAGTAGGCCGACGTGCCGCATCAACCGCCACGCCTCGTCGTACACGATCCAGCGCCGGCCGCCGGACGGATCGGAGAGGGCGGATTCCATCCAGGCAGAGGCGCAGGTCATCGCCAGGACGAGGGCGGTGTCGTCGCCGGAGCCGCCGAGCCGGGAGAGGTCGATGGTGAGCATCGGCGCGGTCGGGTCGAAGGCGACGGTGGAGGGGGCGTCGAACATGCCGGCCAGGTCACCGTGGACGAGGCGGCGCATCGCGTGGGCCAGGTCGCGTGCGGCGTCGCCGAGCTGGCCCGACATCATCCCGGCGGCCTCGTCGAGCGCACTCGGGCTGTTGAGGGTGGCGGCGACATCGCCGAGCAGCGGGGTGCGGCCGGTGTCGACGGCGCGGGTGACGACGGCGTCCAGGGCGACGTCCAGGGCGGTGTGCTCCATGGGCATCAGGTCCCGGCCCAGGACTGTCCGGGCCAGGGAGCCGAGCAGGAGCAGGCGCCGTTTGCGGATCTCGCCGACCCAGTCGGCCTCGGAGACGCCCTCCGGACGCGGGGCCGCGTCCAGGGGGTTCAGCCGTCCGGGCAGTCCGGGGCCGAGAGCGACGGACCGGCCGCCGAGGGCTTCCGCCACCGGCGTCCACTCGCCCTTCGGGTCACACGGCACGTAGACGCGGTATCCGAAGGCCACCGAACGCAGCGCGAAGCTCTTGGCGAGCGCGCTCTTGCCCTGGCCGATCACCCCGGCGAGCAAGAGGTTCGGGTTGGTGAATCCCTCGACCTTGCCGTACAGGGCGAACGGATCGAAGACGAAGGACGCTTCCGCGTGGACGTCGCGCCCGATGTAGATGCCCTCGGCGCCGAGTCCGCCTTCGGCCAGGAAGGGGTATGCGCCGGCGGCGACGGCCGTCGTCATGCGGTGGGCGGGCAGCTTCAGCCGGTTGTTACGCGCGGAGGCGGGTCCGGGACGTCCGCTCGGTGGGTAGAGCGCGGTGGGCATCTCGTGCTCGGCGGATGTGCTCTCGGGCTGGTGGGCGCTGGCTTCCGTGCGGGCTTTTGCGGTGGCCTCGGCGAGCTGGCGACGGGCGGCCTTGCGGCTGGCGCGGTCGGTGCCGTGAGGGGTGAAGAGCGGGCTGGCGGACGCGCGGCGTGCGCGACGGGCGGGCCGGTGGCTCATCGGTGGCCCTCGTTTCTGCGGGTGGTGCTCATCGCACGCAGGCCGTGGTGTGCGGGCGGAGGTCGGTGGGGGTGGTCTTGCGGCGGATGACGTGTCCGGCGGCGAGGTGGCGCTGACAGATCGTGAGCACGGGCGGTCCCTCGGGCAGCCGCTCTGGATGGCATGCGCTCGACTCGGCTTCTGCTGCTGTGTTGTTGGGTAGCAGGTGGAAGGCGGAGTGGACCTCGCTGGTGGCCTGCCAGAGGCGGGTGTGCGCGGTGGCGAGGTGGCGGCCGGCGGCGGGGTGCGGAGGCCGAGTGCTTTCGGCGAGCCGGTCCAAGAGCTGGTGCAGGGCGGTGAGGTGGGCGTGCAGCACGTCAAGGTGCAGCCGGTCCGCCGGCCGGGGCGGGTTCGCGGCCGACGGCGATAGGGCCCGGGTGTGGTGGCGGACTCCGGCGCTCGCGGCGCGGAGGTAGGGGTGCCCGTCGTCCGGACGCGTGGGAGAGGTCAAAGGTGGTGGTCCTTCCTGCCGGGAGGCAGGGGTGGTGACGGATGGTCGAAGAGCAGCGGGCGCCACGGTGCTGACCGGCGGGGACGGGCCCGGCTCACAGGGCGGTCCGGGCGAGCGGGAGCGCGGTGAGGGCGAAGGCGTCTGGCTGCTGGTAGTTGAGCCGTCGGAGATCGACGCCGGAAGTGACGGCGTGGGTCTCGATCTGTGCGCAGGCGGCGTCCAGGAGGGCGTCGGTCTCGGCGGTGACGGTGACCAGGCCGGTGAGGGCCACGTCCGCGTGCCCGGCGATGAGCTGGCGCTCACGCTGCTTGACGTCGGCGTACTCGACGGAGTCTTCCTCGCTGTCGACCTGCCCCCGGCGGGCCCGTTCGTTGGCGTCGGCGATGATCGCCGCCTTCTTCCTCTGGACGTCCCGCAGCGCGGACTCGAGCCCCTGCGGCACGTATATAAGGGAGAGGCTGCGCCGCACTCCCGCCGTGAACATGATCCCGTGCAGGAACCCGGCTCCCATTTCGGTGCGCGGCCAGTTCTCCACCCAGTACGTCGCGTGCCGTGCGCTGTCGGTGGCGAGGCGGTCGTACTCCTCGAACTGGACGACGGGCCCGGCGGCTGTGGGGTCGGCCTCGGCGCGGCCGGTCTCGGACCACTGCTGGAGGGCCGCGAGGGCCTTGGGGTCGTAGGCGGTGCGGATGACAGCGGCGATCTCCCGCGAGGTCAGCCACCCGGTGACCTGGAGTCCGGCGTTGCGGGCGGCCTGGGCGATGGAGGCGGTGGTCTGCTCCATGACGGTGAACGCCCCGGGCAAGCCTCCGCCGGCCTGGCTGATCAGGCGCCGGGCGGCTTTGAGGTCGAGGGAGATGGCGAGGTAGGTCTCGTGCGGGGCTGCGGCGGGGCCGGCCGAGGAGACCAGTTCGGAGTAGATCTGTCCGGCGACGGGGGTCTGGGGCTGCCCGTTCTGGGTCCAGTGGCGGGTGAGGGTGTCGCCGCTGTCGGGGACGGTGCGCTCCAGCACCTGCACGGTGGCCATATGACCGGTACGGGCGATGCCTGCGAGCGCGCGTCCCCAACTGCTCACGTTGTGGTTCTGGGTGGCGGGGTCGAGGAGGGCGAAGGCGCGGCTGCTGACGCGGGCGATGGCGGTCAGGGTCTGCTGGTGCGGGTCGTGGACGGCCGCAGCCTGGTTGGCGGAGTCGCCGGGGGTGACCACCTTGAGGGAGGCGGTGGTGCCGGGCAGGTGGAGGACGCCGTCCTGCCGGGGCCGGGTGACGGGCCGGGCGAGCCAGAGGGTCTGGCCTGTACGGCGGCGGTGTGCGTAGCGGGTGACGATCGGTGCCCAGTCGATGAGGGAGCGGCCGTGTCGGCGGATCGCGACGAGGGCACCGGAAGCTGCCCACAGCGGCGCCAGGGCGACGGCGCCGAGCAGTCCGGTGGAGACCACCGTCATCAGAAGCACCGCCAACGTGCAGGAAACAAGGATGAGTTGGGGTAGGGAGAGGCCGAGGAGGATGCCGCGGCGGGACCGGTGCGGGAACTTCACCGTGACCGGGGCGACGGAGAGATCAGTCAAGGGGCGGGTCCTGGAGGCGCGGGTGGAACCCGGGGGCGGGATGTGGCGTGCACGTCCCGCCCCCGGTAGGCGGGCAGGGGATCAGAGGCTGGTCGGAGGCGGCGGCGGTGAGGCCGACCCGCTTGACGTGGCGTTCTGTGAGCCGGAGGACGGGGGTGCGCCCTGCGGCGGCGGAGTCGTGGTCGGCGGAGCGGACTGCCATCCGCCGCCCTGGCCGGATGCGGCATTCGCGCCGGATCCTCCCGGCCCCGGGCTGCCGCCCACCTGGCTGCTGGTGTCGTCGGACACGCTCGTCGGCGCGGGCTGGACGGCCTTCTCCAGACCGGACTTGACGGCATCGCCACCGGGCGAGACGCCCGTTCCGCCGCTTTGCGAACCTTCGTTGCCCTCTCCGCCGCCGGTCGGGTTGGCGGCGACGTCGCCGGGGAAGCCGCCCCCGCTGGCGTCGGGGCCCTGCGGTGCGGCGCCTGCTCCGGCGGCAGCGCCACCGGTTCCGGCGGTGGCTGCAGCTGCGGCGGCCTTGCGGGCGGCCTTCTCGGCATGCGCCTTGGCGATCTGTGCTCCGGCGCCGCCGGCGCGGTGGATGGACTCGCCATCGGTGCCGTCGGCTGCCCAGTGGACGAACTTGAAGACGGCGTACGGGCAGAGCAATACCAAGACCATGATCACGATGCCGGACATGACGTCGGCCAGAGCGGCGATGCCGTCCTTGGCCTCGGTTTTGCCCATGGCGGCGATACCGAGCACGAAGATCACGGTCATCAGCAGCTTGGAGACCACGAGGGTGGCGGTGGCTTCGATCCAGCCCTTGCGCCAGCGCCGGGCGACCTCCCAGCCGCCGCCGGCGGATGCGAAGACGGCCAGCGTGACCATGACGAGGATGCCGACCTTGCGGACCATCATCACGCACCAGTAGAGGAAGGCACCGATGGCTGCGCCGAGGCCGGCGACGACTGGCACGAGCCAGCCCAAGCCGGACAGGCCGCCGATCTGGTTGACCTTCACGATGCGGCGCACGGCCGACTCGATGTTCAGGTGTGCGGTCTTGAACAGGCCGTCGCTGACGGCGTCGACCACTTCCACGGCGACCGTGGTGAAGGCGATGGCACAGAAGGCGAACAGGACCCCGCTCATGGTGCCGGTGAACGCCTGTGTCAGCGCTTGTCCGTCGCGCCGGATGGCTGCCCGAACCAACTGGGCGCAGAACGTCGCGACCAGCAGGACCAGGCCCAGTGGCAGCAACATCTCGTAGTTGTCGACGAACCATCCGGCGTTCAGGTCCACCTTCGTGGTGGTGTTGACGGCCTCGGCCGCCAAATCGGCTGCGGCGGCTGCCAGTTCACCGGCGGACTTCGCCATCCAGTCACCGATGGCCTTGCCGGGGTCCGAGGCGAAATCCACCGCGTCGCCGACGGCGCACAGCTTGTCTGCCAAGGGGAAATCACAGAAACCCACGAGGAGTTGCTCCTCCTTTCTTGTCTCAGGCGCGGGTCACTGCGTGACGCTCGGTGCGATGGCGGCCAGGGTGCAGTCGTGGTTCGGGCGGCACTGCACGGCGAGGGTTACGGCCCGTTCCTCGGTTCCGCCGCCGCCCTTCTTCCAGCTGAGCGTCTGCTTGCCGTTGACGGTGACGACATAGATGTACGCCTCGGTGATCGCGGACGGGTCGTCGGCCAGGGCCGCCTTGAACGCGAAGGGGTAGTGGCCCTCGGTGACGCTGGCGGTGGCGTGCTGGTCCTGGTCGGCCATCCGTGACCACAGCAGCGGATCGGGGACCTGGCCGGAGACCGAGGCCCAGTCGGCGTACTTGGTCTCGGTGGTCATCCAGGCACGCATGCCAGCCAGTTGCTGGTCGCGGTTCGTGTCGCGGGTGTCGTAGAACCACAGCATCTGGGCCGCCGCCTTGGCGTAGGCGACCGGTTCGGCGATCTGCGGGGGTTTGGGCACCGAACCGGATCCGGAGGCAGGCTTGGGGGCGGCCTCGGAGGAGGACGGGCTGCCAGTCGGGGCGGGCGCGGCGGTGTCCGGGGCCTGGTGGCCGTTGCCGCCGCCGGTCAGCAGAGCGACGATCCCGGCGATGGCGAGCAGGACGGCGACGGCGGAGGCGACGATCGCGATGCGCCGGTTGGCCGACCAGCCCGTTCCGTACGAGGACAGCGAAAAGGAGGGGAATCGGTTCCGCATCAATGGACCTGAGACCCCAGGCCGGAGAAGAACGCGACGATGCCGTTCGCGGCACCCAGACCGAGGGCGGCGCCTGCGGCTACGACCGCGCCCTTCTTTCCGTTGGCCTCGGCCTGGTGGCCACCGGTGTGGTGGCCCCAGGCCCATACGCCGAGCGAGACGGCGAGGGCGCCGACGACGGCGATGATCCCGAACATGTTGATGCTGTTGACGACGTTCTTCAGCACGCTCAGGCCGGGCAGGCCACCGCCCTTGGGCGAGATTCCTGGGTCGTAGGCGAGCTGGATGACGCGGTCTGCGAGAGGGACAGACATAGGTGTGGCGGGGCTCCTTGCATACGCGGGCCAGGCGAGGGCCGGCGGGAAAGGGGAAGCGGAGGGGGAGGTGCACTCGGGGCGCGGAAGGGGCCGCGGCGGCGGCCCGCCTGGAGCGGTGCCGGGCGGGAGGCGGCGTCAGAGGACGCGGCGGGCGGCGAGAATCGTCCAGTCCTTGATCGGGGTGATCCGGACTGGCTTGGTGGTGCGCGGCGCCTCGATGACGAGGCCCTCGCCCATGTACATGCCGACGTGCTCAGGCCGTGCGGCGCTGCCGCGGCTGAAGATCAGGTCACCGGGCTGTAGTTGGGCGGGCGATACCGCCTTACCCTCGTTGACCTGCGTGTACGTGGTGCGGGTGAGCGTGACGCCGACATGCGCGTACGCCTGCTGCATCAGCGAGCTGCAGTCGCAGCGACCCATGGGGTCGGGGCCGTGCGAGTTCGTGCAGGAGCCGCCCCACTGGTAGAGCGTGCCGAGCTGGTGCATCGCCCACTCGATGGCCTTGCGCGCCTTCGGATCGGCGTCCTTGGGAATCGCGTAGCCCTTCGGGACGCTTCCCTCGGGGATGCGGCCGAAGCCGGAGCCGTCCTGGCCCGGCGCGCAGCCGGTCGTACCGGTCGACGGCTTCTTGCTCTGGTCCGCGTCCTTGCCGTCCGCGTCGTTGCCGCCGCCCGGGAAGGTCTTGGCGATGGCGTCCTGCAGTGCGGTGGCCAGGTTCTCCCACTGCGCGTACGCGTCCGGCAGGCCGGACTTCTGCACGGCTTGGGCGGCCTGGGTGACGGTCATCTGCTGCCAGCCGCTCACCTTGAGCAAGTGCTTGTAGAACTGCTCGGAGGCGTAGACCGGGTCGCGGATCTGCTGGGCGCTGCCCCAGCCCTGCGAGGGACGCTGCTGGAACAGGCCGAGTGAATCCCTGTCGCCGTAGTTGAGGTTGCGCAGCCGGCTCTCCTGCATCGCCGTGGCGAGCGCGACGATCTGTCCCTTCTTGGGGACGTCGAGCGAGAGGCCGGCGGCCACGATCGTCTGGGCGTTGGGGACCTGCTCGGCGGGCAGATCAAGGCCCTTGATGTGGACGTTCTTGCCGGACGCCCCGTCGAGGATCTTGGTGACCTGCTCGGCGACCTTGTCCGTGTCGATGTCGGTCAGGCAGCTGCTGAAGGAGCCGCTGCTCTGCACGGCGTCGGCGGAGGAGGCCATCATCATGCCGGTGCCGGCGATCAGGATCGGAGAAAGGAAGACGACGCCGATGCCGGCGGCGAGCGCCTTCAACCGGAGCGGATCGCTCGCCGGTCAGCGGTTTCGGGCATGGGTGGGTAGCGGGATGTCATGAGCGTGTCCTTCGGGGTGCGGTGTCCGGCGTGCCGCGTGCGCGAGGCGTGATGGAAGGGCGCGGCGGCCGGGGTGGGCGATCGGGACGGGCCGGCGCGGGCGAGTTGCCGCTCGCTCCGCGTGGCCGGGCCGTGAGCTAGGTGTGCCGGGGCAAGGGGGTACCTCCGTGAGATGTGGCGGAAAGGCAGCCAGTGGCGGTGTGCGCCGGGCGGTTCAAAAACAGTAGGCGCGGATCGGCGGTTGACCAAAAAATGGGCGTGAGGTACCGGAATCCGGCACCTCAGCAACGCACTTCTTGGTCGTCGGCGGATTCGCCTCTACAGTTTTTGGACTCCCCTCGCCCTCCTCGGTCTGCGGCCCTGGGCTTCTGCATGCCCACTTCCGGCCCGCGAGGACTCCTGTGCGAGACGGGTAGTTCCTTCCGCGACTCCGCACCCGATTAGGGGTTCCTCTTTGCCTTTCTCCCTGCACCAGGGCGACGCCCTCAGTGTTCTCGCCGGCCTTCCGGACGGCTGCGTCGACTCTGTCATTACCGATCCGCCGTACAACTCCGGCGGTCGGACCGCGAAGGAGCGCACCACCCGCTCCGCGAAGCAGAAGTACACCTCTGCCGATTCCAAGAACGACCTCGCCGACTTCACCGGCGAGAACATGGACCAGAGGTCCTACTCGTTCTGGCTGACGCAGATCATGACCGAAGCCCACCGTCTCACGAAGACCGGCGGGACCGCGCTGCTGTTCACTGACTGGCGCCAACTGCCCACCACGACGGACGCGATCCAGGCGGCCGGATGGCTGTGGCGCGGCGTGCTGGCCTGGCACAAGCCGCAGGCCAGGCCGCAGAAGGGTCGGTTCACCCAGAACTGTGAATTCATTGTCTGGGCCAGCAAGGGGGCGATCGACGGCTCCCGGAACCCGGTCTATCTGCCCGGCTTGTACTCGGCCTCGCAGCCCTCGGGGGCGAAGCGTCAGCACATCACGCAGAAGCCCGTCGAGGTGATGCGCGAGCTGGTCAAGATCAGCCCCGAGGGCGGCACGGTGCTCGACTTCTGTGCCGGCTCCGGCTCCACGGGGGTGGCAGCTCTGCTGGAAGGCAGGGACTTCATCGGCGTGGAGAAGACCGAGCACTACGCGTCGATCGCGGCCGACCGGCTCACCGAAACGATCCGCGCGACCCTCACGCAAGACGACGTGATTCTCACCGTCTGAGCCGCGAGCGCGCTTCCCGTCAAGGCGACCGGCGCCCTAGTCGGCAATCCGACGAAGCGGAGTTGTAACTCGCTGGCGCTCCGCGCATCGCCGCTTTCGCCCTCTCTCATTCCGCGTCTCGTAGGAGGCCCAACTTTTTCATGCCCGAATCCATAGAACCGTCTGACGATGGGAAGTTGGAGCCGGTACGCATTCCCGATCCGCAGCTGGAGGGAATCGAGGCGAGCGTTCGACGGCTCATGGAGCAGTCGGCGCAACAGGCGCAGCAACTCGACCACCTCGCGTCCGCCCCGGAGCCGAACGGATCGCCGTTCGCCGCGTTCGGCATGCCGGGGCTCGGCGGGCCGCCTGCCGCCGCTCCGCCGGAGCCCCGCCCGATCCTGGAACTCGACGGGGAGGAAAGGGAGGACGAACTCGACGCTTTGTCGGACTGGGTCGATGACTTCTTCCTCCCGGTGTACGGGTCGGAAGTCACCACCGCGGCGCCTTGGTGCCTGCAGTGGCAGGAGCACGACGATGTCGTGGCCTGGCTCCACGCCCTGTGGCTCGCCTACCAGCAGCACAAGGACCCCGAAGCCGGACTCTCCGGCCTGTTCGTGTGGCACCGGGACTTCCTCACCCACGCCGTTGCGGCGATCCGCGCACCGGGCGGGCCGCTGTCGGCCTGCATGACCTCTCCCGACCGGCCCGCGCACCGCCTTCTGCCCGGCCCGCCGCCGTCCGTGCGAGCGGAGACGGCGGCCACGGCGGAAGCCGGGCCCGCGGACCCGGACGAGCCGACGTCATGACCGCGCGACGGGGACAGCCCGCCTTCGGCCTGAGCTTCGACCCCCGCGCGCTGACCGACCTCCTCCAGGCCCCCAGCGATATCCGCGACCTCACCCTCGCCTACCTGCAGGAAGTCGTGAACGTGCAGCGCTTCGGGCTACGCCTCGACGGTGACCTGGAGGGCTACCGCAAGCTGTTCGTGGACTCGCGCAAGGACTGGCGCGTCGTCTACGGCGTCCGAATGGCGCCCGCGGAGTCCGCGCACCAGAAGGAGATCCACGTCGTCGCGGTCCGGCCGCGTGCGGGCAACGACGTCTACGACGAGGTTGGCCGCCGCCTGGGGATGACCCGCCGGCCGCTGAGCGCACGCACCCACGCAGCACGCTCCCGTTCCCCGCAGCTGACCACCCGCACTCCCGCGCCCCGGCCCGGTCCACCGCCCACCGCACTGCCGGGCCTGCCCCGTCCCGCACAGAACCCCGCGCACCACACCCGCTGAACGCACGGAGTGTCGCCTATGCCCCCTGAACCCGCGCCGACACCAGCCCGGCGTGCGGTCTCCCCGCTCGACCATCGCATCGAAGCCGTCACCGGCCGCGACATCGACACCCTGTGGGCCTACCGCGACCGCGGTGTCCTCGACGAGCCACATGCCCACCTGGTCGACCGACACCGCGAGTTGGCCAAGTCCCAGACCGGCGTCGCCTTCTACCTCAGACTCCTCAATCGCCTTTCCAGCGGCGAGTTGGACGTCGATGACGCCCTGTTAACGCGTATCGACCGCACCGTGGACCAGCTGGAGGAGGCCACCGACGCACGGGACGCCGCTGCCCGGAAGGTGTTCGCCGCCCTGGAGCCCATCGAGGCCGCCGCGGCGGCCTCCGCGCCCGACGCGAAGCCGCTCTCGACGGACGACCAGGCGGCGCTGCTCGCCATCGCCGGCGGCGCCAAGCTCTACGCGCACCTGCTGACTGGCCGGATGTCGGTCACAGCCGCCTCCGGCACCCGCATCCCTCACGCCAAGCTGCAGCGGCTGGAGGGCGCGGGCCTGGTCGTCCGGGATACCGGCCACCCCGTGCACGCCGGCCAGCCGGTCTCCCTCACCGACGCCGGACGCGCCGCACTGTTTGCCGCCCGACGGACGCCCACGCCCCAGGCGCCGAAGCTCCCGGCTCGACCCGGCACATCGCCTTCCACCTCAGCACAGCGGCGCTGAACCTCACCGAAAGGCCCTTGTTGTCTCCCACTGAACCGGCGCCGGCTCGGAAGTCCATCCCTCAAGTCGACTTCGAGCTCGACGACTTCGATGCCGACGAGGAGAAGTACCTCGACTTCTATCGCCAGGTCGCCGTCCGCGAGGACATGCTCGTCCCCCTCGCCGAACACCACACCCCCAACGGCGCGCACAGCTACTACGTCCTCTTCGACCGCACCGCCACCTTCGGGCACCCGGGCATGCCGCAATACGTCGCCGTGCACCTGAAGCGGGACCGGGAGAAGGAAACGTTCGACTTCGAGCAGGAGCTGCTGCCGCTGCCCGCGATGGCGCAGTCCTGGCTCATCCACCGCGGCTGCCCGCCCGACGCCATCGGCCTCGACCCCGAGCTGGGGCCACCGCCGGCGGACGAGGCGACTCGTGCGCTGGAGCGACGCCTCGCGGGCGACGGCGACCACTACGCCATGGGCTACTCCTACACCGCCGACGATCCGGACGACATGGTCACCGTCGTGGCACTGCGCGCCCTGGACGAGCGAGCCCCCGCCCCGTTCCGCGTCGTGGTCGAGGAAGTCGACACCGACGCCTGGACGCACACCCTGCGCGAGGGCGGCTTCGCCACGGTGGGCGAGGCCCTGCAGTGGTGCGACGACCGGCTCACCGGCGAGGCCGGTCCTCTCCCGCCGGTACGCCCGGCAGCCGCAGCCAGCCGCCCGACCGGTGTGCCGAAGGCCCCTGCTCCCCGCCCGCCCGGCCGCTCGCGCTAACCGCCAGAGCCGACTGGCGCGGCGAAACATAGCCGACGATCGCCGGTTAGCCAAACCGGCGATTCTCCGGACTCTTATACAGCCGCCGGGACAACTCCCGCGGCGCCATTCCACACAATCCCTATGCCTTCACGGAGGTTTCTTCCGCATGCGCTCCACCCGAATTGCCATATCCGCGGCGATGCTCGGCGCACTCGCGCTGCCGGTGCTGTCCGCCACCACCGCCAGTGCCGCCCCCGCCGCCGTCACCGCAGCCCCCGCGAGCGGCTGCTACGACCTGCCGCCGCTGCCGTACGCGGTGCACGCCAAGGCCGTCACCATCCGGTCCAAGGCCAGCTCGAAGTCCACCGCGCTCGGCGTGCTCTACAAGAGCCACAAGTTCACCGTGCACAAGAAGAGCGGCAACTGGCTCTACATCACGGACAAGACGACCGGAGTCAAGGGCTGGGTGTCCGGCACGTACGTCTACCGCGACGTCCGCATGTGCCTGGACTGACAGGAATTCAGCACATACCCGTAAGCGGCTGAGCTGCCGGGTACGGCCGCCCCTCACATTCCCCCAGGCATCGGCCTTTCCAGAACAGGAGTCTCCCTTTTGTCCGACGGCATATCCGATGACGCTGAGGATGTCGTGGGCGTCCTCACCGAACGGATCGAAGCGCGCTTCGCCATGGACATGGACCAGTTGAAGGCCGCGGTCGGCGTCGCGCCGACCGCGAATCCTGACGCCACCGACGTCGTCAAGTGGCACGGCCTTCTCGTTCAGGCCCAGTCCGTGCTCGACCGCGCGGAGGACGACCTCCTCGCCGCGCTGGAAACCCAGCCCGGCGAGGTCGACGACCCGACGATGGGCCTCGCCCACCGCGTGAACGCGGCCGTCACCGCACGCGACGGCCGGGCCATGGTCGTGCGGTGGCTCCTCGACCCGGACGCTCCGGGCAAGAAGGACCTCGCCGCCGAACGGCTCGCCCGCCTTCGCCCCCGAACCGGGGCGGCGGTGCAGACCAGCGCTCCCCAACGACCCCCGGGGACACCTGCGCCGGCATCGGCGTGGCGGGCAAGGCCCGTCCGTTGAGCCGGGGCAAGGCCAGCACCATGGACGGCGACTTGGAGAAGGTCTTCGGGAACCCGGTCCCGGAGCTGTACGAGGCGGCTGTCGGCCACGATGCCTCTCCCGCCCTCGCCCGTGCCCTGGAACTGCGCTCATTCCTGGCTCTGACCGAGGAGCAGGTCACCTGCGTCCGCGACCGCGTGCACGCGGACATGGACCCGGATCGCGACATGGGCGAGCTGTCGGCGGACAAGCTCCGCTTCGATGCGCAGTGGCTGGAGGCGGCGTTGGACGCCCGCGACGGCTACCGCGCCGCCCTCGGCGAGCTGCTGCGCACCATGCCTCCGCTCGACCAGCGGGCTCGTCCTGTCCGCATGGCACAACTCAGGGCCACCGCAACCCTGCCCCCGTCCGCCGCCCCGGCACCCCAACGTGCCGGGGCGGCCCGGGCCCGCCGACCGTGAAAGCCCCCGCTTGTCCCACCTGACGTCCACCGAGATAGCCGGACGGATCGAGGACCTGTACGGCGCGCCGCTCGCCGACCTCGAAGCCCACGCCCAGGGCCAGCCGCCCGGCATGCTCTCCGCCCTGCTCGGCATGCACGACGACCTCGCCCTCGCCGAGCGCAGGATCGACTTCCACCGCGACCACCTCGCCCGGCTCATCCACCCCGAGCGGCAGATCGGCCGGCACGAGGTCTCCCATCTCCTCGACGGCTCCCGCCGGCTCGCTGAGGCGGTCGCAGTCCGCGACGTCCAGGCCAAGTCTGTCGCCGCCGTTCTGCAGAGCCTGTCCCGCGTCCCGGCCCCAGCGCCGTCCCCGCCGGCACCTTCGCCGCCCGTTCCGGCTCCGCCCCTTCCGGCCCAGAGCACGGCCCCCAGCCGCTGATCCGCAGGCGATTTCCCTTACTCACCCAGGAGTTTCTCCCTTGGCCATCACCGCTCTGCCTCCCGACACCGACGCCGACATCGCCCGGGTCAGCGAGGCCCTCGCCATGATCACCCCGCGCTGGAACGTCCGGATCCTGCTGGCACTCTCCGGCCCGCCGCTGCGTTACAGCGAGCTGGCGGCCAAGGTGTCCTGGCTGCAGAACGGCCAGCTCCACCCCAAGCTCAAGGCGCTGTGCGACGCGGGCCTTGTCGAGCGCACCGAACACACCGCACGCCATGTGACCTACGGGCACACCGAGCGTGGTGTCGCCCTGCTGCCGGTGCTGCCGATGATCGTCACCTGGGCCGAGGAGCATCTGGAGACCGCGGACCGACCGCTGCCCGCGATCGAGCAGATCGAGGACAGCCTCACCCTGCTCACCCGGCGGCACGCCGCCGCCATCCTGTGGGTGCTCAAGTCCCGTGGCGAGGTCAGCGGGCGGGCCCTGGCCCGGATCGTGATGCCCAGCAGCGACTGGACCAACGTGTACCCGCCGCTGCGGCAGCTCGTCGCCGACGGCCTGGTCGACACCGAGGGCATCGGCCGGCCCTACCGGCTCTCCGCGGCGGGCGACGGCCTGAGCCCCGTTCTCGGCGCTCTGTCCGCGTGGTCCGCCGGGCAGCCCCTCAACCAGGCGGGCCAACACCCAGTCTGGGGGCACCCGCAGGCGAAGGCCGCGCCGCGGCCGTGGGTCAGCAGCCAGTCCCGGCCGGCCCCCGCAGCCCTCCCGCAGGCCCGGACGGGTGAGCCCTCTCCGGCGTGGCACAACCGCGATCTCTTCTCGCACGCCACGCCCACCCGCCCGAAGGCGGTCATCCAGGCGGGAGGTCCGCGCCGATGACCACCCCCTTCACCACGGCCGAAGTACGCAACGCGGTCGAGCTGCTGGCGTCGCGCTCCTTGATCCGACTGGTCACCGAGATCGACGACAACGGAGCGATACCGCCACGCCGACTGGCCGCCACCCTCCCCGGCCTCTCCTCGCATCACCTGCGCCGCGCTGCCGAAGCGGCCCGTGCCCACGGTCTCGTCCGGACCGCACCCGGCGCCGGCCTGGAACTCACCGCTTGTGGAGCGGAGTTGGCCGACCTGTACGACGCGGCTGCGCGCTGGGCCCGACGCCACGCCTACCCGGCACCGGTCTGCGAGTTCAGCAGTCGCATCCGCCACGTGCTCGAGCTCCTGGCGCCCTCGCTCGCGGCCGAGCCCGCCAACGGCCTGTCGCGGCCGTCCGCCGCGCGACGGCCCAGTGACGAGGCCGAGGCGGACCTTGCCCGCCCCCGCGCTCTCCTGATCCAGTGGCTGGCCGGCAACCCCCAGGTCACCCGGGTATCCGAGCCCGAGCCGGTCGCGTGAGCGCAGCAGTTACACCCCGGCATGCACGCCACACCGCCGGGCTGATGCGCAGCATCTACCTGCCGCGCACGGCGGACGCCCTCGCGTTCGCCATGTCCACCTACGGCATCCCACTGCTGGTCCTGGCCACCACGCGCTCCGCCGCGCTGACAGGCGCAGCGTTCGCCCTGGAATGGATCCCGCGGCTGGCAGCCTTCGGGTGGGCAGGATCGATCGTCGACCGGCGCGGGGCGGCCGTCGTCTTCCACCTCGCCTCCCTGGGACGCGCGCTGGCCCTCGCCACCGGCGCAGTCCTGCTCCACCTCCACCCGACCGGCACCGTCGCGACCGCGACCGTGATGGTCCTCGCGGCGACCACCGGCGTGCTCACCGAGTTCAGCTACATCGCGGCCGAGACCGCGGGCGCCGCCGCCGGCCGCCGAGCGGGCGCGCAGGCCCACCGCGTCCAGGCCGTCCTGCTCGGCATCGACCAGACCGCGACCCTGGCCGGCCCGGCGCTCGCCGGGGTACTCCTGCTCGCCGGGCCGCCGCCGATGCTCGCGGTGATCACCGTGCTCTCGCTCCTCGCCGCGCTGCTCGCCCTGCGCACACCCCCCTCGCCCGTCGCCCCGGCCCGCGCGCCGAAGGGGAGGTCCAGCGCCGGACTCCTCACCGGGTGGCGCACCATCCGCTCTCTTCCCGCGCTCGGCTGGCTCGTGACCGGGCTGACCCTGTCCAACCTGGCCATCGGGCTGCTCCAAGCGGCCGGTCCCGTGATGGTCGTCCAGCACTTCGGGCAGTCCACCACTGCCGTCGGCCTGGTCTGGTCCGCAGCCGCCGGAGCGACGCTCCTCAGCGTCACGCTCTGCCGGTTCGCGATCGACCGCCTGGGCCTTTGGCCGGTCGGCGCCGCCTGCGCCGCCCTCGCCTCGCTCGCCTGTCTCGCCGCAGCCCAGGCCCCCGACTACCTGTCCTACCTGGTCCTTGTCGCGGTCCTCATGGCGGCCGAGGGCGGCCTGACGGTCGTCCTGCGCACCCTGCGCTCCCGCCTCATCCCCCCGGAGAAGTTCGGCAGCACCCTGTCGGCGACCATCCTCATCCTCCTGCTGCCCTTCCCCGTCGCCGGCGTGCTCACCGCGCTCACCCCGCCCGACGCCCTGGGCCACGTCATCACCGCGTGCGCCGCCCTGCAGGCCCTCGGCCTGTTCTGCGCCTTCGCCCGCCTGCGCACCGATCCCGCCCTGCACACCTGACCCTGCTGCGCCCCCAGCCTGTGGAGAACCTCATGCCCACCGCCGTCCTCAAGACGAACCGCGCGAGCGGTCGCACCATCACCGAACAGTTCCACGCCTTCGACGTGCACAACCCGCACGTCTACCGCGCTCTGGAACGCATGGCCGCCCGCCGCCTGGCCGCCGGCGCCACACGGGTCAGCCTCAAGGACCTCTTCGAAGACCTGCGCCGCCAACTCCCGTACGGCGTCGCCGGGCTGAACAACAACTTCACCGCCCTCTACGCCCGCCGCCTGATCGACGACCACCCCCACTGGGCCAGCGTGTTCGAGCTGCGCCGCCGCCGTGCCGCCTGAGACACCCCTCTCTCTTCTCCCGTCCTGCCGTCCACCGATACGGAGAACCCCTTCTTGTCCGCACGTCCCCTCGTGCTCGTCGTTTCTCCCGGCGACGAGACCTATCGCGGCTACCTCCTTGAGCAAGTGGCCGCCGCGTACGACGTCGTCCTGCTCACCGGCGCCGAGCCGTCGTGGGAGAAGCCGTTCATCGTCGACCACTCCGTAGTCGACCTGACCGACCCCACCGCACTGCTCGCCGCCGGCCGGGCCCTGGCCGAGCGCCACGACCTCGCCGGCGTGGTCACCTGGGACGAGTGGAACCTCGTCCCCACAGCCCGCCTCTCTCGCGCGCTCGGTCTGTCCTCGACGTCCGTCGAGGTGATGCGGGCCTGCCGCAACAAGGCCACCGCCCGGACCCTCTTCGCCCGCCACGGAGTGCCGTCGGCCGCCTCGATGAAGGCGCGGACCCTGCTGGAGGCCGGCCTTGCGACGATGACCCTGGGCTACCCCGCCGTCATCAAACCCGCCGCGTCCGCCGGCAGCATCGGCGTGATCCGAGTCGACCAGCCCGAAGAACTGCCCGGAGCCTTCGAGTTCGCCTCCGCAGGTGCGAGCCGCAGCCGCGAGGACACCGGCGTCCTGGTCGAGGAGTACCTCGACGGGCCGGAAGTCTCCGTCGAGTGCGTCACCCATCGCGGTGCGACCACAGCGGTCGCCGTGACCCGCAAGCACCTGGGCCCCGCACCGTACTTCGACGAGACCGGCCACACCGTCGATGCCACCGACCCGCTCCTGGCCCAGGTCGCCCCGGCAGCCGCTGCTGCGGTCAAGGCCCTGGGGATCACCGACGGCGTGCAGCACGTCGAGATGCGCCTCGTGGACGGCAGGCCCCGGCTGATCGAGGTCAACGCCAGGATCGGCGGCGACATGATCGGCCACCTCGTCCGCCTCGCCACCGGCATCGACCTGCCCAAGGCCGCCGCCGACCTCGCCTGCGGCACGCCGCCGGACCTTACCCCCACCCGCAGCGGGGCCGCGGGCATCCGCATGCTCTACCCGGCCGCCTCCGGCACCCTCACCGCACGGCACATCAACCAGCCGTTCGCGGCCCACACCCCCTGGCTGCGGCAGATCCAATGGATCCGCGAGATCGGCGAGCAGCTTCTCCTGCCGCCCGACGGCGACCTGTTCACCGCCCGGGCCGGGTTCTACATCGTCACCGGCCGCAACACCGCCGAGGTCACCGAACGCCTCGACACCGCCGCCGACGAGATCACCGTCGCCACGAGGGCGGACCGATGAGCCACCAGCCCGATCCGCTGCGCGACATCGACGGCGACGTCTACGTCTCACCGCGCCATCTCGCGTCCACCACCGGGACCGGTGACCCCGCTCTCGCCCCGCTGCTCGCCCTCGGCTGGGACCTCCGGTACGACGAGGACTCCAACGTGTACCTGAGCGCTCCCGACCGGCGCGTGCGCCTGGGCTACCTGCCCGAAGGCGAAGACGACGGGCTCTGGCGCATCAACGCCTACAAGGACTCGTTCGGCCCGCCGGCGTGGGGCGTCTGTTTCAACGACCGCGTCCCCACCGAGTTCGTCCAGGCGTTCACCACCGTCCTCGCCACGGCGTACGAGCAGGGGCCGGACTCCTACCTCGCCCGGCCGGTCTCCGGGATCGACGAGCACGACCCCTTTCTCGCCGTCGTCCCGCTCCTGAAACAGGGTTGGGAGATCGACCGCCCGCGCTGGGGCGTCTTCGCGGTCCAGGCCCCGGACGGGCTCGCTGGCATGGAGTTCACCACCGGCGACCTCGATCCGGAAGCGGAACTGACGACGCGTGACGCCCGCTGGCAGCTGTGGGCGGGCAAGTCCATCGACCGGCCCGTCTGGTATGCCACGGCCAGTACCGATACCCCCGTCGCCCTGCTCACCGCCGTCACCGAGTGCGTCGCAGACCCGGCTCCGCTGCCCCGGTGGCGCGAGGAGACCTTCAGCTACATCAAGGGCATGGCCCAGCTCACCCCGATCCTTCCGCCCGGACCGCCGGCCCCCACCCCGCTCGACGTGCAGCGGGCCGTCGCGTCCCGCCGCCCGGCCGCGCTCCCCGCGGCCAGTGTCCCGCGCTGGAGCACCACCAGCCGACCGGCCCTGCCCGGCCCACGCCGGTAGGACCAGCCCGACCCCGACCGGAGACCCTCTTGTCCCTGCAGGCCCCCGAGTTCTTCGCCGAGCTGTGCCTCCCCTTCCACGACCACGCCGTCGTGGGCAACACCTACTTCGCCGCCCCCGTCCCCGGCGCACCGTTGCGGCTGCGGATCGATTTCGCCGGCACCATCCACGCGGACACCTACGGCGGGCTGCGTGTGGCGGTCGTCCACCCGGACCGCGGCGAGATCGATGCGGTGGCGCTCAGCTTCGTGGACCACGGGACCTTCCACCGCCGCGACGAAGCGACCAACACCCGGCCAAACACCAAGCAGTACGGCACCTTCGACAAGTACCACCGCCCCGGCCGACCCCCGTGGGACGGGGCCGTCACCACCGGGCTGCGCGACGCCATCGAGCAGTACACCGCCGTCTGGTTCCCCGGCGCCTGGGCCGCGTCCGCGCCCAGGCGTACGGCTGGCCGTACACCGCGCAGCACTCCCGTCCCGCCGGCCGCCCCCGCCGGGGCCCGCACCCGCTGAGTCCTCGTACCGATCCTCGCGCAGCTCAGTTCCGCGCAGCCTTCCCGGCAGGAGCCTCGCCTCGTGTTGCCCGAACCGCTCACCGACCCCTTCAAGGACCTCGACCCTGCCCAGACCATGAGGGTTCGCCCGGGTCACCTCGCCGGTCCCGGCCATATCGGTGGCGCACGCTGCCCAGGCCCTCCGGTGGGAGGAAGGTCTGCCTGATCTCCACCAAGCCCCTGCACCGGGCGTCAAAGAGGTCCCCTTCCACACCCGCCGTCACCTCTTCGTCGCCGCACCAGCTGCGGCCAGGCAGTCGCCCAGCTATCCGACGCCCGCTCTGCCGCCACCGACGCACGCCGTTGGCCGCACTCGCTGACCTTCCCCCTACTGACCAAGGAGTCCTCTTCTTCGTGCACGCACGTCTCGTCCGATCCGCCGCCGCCGTCGCTGTCGCGGTGACCGCCACCCTCACCTGGGCGCCAGCCGCGAGCGCCCAGCCCTCCGAACCAACCCCCTCGGCCTCTGCCGCCCCCGCCGAGACACCAGCCCCGGACGCGGGCAGCGTCGAGATCACCGCGAAGGACACGGCCGGGGACGTCCTCCCCGGCGCCACGTTCCTGCTGCTCGACTCCACCGGCCAGGAAGCCGGACGCGGGAAGACCGACGCACTGGGGAAGCTGACCTTCCCCGGCCTTGAGCCGGGTGTCTACCGGCTCAAGGAGACGGCTTCCGGCAGCCCGCTCCACGAGGTCGTCGCCGACCAGGACGTCATCGTCACCCCGGGCGCGACCACACGGCTGTCGATCACCGACCCGTTCAAGGCCGCCAAGGTCCTCCTGCAGGCCAAGGACGACAAGTCCGGCAAGCTCCTACCGGGCGCGACCGTGAACATCGGAACCGGCGACTCGACGCTGCTCACTCTGACCACCGGCTCCAAGGGCACCGCCTCTGGAGAGCTGCCGGTGTCGAGCCGGAAGACCCAGTTCTGGGTCAAGGAGATCAAGGCTCCCGCCGGCTACGACCTCTACGAGCCGTCCAAGACGTTCCGCGCGGGTCCCGGCGTCCCCGTGACCGTGACCGTCACCAACGCCCAGACCGCGACCACCCCGCCGCCCACGCAGAAGCCGACCGACAGGCCGAGTGACAAGCCCTCCCCGAGCAAGCCCGGCAAGGACGAGGACGTCTCGGTGCCATCCGCCTCGGGTACCCCGACCGCCGACAAGACCGCGTCGAGCACCGCGGCGCCCGCCCCTGCGGGCTCGCTCGCGCACACAGGCGCCGACGCCGCCCCGTGGCTGATCGGCAGTGCCGGAGTTCTGATCGCTGCTGGCGGAGGCGCCCTCATTGCGGCTCGCCGCCGACGCACGGACAACTCCACCGACGACGGCTCCAGCGAGAGCTGACCCTACTCACGGCATGACGCAGAGCCCCCGGAATCATTCGATTCCGGGGGCTCTGTCGTGGATGCGTATCCGATGCGAGCGGAGGCGGTGTGCGATGCGGTCGATTCACCCGCCGCCAATTCGTGGCTCTTGCGTATCGCCGAACCGTGAAGACTCGTACGCGCGTTCACCGCCAGGGGTGGAGTTGCCGCCTCTTTGGTGTCGGGCAATACCGAACGCCAGCGCGAGCGTGCAGAGGTGCGGCAAGCTGCCGCGGGAAAACAGAGTTCTCGCACCAGAGGAGCCACCCATGGCCGAGTCGATCGTCGTCCCCGACCTATGGACGGGGCACTGCCAGTGTGGCGACCACGCGTACGAGGTGTCCGGTATTCCGAACGACCCCCACTTGTGCTCGTGCGAGCACTGCACGCGCCTCTCCGGTGCGCCGGCGATGGCGTGGGTCGGATTCCACAGGAACGCTCTGAAGTGGACGGGCCCGGTAGGTGAGCCGACGTACTTCTCCACCTGGCCGACGCTTCATCGAGGGTCCTGCCAGCGCTGCCGCACGCAGCTCACCTCCGTCGCGGACGGCTCGGACATGATCATGGTCGCGATCTTCAGTCTTTCCCGCAGCGCTGAACTGGCCCCGGTCGGACACAGCTACCGCGAGGAGGCGGCACCTTGGATGGCCATCACGCTCGCGCCCGACCCGCAGCGCCGGACATGATGGTCTGCGCTGAGCCCCGGTTACGAGATCGGCGCGCCCCCGCGGGCATTCACGGCGAATTCGGGCGATCCTGTGCTCGGACCGCGCGGCGCAGCTCCACACTCCATTGCTCCAGCATGTCGGCCTGCGGCGTGTCCCAGGTGATCAGAGTGAGGATCAGCTCGGCGACGGCTTCCCTAACCATCTCCATCAGAAACTCGCTGATTCTCTTCGCTGCCCGTCGGCCTCCCGCGGCGTTCCCCCATCCTCGTGCCACGTAGCCCGCCCGGGACCCGATATGGAGGACCGGGACGGGGGAATGGTTGCGGGCCCGTGGCCCAACGTCGAGGAGATCCGTACGCTCAACGGGCCAACGGCGTCTTGTGGCGCTTGGTGACCTCATACGTCGCCGTCCGAGCTGGCGGTGGGTGCGTTACAGCTCGCGAGTATGCGACGACCAAGGCCCGGCACGTCGTCCAAGGCGGGGTCCAGAGCCGTGACCTCCTCCTGGAACGTGCTCAGCCGTCGCGGCGAGGTGCACACGTCCAGGAGAAGGCCAGTGAAGCCTTTCCAGGCCCGATCCCCGGGACGGCGGCTGATGGCCTCAGCCCGCCTCAGGTATTCGTCCGTGCGCCGGTTTGATGCCCGAATTGCCTCAATGTGCAGTACGTCCGGATCGTCGATCCCTGCTTGCCGGGCCAAGGCCAGCGCAGGGGAGGCTTCTACGAGAAGGGCCAGCGCGTCGCGGACCGTGCAGATCACCGGATACTCGACCCGCTCCATCCTCTGGACCCGGTCTTCGAGTGAGGGCCAGCGAGGTCGGCGGGAAAATGGTCTCTCGCTGACGCCCTCTGCCTTTCGGACGGCCATACTCCATTGGGCGAACAACTGGTTGCCGTACTCGTCAGCGAGTTCCGGCAGTGACTTGCTGACTGCCTCCACGATGGCGTCGGCGCCGTAGTTCTCGAAGCCGAGCACTGTGGCCACGGCGAAGGTGGCGAGACCGTCGGCGTCGGCAAGATTATTGGGCGCCGTCCTTCCCGGTGGGTGCCTTCTTTGTGTCGCCTGCCGGTACAGCTTGGAGAAATAGCGGTGAGCCGACTCCAGGGCGGCGTCCATGGCCTTGTCGGGGCAGCTGCCTGCGGACCGGGCGGCCTTCTCGATGGCGGCAAGTGGATGAGAGTCGTCCCGGGCCATGTACCAGGCCAAAGCGCGTCGAACCGCACGTTCGGGCAGCGGTACCGACGTGGCCGCAAGGCCCTGATCGAACCGAGGGTGCGTGGTGAACACGTGGAGTACCGCCTGCTCCAGGGGTCTCTTCTTGATGGTGGCCAAAGCCAGGGCCTCAGCGACCACGAAAGTCTCCGGCAGGAGCTCCGAGGTGGACCCAGACCCACGCCCCAGGCCGTGCTGTTTCCTCCAGGGGAGCGCGCCGAACTCCCGCCATCGGCGGATCTTCGCCCAGCTCACTGATAGCCCGTCCGCCGCAAGCCGCTCACGCAGTCGCCGTTCGGCGTCACTGGGCTCTTTCCACGCCACGGGGCCAGTCTAGTTAGAACCCCGCGATCCACAGAGGCCCTCACCGTGGGACGGGTTGGCCTACTGGGCCTACGCGTGCCGCGCGTTGTGCGCACGGCAACCAGGCCAGATGGGAAGATCAAATGACAAGCCGATTCCGCAAGGGGCCTCGACACATGCTTCGGGTTGCCGGGTTCGCCATGATCCGAGGTGCTGCGTACGCGGTCGGCAGCGCTGCCGTGACTGGCGGGATCTGGTGGTTCCAGTCCCGGTAGTTCGTGCCGGCTTGCGCTCCCTGCGCAGTGAAGTGAGGCGCGAGGTGTGGCCAACTGTGGTGCTCAGACTGGCCAACCTGGGCGCTCAGTCACATCTCCTGTGACCGAGCGTTTCAGTTGACGGTTGAGCACTTCAGTTGGTGTGATCTGCAGACCTGGCCCCGATCTCAGGACTCCTTGAGCCCGTGCTCGGCCGCCTGCTCGGGTGTGTAGAGGTAGAGGCTCTCGCGAAGCGCGTCAGCGAATGCCTCGAAGGCTTCCCCGTTCCGTGGCTGGACGGGTGGAGGGAAAGGTAGGTCGGTGGAGCGACGGGGCCATATCCGGGCGACGGAGAGGTGGAACTCATGCGCGTGCTGGATGACGACGTCCACGGCCGGGAAATAGACGTAGATGCACAGATGCCCGATCTTCATGGGGCAGAAGAACCCGACCGGCTGGGGGTTGCCAGCAGTGGATACACCTGTGAGGTCGATCCTCACGGTGTGACTGGTGACGGTGGGGTTGCGTTCGGGGCAAGACCCCAGCCAGACGCGCGTTCCACCAGGAATCGCTCGGTGAGTACGCATTCTCCGGAGCTGATGGGACGGCAGGAGGGGCTCCTGCTGAACCTGGTCGGCCATCATTGCTGTCTTTGTGGACCAGAGCGCGATCTGGCGTTGCTGCTGGAGGGAGATGAGATCAAGGTTTTGCCGGGTGATCAGTGGTTCGAGGGCTTCCTTGGAGGATGTTTCAAGCTTCGACATCCAGCCGTTGTTGCACGGGGCACACACCTTCTTGACCGTGAAGTCCAGGCCCAAGCTCTCTCTGGTGACCTCGTAGGCGCCCGCCCCATAGCGGGCCTGTTCAGTCTGCTGTCGCCCTGGCGGAAGATACTGGTTCAGCCACTGAGGGAAGACATGCTCTCTGGTAACGGGAGAACTACCGCAGAAGACGCAGGACATCAGCAGATAGTAGCTAAGGGGGTCCGGTGGGGCCCCGCACCGCCGAGGGCCGCTACACCGCGGTGCCCATCTGGTCCCGCCTGAAGTGCTCAACCTGCCAACTAGGGTGCTCAGTCACAGCTCACCCGAGCCGTCGACGCTGCCCGCGCAAGTCGCCAACTCGCACGCTCACTCGCCAACTGAAGCGCTCAGTCAAATTTTCGTGGCCTGGCACTCACCCCGGACGCCGCCCGGGCCGGACTAGGCGCGTGTGGGAGGCAGGTCGTAGCGGCTGACGGCCAGGTACGTTTCCGGCGTGGCCGCTTCGAGGAGACCCTCGTCGCCCTCCAGGTCGAGCTTCGGCTCCTGGGGACGGCGCAGCAGGTCGCCCCAGTCGCTCGTCGCTCCCCGCTCGTAGGCGTCGCGGAGCAAGGGGCGCAGCCGTGGGCGGGCTTCCTCCTGCTGCTCACGGAAAATCCGTCGCTGGGTGAGCCGTTGTGCTTCCTGGGCTTCGTCGCTGAGCTCCTGGGCGAGGGCCGGCTGATCCTCGGCGCGCAGTCCCGGGGTGCGCTGGGCGATGGCCAGATCTTCTTCGTGGAGGCGTGCGCAGGCGGCGAACAGCTTTCTGGACATGCCGAGGTGGACCTCGGTTCCAGGGATGCGGCAGGTGAGGAAGTCGTCGAGCCCCCGGGAGCGGATCTCGGCGCGCAGGGTGTGCGACTCGATGTGGAGCGCCGCTCCGCGGGCGTCCGCCCGCATGGCGAGGGTGAGGTCGTCGTTTTCCAAGGGGGTGGTCAGCCCGGAACGCCGGTGGCGGGAAGTGCGGTCGGCCGGCACCGGCACTGTGCGCAACTGAGAGGCGGGAGCAGAGCGCAGCGCCAGGTAAGCGAGCATCTGGGCACGGGCCGCGCCGATGAGCGCGTCGTCGCTGTCCCCGAGGTGGTCTTCGAGGTTGCCGGGGCCGACCGCTGCATCGTCAGCGCCGGATCCGGCCGGGGGGAGGGGCGGCTCGCCGGAGTGCAGGTCATGGTCGATCGTGAGGAAGAGGTCGTCTCCGGGCCGCACGGACGCTCCGACCAGGACGATGCGGTGCTTGTATGAGCCGAGGATCTTGCTGCCGGCCTCCAGTTGTGCCCACCCTTTGCGGAGCGTGCCGACGCCGACGCTGCCGCCCTTGGCCTCGATCAGCCAGTACATCTCTTCCGCCTCGTGCCGTCCCCACAGGTCGGGCAGCGTCCTCTTCGGGTCCTTGAACGTGTTGCTCAGGGCGGGGATGGGGCCGCCGAGTTCGAGGTGGTGGGTCTGTCCGAGGCTCAGCAGGGAGCGGCAGGCCCACTCGGTCATCGTCATGCCCAGCCGGTAGGCGGCGGCGTTCTGTGCGGTGCGCTCGGTGCCGTGCTCGTACACCGGGTTCAGGGTCAGGCGGTGGCCCTTTGCGCCCGGTACGGGGTGCCGGGGCGTGACGGGGTGGGCGCCGAGGTAGGCGTACAGCGGGGAGACCCGGGCGACGAGTTCCCCGTGCGCGTACCGGGGCTGGTTCTGCAGGTGCGGGGTGACGTCGCGGCCGACCTCGGTGGCGGCCTTGATGATCTCCCGCCACGTGGTGGTCGGGGCGTACCAGCCGTCGGTTGCCGGGAACCCGTCCGACGCGCTCCACGCCTCATGCTTCGCCGTGCGCCACTGCCTCTTGGGCTTGTTCGCGGGCCCGTTACGGAACAGGACCGGTACGTCGAAGCTGTCAGCGTAGGTGAGCGGCGGCTCGTCGACGATGTGTGCGGGGATCATGAGGATCACTCTGGCACGGGTCTGGCTCCTTCCGGACGCCGGGCAGCGGGCCGCCGATCTGCTTGACTCCCGTCGTCATGGCGCAGTCGCGGCCATGTCCGATGGCGACCGGTGTTGTTGGCCTGCCACCCGCCTCCTCGCGTTGCACTGCTCACGGTCGGTCGGGCCAGAAGGTCGACAAAGGGAGCCGGACGGAGGGCAGCTGTACCGCCTGGATCGGTCCGAGAGCGGCTGCTGCAGCGCGAAGGGCTTCGTCGTAGGAGCCGAAGCCAAGGACCTCAGCAGAACAGGCAGAACAGTCACCGGGGCGGCGGGCATGACCGGCGCTGCGATCCCCGGAGCCTCGGACGTGCGCGAAGGCGTCGTCGGGAAAGTCGGCCCGCACGGCATGCCAGACCCCGACGCGTTCGTCGTCGGGCAGCCCAGCCGCTACCGCCGGCCGCATCGGCGGCAGCAGGCGTTCGTGGTCCTGGACGAGGAACACCCGGTCGGTGAAGTCGACGCTGTCCCCCTCGGGGCGCTCCTGCTCCAGCCACGCCCGGGCATCCTCTCGGATGCCCGGCCCCCACAGGTAATCCGTCGGGAACCGTGTGGTCTCGTAGCGGGTGTCGAACTCCGCCCAGTGAGCGTCATCCCAGCGACTGCCCGGTACGAACGGGATGGCCCGCACCACGACGTGCTGGTACTCATCGCCCTCCTGATCTTCCATGGGGTCGGGGACGGTGAGCGCGTCGGCGGGCTCCATCCGCGCCCGCCCGGAACCGTTCCAGCTCAGCACGGCGATCTCCCGGCGCAGAGGGGCTGGGTACAGGCGACCATTGGGAGTGGGCTGCCCCCACAGCTGGTTGATCAGCTCCGCCAGATCCCGCACCGTTCGGGCCGCCCCGACGGGGGTGTCCACATGGTGGCCGGAGGGATGGGCAACGTAGTTACGCAGCTTGGCGAGGGCGTCCTCGACCGCGCGGCTGCGCCGCCCGTGGAGCAGTCCCGCCGCACGCGCCCACAGGCGAAGCCCGTGCAGCATCCCGTTGAAGTCGATGGCGTGGGTGGCTACGACCAGCTTCGCGCGTTGTCGCGTCATCCTGTCCGCGCGCTTCTTGACGTCGTCGTACGACGTGACGGTGTAGGAGACGTCCGGGGCCTGGGGGCGCCGGAAGGTGATGGTGCCGGCGCACCACTCCATGAAGCGGTCGCGCAACGCCTGCTCGTAGATGAGGAGCGCCTGGTCGCCGACCATGGTGTACACGTCGTAGCACAGCACGCCGTAGGCGAAGACGGTGCGCAGCCGCTCGAAGGAGTCGCGTGTTCCAGCCGCGACACTCTTCGCCAGGTCGCAGTCGGCGATCTGCCGCTGCTGGAACTCCGCAGCGTCCTCGGGCTTCATACGGCCGCCGAGCCCATAGGGGTTGAACGCCAGCGATAGATCGTCCGCGGCGCGCAAATCCTCAAGCGGCCGGATCTCCATGTACTTCTCCTCACGATGGGAAACGGGCCAGCATGCACCTATAGGCCCCCGGTCGGCCACCCGTTTCCCGTCGGGTGACTTCGTGAGTTCGACGCGAAGTGACTTGGAATAGCAGTTCGCCGGGGGCAGACAGGAAAGATCGCGGAAAGACTGGCCAACGCGGGCGAGGGCATGTCAAGGTAGACGACCTTGCAAGAAACCCCAGGTCAGAGAGGTGATTGCCCGTGACCGTAGCGCCCGTGGGCCCCGGTTTCTCCACCACCGTCGAAGCCCTGCGGCTGCGTGAGTGGCAGCTCGGCCCCGGCCAGCCCACGCTCGTCATGGACCAGTTTTCCGCGGAGGACTTCCACCTGATTGTGGACGACCGCGCGGACGTGCACGTCAGCTCGAAGGATGGCCGTTTCTACCTCGGCTGGTTCCCGCTCGGTCGCCCCGGCACCGACGGTGAGGGATGGACGATCGCAGTCACCGGCACGGCCAAGGTGCCCGGCTATCACCTGTCGTTCGACACCGAGACGCCGGCCGACATTGTCGCCGCCGCCGTGGCGCGCGTGCTGGAGACGTCGCGTCGCGTATGACCGTGCAGAGCCCACCGGAAGGAGTCACTCGGAGGGCTGGCTAAGCCGGCCGCCGGCCCGTTCCTTCGCTCCCCCGTTTCCCCTCACCCCAGGAGGCTGTTCGTGACGTCCCCGGAGATGACCGTCGGTGATCTCATCGACCTGCTGTCCGCTTGCGACCGGAGTGCTCCGGTCCGCCAGGCCATGAACCCCTTCTTTCCGATGGCACACCGCCTGGCGCAGGTCGTGCAGTCGGTGGACGAAACCGGCCGGACCGTCGTCTACCTCGCCGAAGGGCGGGACGAGGACGCACAACTCGGCCATCTGCCGCCCGAGGTCGCCGTCGCCCTGACCTGGCAGGGCCCCGTCCAGGCACCTCCGCGCCGCCCCCGCCGCCGTGCCGGCGGCAACTAGACCCGAACCGAGCCCTTGGAGGCGCCCCTGTACCCCGACTTCCCGCTCGACCCGTCCACCCCGAGCGGCGACCAGCCCGCGTTCTGGGTCGGTCCCCGGCATCTGGCCGGTGACGATGGGCGCCTCTACGACGCCATCGCCGACACGCTGTCCGGCCTTGGCTGGACGAGCCTGACGATCGTCCGCGGACGGCACGAGCCGGACGAGGCACCGGAGGACCGTCAGGTCCTGCGCAGCACCGTCCTGCACATCAGCCCCGACGCCCTCCGATGGGCGCAGTGGAGTCTGGCGGACGAGCCGTTCCACCTGGGAGAACTGCCGATCGCCTGGCAGATCTCCGCCCGCGCGGACACGAGCAGCCCGCTCGCTCAGTGGTCGGCCTACTTCACCACCGACGTCCCCGGCGAGGCTGTGGCCGACTTCCTCGTCGCGCTCGACGCCCGCGACCAGCCCGCCGTGCCGCTCGCCGGCCCCGAGCTGGTCCTCGACGCAGTCGCCGCCCACGGTTGGCTCCGCGACATCGACCAGCCCCAGGCGGCAGCAACGGACCCGACGTTCACCTCGCACATCTGCCTCGGGGAGGTGCCGCCCCTCATCCAGGAGGCCGACCCGCGCGCCCTGACGACCGAGGCCGACGAGGCGGGACCGGCCGGATGGCAGGCATGGGCCGAGCCCGCGCTCGGCGCACCCTGCCTGTGGGCAGCCTCCTTCGGGGCCAGCGTCCCGCACGACCTCGTGGCAGCTTTCGCCGCCTCCCTCAGCTCGACCGCGCCGGTCCTGCGCCGGGTGCTGCCCGAGGCCACCCAGGAGCGCCTCCTACGCGCGCCAGCCATCTAACATCCCGCGCTCGGTTCCCGACGCACGCAGCCCGGCCCCTCCCAGTTTGGAGGGGCCGGGCTTTTTGCTTCCAGAGCCGTAAACGCCGGTGTGCACTACGGCAGTCGGGAGGACCGGCCCGGCGTGAGGCGCTGTCGCCGGGCGGCCGGCCTTCGGTGTTCCCGCGGGGTTTGCCACCCTGTGACGGCACGATGCAGGATGCGGCAGTGCACCCCAGCCCTGGCGTCCTTGTCGCCATCGCTCTCGTCGTCGCCGTGACGGTCGCGCTGTCGGTCCGTTCACGTCGCAAGCGCACGGCCGCCCTCGCGGCTCAGTGGCAGGCATTCCAACAGCACCGGAGTTCCGGGCAAGGGCAACTTCTCCAGGTCATGCGGGTCTATCAGCACGGACGCCGTGGCTCGAAGGCCGTCGTGACCTGGTGCGATACCGGTCGGCAACAGGATGCCTGGTTCTGGAACTGGCACGTTCCCGCAGGCGCGTATTCGTCAATGCTTCCAGCGGCTATGGGCCTCACAACCACAAGCCGAACGTGCTCTACGTACAGCCCGGACAGGTTCGAGCCTGGGTGTCAGGCCAAGCTGCTCGCGCCGCTCAGCGGGTCGGCCAGTAACGCGCTGCTGCCCCCGACCACCGTGGTCGGGGGCAACAGCATGGCGGGCGGGCAGGTCAGCTCGTCGCCGTGGCCTTGTCGAGGGCCTTGCCGAGGTGGCGGTCGACGAGGGCCGGGGAGCCGGAAACGATCAGCAGCAGGCTGCCGTCGCGGATCGCGGTCTGCTTGACCACGGTGCTGCGTCCTCCGGTGGAGAACGTCAAGAGCTGGCTCCACTGCTCGTCACCGAGCCCGCGGGGTGCGGGCAGCTTTTGCGAGGCCATGTCGATCGGGGTGCCGCCCGCTACGACCTGATAGGTCGGGCAGCCGGTCATGGCGTCGAAGATCCGGTCGATGCCGCCGGACAGTTTCTCCACGCTGTCGCTGTACAGCTCCTCGGAGACCTCCGAGGAGCTGCCGCCATAGGTGAAGGACGCCTTCGCCTTGTGCGGGAAGGTGAGGGTGCCGCCGGTCGCCGCGTCGCCGCCCAGCTCGCTCAGGGCCGGGCAGCCGATGACGGTGACGTCGTCGTTCTGGGTGGGGCGCTCCGGCTTGCGCAGGTAGCCGTTGCCGAGGTCGCTCTGGTCGAGCAGGCGCGTCTCCAGCGCGGCCGACGCGAGCGGAGCAGCCTGCTGGGCTGCGTCGGCCGGCTTCCCGGTACGTGCGGAGGGAGCGGTGTCGGGCTTGGTGCCGGTGGTGTCGGTGGAGCAGGCGGGCACGGCGAGGAGGGCGGCGGTGATGCCGAGGGCGGTGGTGGCGACGCGAACGCGCATGACGGAACTGACCCCTTGGTGCTAGGCGACGGGTGGTCAGTGCGGGCCCGCGGGCCCGGTTGCGTCGTAGGAGTGGGGGTCAGTGCCCGAGGTGGCGCAGGCAGTCCTCGAACGTGGCGTGCGTCGCGTCTGCCGGCCCGAAGTTCCGGTTGAACCAGGCGGTGTCGAGTCTGGTCTCCTGCTGCTGGTGGCCGACCCGGCAGCGCAGCCAGATCTGGTCGCGCGTGGAGAGGATGAGCCAGTCCCGATACGCGCCGCACTCGACGCAGGCGACCATCTCACCATCGAGGACGAACGGCTGCTTCCACGGCATCATCTTGCCGTCGACCTGGTCGTGGCTGGGCACTCGCAGCTCCGGCGGAAGGAAGTCGTCCACCACGGTGGTCGGCTCGGTGCGCTCCGGCTCGACCGGCGACACCCCGAACCCGGGCGGGACCTGGTTCTGCAGCCGCGCATGCAGCTCGGCGATCTGGCGCTGCGCCTCGCTGGGCTCCTTGGCCCGGCGGCGTATTCGGTGAAACACCCTGGCGTCCTCCTTTGCCTCGTCCTGCTCGCTTCATGATCGTGCACTACGCCTCTGGCGGTTTCAATTCACAAAGTCCACAGTCACCTTCGGGCAGGTCATCGGGCAGTTCCTCGCCTCCCGAGGCCGGAGGATGACGAGTTGGCCACGGCGCGTGTCTCCGAGCAGAAGAGTGACGTTGCCACGGTGTGCCCGAACACATCTCGTCCTCTCCCACCGCCCAACTGCGCGGCGCCTACTGGCTCGACTCGCCGCACCTGCGCCATTCCCTTCCCTCCTGCGCGTGCTCCGGCGCCCGCACCCCACAGCTCGGGCCTGCACTCCGTCGGGGGCCGGTGTGGCGTATGGCCATGCTGTGGGTCGCGTGCGGGGCGGTGGCGGTGTCCCTGGTCTCGGTGGTGCGCTGATACCGCCCCGGCACTCGGCAGGGCTCACCGGGTCTTGCTCGATGTCTCCTCTCCGCTGCGGCGACGTCCGGGTGCGAAGGGCCTGGTCGTCGTCCTGCGTGTTGCGGTCTGGACCCCAGCGGTGCTGGTCTCGGGCAGGCTTGAGGCGTCGACGGGCAGATCGGCTGTCCGTCGCATCCGCCACACCAGTACATCGCTCACCGAGTCCGCGGTGTCGAGTTCGCGACGCTCTACCGCGTCGGACAGAAGAGCGGCCGGATCGTGGCCGGCGGCTTCGGCTTCCGCGATGGTCGCGGCCAGTGCGTACCAGCCGGGCTCGGCAAGGATCTGCTCGGCCAGCCCTGGCAGCGCCTCGCGCAGCAGCACCGTCTGCCGCTGGAGTACCGGTCGGCTCAAACGTCGGCCTCGCCGGTAGAGCACGCCGAGGGGCTGGGCGGCGGCGGCCTGGTAGGCGGTGCGCAGGTGCTCGGCGGCATGGGCGGCGGCTTCGGCCTGCTGGGCGTGGCCCTTTCTCGCGTGCCAGTGGGCAGCGGCGGTGATGAGGAAGAACAGCATGTCGATCGCCATCGCGGTGGTGGCACCGTCCTCACCGCGGCCGAGGGCGGGCCCGCCGTGGACGAGGTCGCGGGCGGCCTGCCGCAGCGCGCGGTCGTGCCCCCGTACGGCGCGTACGTGGGAGCGGGAGGCCCGCTCGAACGCTGTTGCGGCGTCTCGCAGATCGCGGCGGGTGTGTGCGGCGGAGGTCTTCGCGAGCGCGTCCAGGACCTCGCCGGCGGCGGCGATGTGGGCGGCGGCGACCGCGTCGTCGCCGTGCTCGACGATGAGCACGGCCTGCCACGCGGCCGATGCCGTCCTGCGGCGGGCGGAGGCCGGGGTGCCGGGCCCCGTATGGACCGTATCCTCCTGCGGTGGAGTCGGATCGGGCCCGGTGTCGCCGGACCAGCGCTCCCGGATGCGGGGCAGCGACAGGTCAGGGGCCAGGCGCGCGCCGGGGTAGAACACCGGCTCGCCGTCCTTGTTCAGGTCGTCGGGCAGAGCGACCTTGTATCCGAGGAGGTCTCCGGAGGGCGCGGCGCGCTTACGGATCAGGAGGCCGGCGGCGGCGAGCCGGTCGAAGAACTCCTCGTCACTCCTCGCACCGGACACCGCGCGCCGTACCGTCTCGCGCAGCTCCTCGCGGGCGGTGCGCTCGCGACCCTGGCGTTCGGCCTTGTGCCGTTCGGCACTGGTGGGCCGCTGTGCGGCGGTGCCGTCGCCGAGGGCGACCTGCCGGAGCCCGAGTTCCTTCTCGATGAGACGGGCTTCGGCCTGCGCCCGTTTACCGGATCGGTGGTGGTCGGGGCGTCGGCCGTCTTCGCGCACGAGGGTGGCAACGATGTGGATGTGGTCGTCAGCGTGCCGCACGGCGGCCCAGCGGCAGCCCGCGCCGTCGCGCGGGTCGATCCCTGTGGCGGCGACGATGCGACGCGCGATGTCCGCCCACTGGTCGTCGGTCAGGATCGGGTCGTCGGGCGCAGCACGCACCGAGCAGTGCCACACGTGCTTGTCGGGGCGTTGATCCGCGGCAAGGAGATGGAGGGGCTGGTCGAGCAGCTGCCCGAGATCCTTCTTGGTAGCTGTCGCATCGCGTCCGGGGTCAGGCGACATCCCGTCGAAGGAGGCGACGAGATGTGGATCGACGTGTTCCTCGTGGGTTCCCTTGCCGTAGAGGTAGTACAGCAGGCCCATGGTGTGGCTGCCCTGCTTGTGGATCTGTGGAATCAAGGCGCCTCGTCTGCCTGCCGGTTGGCTACCTTGTCGGCAGCCATCCTCACCGCGTCGGCCGCTCGGTGGACGTCGGCCATCACCTGGGTCAGCTGGGGAACGTCACCGCCGGAGTTGAGGATCTTGGCGGCTTGATTGAGGTTGCTGCCGGCCCAGCCGAGCTGCCGCCTCATCGCGAACAGTTCGGTGAGCACGTCGCGTTCGGTGGCGATGGCGACGGCGGTACGGGACTGGTCGCGGGCCATGGCTAGCCCGGCGTAGGCGAGGAACCCCGCCACGCTCATACCGGCGGCGTCTGCTCCGGCCTGGATGAGAGCGAGTTCGGACGGGTTGAGGCGGACGCTGTGTGCGCGACGCTGCTTCTTGTCGCGCGGACGCGCTCGCCCCTTCGGCCGCCCCTTGTGGGCGGCTTTTGGCTGCGATCCGCCCTCGGTCGCAGTCTTCCCGACTGGCGCCCCCTGGTGCCAGTCGGGCCCCGCCACCCCAGGGGCGGGGACGGGTTCGGACACTGCCCCCTCGGGGGAGTGTCCGAACCTCCATCTTGCTCGCCCCGAGACCGAGTTGGAGTCCGGATCAGGTACCGGGGTGTTGCCGTTCTGGGTGGGGTTCGTCATCGGGATTCGGACCTCGTGGAGCGGGTGTGGTGCTGGATCGTCGCGGCCAGCGCGAGGACGTCGGCCGGTCCCGTGAGGACGCGGACGGGCTCGTCGGGGTGGTCCTGGACGAGCCACTGGCCGGTCGGCGTGAGGACGGCGGCGTGCAGGAGTCGCCGGCGGACCAGGACGTCTGCCCAGGCGCTGGCCTCGGCGGCGGTGGGCTCGGATGAACGAGGGGGACGCGGAATCACGGCGTACCTCCTTAAGCGGGACGGTGGCCCGGCACGGATCCGGGCCACCTGTTGCGGATAGGGGCGTTGAGCTGGGGCTTTGGCGCGGTTCAGCCGCACTCGGGGCAGCGCCCGACGTGGCTGTTGAGGGCCCGGGCCATCCGCTGCTTCGTCGAGGCAGCCTGCTTTGCGCTGGACTTCGCCGCCGGCCTGCCCTCGTGCCGCTTGGAGTGGGCGAGCATGAAGCCGATCTCCCGCTCGTACTCCGCGCGGACGGTGTCGAACTGGTGGCAGGTCTTCATCGGGCGGTGCTCCTTGTCTTGGTGGTGTCGTCGCTCCGCAGTTCCTGGAGGACGAGGCTCAGCCGGTCGTTCCGGCCGCCCTTCAGGCCCTCGCGGCGGAGGATCTCCCGCAGCTGGACTCGGGTGACGGACTCGTTTCCGTCCCGTTCGAGCAGGGCGGGGACGTGGGGGCGGACCTGCTGGACGAGCTGGTCCACCGACTGCTCCGGCTCGCGTGGCGGGCGCTGTGTCTGCGGGGTGCGGGACCGGCCGCGCTTCCCCTTGTTCTTCGTCCTCGTCTTCGTGGTCGTCTTCCGCCGGAGGGGGACGTTGTGTCCCCGGTCCCCGGTGGGCTCGGTCCCCGTGTTGGTGTCGGTCGGTCCCCGGCCCCCGGTGGGCTCGGTCCCCGTGTTGGTGTCGGTCGGTCCCCGGTCCCCGGTGGGCTCGGTCCCCGACTCGGTGTCGGTCGGTCCCCGATGCGAATCGGCGCCCTGAGCAGGTACTTCTCGCGCAGGAAGGTCGGTCCCCACGCTTCCGGCGTCCCCCGCCGAGGCTTCCGAATCGGCGGGACCGGTCCCCGGGACCGCGTCCCTTTCTGGGGCCTCGGTCCCCACGCCGGTCCCCGCGTCCTCGCCTTCGGTCCCCGCCCTTGACGACTCCGTCGAGTCCGCGATTTCGGGGACCGGTCCCCTCGGCTTGCACGGTCCCCGGTCCCCGCCCGACTCGTCGGGACCGGCTACGGGGACCGGCGCTTTCGAGGCCGGCTGCGAGGGGACCGTGGCTGCCGTGGCGGTGCTGTGCACCGGGGACCAGGGAGAGGGCAGCGGGACCGTAGCGAGCGCGAGGGCGTGCCGGCGGGCGGCGAGCTGGTCGAGCAGCTGCGCGCGCTGGCGGGCGTCGGTCCCGACCGATGCCCTGCCGACCGCCTTCGACAAGCGCCGCGTGAGCCGACGGCCGCTCCGACTCCGCTGCTGCTCGGGCGTGCGCTCGGCGAGACGGGCGGCCAGGGCGACCGCGCGGGCGGTGGCCCGGTCCCGGGTGATCTGCGCGGCGTCGCGGTCTCGCGCGGCGATACCGAGGCGGGACAGCAGCCGCTCGCGTGCCTCCCGGCCCAGGACGGCGATCAGTCCGTGGGAGGCGGCGCCCGGGGTGCGCAGACGCAGCTCGATTCCCATGGCGAGGTGCCACAGCATCGCAGCCATGACCGGCCCGACGAAGGCCCGGACCGTGCCGCCGACAGGGCCGCTCTCGGCGTAGGCGGGGATCACCTGCACTCCTGTGATCACCCAGACCAGCGTGCCCGGCAGGCCGGGGGCGCCCTGAGCGGCCAGGTTCTGCCGTGCCATCAACGCGGTCGCGAAGAGCGCCAGCTCGGCCGCGGCGAACATCCCGGCTCGCTCTGCGGTGCCGGCCATGTCGAGGTAGTCGGCGGCGAAACGCCAGCTCGTGTCTGCGCTGTAGGCGGTGCAGCCGAGGGCGGCAAGGGCGGCGACCTTGACCGCTGGGCCGCCGAGACGTTTCTGCGGGCGGGTTCCTCGGCGCCGGAACGCCCAGGCGGTCAGCACCAGCACGAGGGCGGCGGGCACGCCGACGGCGAGGAGGAGAGGGAGATCCGGAGCGGCGCTCAGGGCCAGGACGGGGTGGGTCATGCGGCCTTTCCGAGAGGGGCGTGCGCCGGAGTCGACGCTGCCGGGCGGGATACCGGCTGCTGTGTGCCGGGTGCGGCGGGCGCGGGGCTCCCTGCTGCCGGAGTGGTCTTCTTCCGCTTCTTCTTGGGCCGCGGCACGCCGTAGGTGCGGTCGCGGTCGAACACCTTGTTGGCAGCCTGCCGGAGCAGGTCACGGGCGTGCTTGTGGCTGATCTGCAGGGCAGTGGCGAGCCGGTCGGGCCGCCAGCCGCGTACGTAGGCGTGGTGGATGACAACCTGCCGCTCGGCCTCGGTCAGGTGCACGTCGCGTCCCTGGAAGAAGGCCGTCACGCGCCGGTAGTCGAGGCGCTGGGGCAGTCCGTCGTGCAAGGGGCGCCGCTCGGCTTCGGTGAGGCCGCCCCAGATGCCCTCCTTGAGGACGTTCTCCAGGGCGAAGTCGAGGCAGTCGCGGCGTACCGGGCACCAGCCGCACAGTTCCTTCGCCTCGGCGATGTCCTCGTGGTCCCGGGGCCCGGGGAAGAAGACGGCGTCGGCGTCCTCGACGTCCATGCCGTGGCACGCTCCGCGGGTGTGCCAGCTGGTGTCTCCGATGCCGCGCAGGCCGGTGGCCGGCGCGTCGTGGGTGGTGATGTGGCGCAAGGGGGTCTCCGATGTGCTGCCGCGTCGGCCGGCTGGGGCGGTGCTGGGCGGATGCGGCGTCGGGTGCCGGCTGCGGCGCGAGGGCGTGCGCCGCAGCCGGGGCGGGACGGTGGTGTTGGGTGGCGGTGCACCGGACGGGGCGCACGTGCCGGATGCGCCGGTCAGGCCATGGCGGGCTGCTGGACCTGCTCGCTCGGCTGGGCCTGCTGGGCGGCGGCGAGGTCGAGGCGGCCGGGGTGCGGGGTGGCGCGCGGGGCGGTTCCGCGCGCTCCGCCGTCGGGGCCGATCCGGCGCCGGCGGCACGGCTCGCCGGGCTGGGCCAGGCACCACTCGCAGCGGACGCTGAGGGCGTCGGGCTGTCCCTGGGCGACAGCCGCTTCGCGTGCTGCTCGGGCGGGCCGGTAGGGAGCGAGAGCGGCTCGGGCGGCGGGCGGTATGCACGAGCCGATCTCCCGCAGCCGCGCCTCCAGCTTCGGGTCGATCCCGTCGCGACCGCTGGTGATCGCCGGGGCCTGCGCGGGCTGCGCGGTGCCGGCGGCGACGGCGCGGCGGGCGCCGACCAGCTCGGCGGTCCAGGCGGCCTGGTCGTCCGGGTCGACGGACGGCGTGGGGTCGGAGTGCCGGGCCAAGCGGTCGCGCCGGTAGCTCTCCCAGGGACGGGCCACGTCCGCGGGCAGGATCTGGTACGGCGAGACGCGGATGTGTTGGCGGGCGGCGACGCGGGCGTCCCAGCCGTTCGGGGTGGCCATCGGCACGTCGCCGAGCAGCTCGTGCCACTGGGCGAGCTGGTCGCGGGCCTCGCCCTGGTCGGTGCGGATGGTGCGGGGGTCGAGTCGGCCGATGTAGGCCAGCAGGGCGGCGGTTTCGCGGCGGTCCACGGTCAGCCCTCCGTTCCGGTCGGCTCGTCGAGGGCGGCGAGGAGAGCGGCGGTGTGGGCCTCGGCCCGGGTCATGCCGCCGGGTGCAGCCGGACCCTTGCCGGGCACGGCATAGAGGTTCGGGCGACTGGGGGCGTGCTCTCGGGCGACCCAGGAGCGCCAGTCGGCAGCCCAGGCATCCGCCGGCCTCGGCTTGAAGTCGGCGCGGTGGGCACGCCACTTCGCGTCGGCCGCCTGCAGACCCTCCTCGCCGAGGCGATCGAGGTGTCCCTGCTGGCGGGCCCAGGCGTGGGTGGCTGGGTCGACCTGCCACTCGGCAGCCGAGGTGACAGCCGCACCACCACTGCTGTACCTCCGGTTCAAATCAGGTTCACTACGGTTCTGTGTGCCGGTTTCCGGTACATCGCTGTGCCGGTTTCCGGTACGTCGAGGTGCCGGTTTCCGTCGGGACCTGCCGGTTTCCGGTACTGCCGGTTTCCGGACCCTCGCGGGGGAATCCGGCACCTCACGCGGACGGATTCCGAATCGGCGCAGAGCTGAGAGCCGGAGTTTCAGAGGGACAGCGGGCTCGTCTGACGCTGCCGTGTCGCTGTCCCCCACCTCGCCCTGCTGCTGCGCTCGCAGAGCCTGTGCGACCGCTACGGCGGCGAGAGGCAGGCGGTAGACCGTGCTGCGCTGAGGGCCGACGAGGTCGTCGAGCTGCTCCAGCTCACCGGCGTCGACCAGGCGGTCGATGGCCTCGCGCACCGTGGACACGGAAGCGCGCGTGCGCTTGGCCAGGCTGGACAGCGAGGCCCAGGAGACGCACTGCTCGTCGGCCACACGGTCGGCAATCGAGAGCAGGACCAGGCGCGCCGCTCCCCGGCTGGAGCTGTGCTCCCACACCCACTCGCGGGCCTCGCTGCTCATCGGCCGCTCCCGATGAGCGGGCGGTGCCGGCGGTTCGCCGGGGCCGGGAGGGTGTGGTCCGGCTCGGCGCGCTGAGGCGCCGAGACGGAGGTGGCTGCCGCGCAGGCCAGGCGGAAGGGCCTTTCGCGCAGGGCAGGAGACATGCGATACTCCCCTTTGCAGTGTTGCCACGCTGGTGCGCCCCTGGAAGGACTCAGCGTGGTGATGGTGGGCAATCTCCGCCCTTGCCGGGGCGGACGTGCCACTTAGCGTTCGGCGTCCGGGAGTTAACGCTCTCGGGCGCCGTCGCTGTTTTGCGGGACCTACTCGGTCCGGTCCGTGCTCTCGGGCTCCTCACGTCCGTCGTCGCAGGCGGGCTGCCCGGGGACGACGAACATACGCACGGACCCGTGTCAAGATCCAGACTTGGTTCTTAAACTCTGTACTGGTTGCAGAGAGTCACCGCATGATCTGCCGCCGGAGCCCCCTGTGGGGCTCGGCGCGGGCCGCCCTCCGGCGTCGAGGAGCACCGTTGCCGCGGTTGCCCCGACTGTCGAGATCGTGCCAATGTGTCCGAATTGGAACGAGTGTCTAATGTCCTCCGCAGCGGAAATGCGATGTGGATGAGGTGTTTCCACCGTCGCCTCCGCGCTTTCTGGTCGAGGATCAAAGTTTTGCGGGCCAGACGTGACGTATGTCGCTGGGTGAACGTGGCTTGCGCCACGTCCTCCGGCGTACTCCTGCCGGTAGAAACGGACAGGTCGACCTGAAACAGGCGGTGCGTGCCACACGGAAACGTGCTGGTGAGGAAGAACTTTCCATATGGGGGATCAACCCGTCAACTGGCGTTTATGGCGGGGTAGGGTGGTTGAAGTTGCTACGAAGCCCACCCAGGAAAGGATCATGAAAGAGTCCATCGAAGGTCAGGTGAACCCCAAGGGGCTCATGGACCGCCTAAACCGCCTGTTCGACACGGTGCACCCGCCCGATCGCGGCCCCTTCAGCAATGCTGAAGTGGCCGAGCTGATGGAGAAGCGGGGCCTGGGCAAACTGTCGGCCCAGTACCTGTGGCTCCTTCGGACGGGGCAGCGCGATAACCCGACGAAGCGTCATCTCGAAGCGCTCGCAGGGTTTTTCGGGGTGGATCCCGCTTATTGGTTCGACGATGCCGTCGCTGAAAAGACCGTGCAGGAGCTTGAGTTGCTCGCGCTGCTTCGGGACGCGAAGATCAAAAACGTTCTTCTTCGCCTATCCGACGTCTCTGCGGACGGAAAAGACGCCGTCCTGGGGATTGTCGAGAGCGTGCGAAAATCCGAGGGGTTGCCGCCCTCAACTGGCGCGTAAAACGGCCTTAGTTCAGTAAGTGATCAAGGAAAAGCAATGTGGTCTGCACGTAGGCTGCGCCGGCCTGACCTTCTGGCCGAGCTGAAGCTCCCGCACGTCACCAATATCCGCGATCTCAGCGACGAGGTCTCCCGCCGTACCGGACGGAAGGTGGTCCTAGAGCCCCGGGAGCAGGCGCCCTCGGTGTGCGGGGCATGCGCCGTCACGGAGAGTGCCGTCCACGTCTTCTACGACCCGCGGACCAGCTCCCTGCACCAGGACCACATCATCGCCCACGAATTCAGCCACCTCCTGCTCGGTCACCATGAGAACCGGCCGGTGTCCGCGCTGGCTCCGTCCTTCATCACCAGTGTGGATCCGGCCACCGTGCAGATGATGCTGGGGCGTACCAAGTACGAGGAGGACGAGGAGCGGGACACCGAACTCCTCGCTTCGCTGCTCCAGCGCCGGATCATCGACCGGTGGCTGCGCAGCGACGAGTCCTCCGGAGACGAGGTGCAGGACCGGGTCACGCACACGCTGCTGCGCCGACGGGAGGCCCGGACGTGAAGGACCTGCTCCATCCGATCAGCCTCGTCGTCGCCACGCTCGGCTTCCTCTGCCTCCTGCGGGACGTACCGACCCGCCGCCGAGACCCGGCCTCCACCGCGCTGGCCGCCGTCTTCCTGCTGTCAGGACTGTCGTTCCTGTTCTCCATCACGCCGATGTGGAACTACCTCGACCGAGTCCTCGGCACCGTCAACCTCTCCGTGCCCCTCGCGCAAGGCTGCGTGGTCGCGCTCCTGGCCTGTCAGCAGGTGGTCCTCACGTACTGGGGATCCCCGCCCGATGTCGCCCGCCGGCGGAGTCGCCGGTGGCTCGGGGCCGGCTTCGCGGTGATCGCCGGACTGTTGGTGCTGTTCGCCCTGCTGACGCCCAGTGCGCCGCATCCGATCGACTTCACGCTGTACTACGCGCACGACGACTGGTATGCCGCGTACCTCACCCTGTACGTCACGGCCTACACCATCGGCGAGCTGTTCCTGGCCCGCGCCTGCTGGCGCCTGGCCCGCCGCAGCATCCGCGGGTCCGTCCGCTACGGCCTGCGCATCGTCGCCCTCGGGGCCACCGTCACCCTCGGATACAGCGCGGTCCGCATCGGCAACGTGATCGCTGGCGCCTTCGACACCTCCCTCGCAGGCTGGGAGGGCTTCGCCTGGACCTGCGGCGATGTCGGCGCCATGCTCACGCTCATCGGCTGGCTCGTGCCCACCATCAGCGACCAGGCCCAGAGCGTCCAGTACCGGATCAAGGTGTACCGCAGCTACTACGGCCTGCGCCCCCTGTGGCTGGCGTTCTACAGCGAAGCGCCCGAGATCGAGCTGCCGATCGACCGCGTCGACCCGGCCCAGAGGCGTCGCTTCCGCCGCATCTCGATCCGGCTCTACCGCCGAGCAGTCGAGATCCGGGACGGCCGGTTCGTGATCCGCCAATACCTCGACGGCGCTGTCCGCGAGGCCAGCGAAGCCCACCACCGGGCCCGAGGACTCCACGGCCAGGAGCTGTCTGCCGCCGTCACGGCCGACCAGATCCTCGCCGGAATCGCCGCGAGGGCCGAAGGCGCCCGCCCAGCGCCCGACCAGCTCACCGAATTCGCCGACTCCGAACGCCAGACCAGCCGGCCCATGGACGACATCGACGCCCTCCTCGACGTCGCTCGCCACCTGCCCCGCCAGCCCGCACGAGCCCCCCACCTTGAGCGAGTCTCCGCATGACGACCGACCTCACCCACCAGCCCGCCCACGTCCAGCTCCAGGCCCTGGACCGTCGCGAGATCTCCAGCCGCGAGCTGCTCGACCTCCATCTCGACCGCATCGATGCCAGCCACGTCAACGCCGTCGTCACCCGCGACGACGACGCGGCCCGGACCGCCGCGCGAGCAGCGGACGAACGTCGCGCCCGCAACGAAAGCAGGGGAACCTTCGACGGCCTTCCCCTCACGATCAAGGACAGCTTCGAGACGGCCGGCCTGCGCACCACCAGCGGCGCCGAGGACCTGGCGGGTCACGTACCCGCACGGGACGCCGATGCGGTCGCCCGTCTTCGCCATCAAGGCGCCGTGATCATGGGCAAGACGAATACGCCGGCGTACTGCCAGGACCTGCACACTGACAACAGCCTGTTCGGCCCCACGCTCAACCCCCATGATCCTGAGCGCACTGCCGGTGGCTCCTCCGGCGGCCCCGCCGCCGCAGTCGCCGCCCACCTGACTCCCGCCGACCTCGGCAGCGACCTCGCTGGCTCACTGAGGCTTCCGGCGCACTACTGCGGCGTCTACGGCCTGCGCCCTACGCATGGACTCGTCCCGGCTCGCGGCCACATCCCCCGCCCGCCGGGATGGATCACCAGCAGCGATATGGTCACGCCCGGCCCCCTGGCCCGCCACCCCCGCGACCTCGGCCTGCTCCTCGACGCGCTGACGACACCGTCACCCGCCGAGAACAGCCCCTGGCTCGTGAAGCTGTCTTCGGCGCGCCGCGCAGTTGGCCAGCTCCGGGTAGCGGTGTGGGCCGAGGACGCGAGCTGCCCCGTCGACCGTGAAACTGCAGCTGCTCTCGCCGCCGTCGAGCAGGCACTGGCCTCCGCGGGCGCGAACGTCATCCGCACCGCGGGACCGGTCGGCTTCGCCGACTCTCTCCGTCTTTTCGAGCAGCTCCTCCACGCCACCGCGACGGCCGCCACCGACCACGAAGCCGGCGCGGCCGAACTCGAGGCGGCGCGTGACCTGCAAGAGGATGACGCGAGCCCGCGGGCCACCTTCCTCCGCCACCGAACGCAGACACACCGCGCCTGGCTCCGCGCCAACGAGGAGCGTCTCCGGCTTCGGGAGACGTGGCACCGGTTCTTCGCCGACGCCGAGCACGATGTCCTCATCACCCCCGCCGCTCCCACCGCAGCGATCCCGGCCGGCACCCGCGCTCTCACGGTCGACGGCGTCGAGCGGAGCTTCTACGACCAGACCGGCTGGGCCAACCTCACCAGCCACGTTGGTCTGCCCAGCCTGGTCATGCCCGTCGCGCGAAACGCGGACGGCCTCCCGATCGGCGTACAGCTCGTGGGACCGACCTATTCGGACCGGACCTTGCTCGCAATGGCGGAAGACTTGGCGTCGCTCCTCGGAGGGATGGCCGAGGGAATCAGTCTTTGACGCCGGTGGCAAGAAGTAGCCGAGGTCGTCGTTCCAGATCGCTTGGAGGAGCAAGACCCGATCGTTGTGGAGGACGACTGCTTTGGCCGAATTGCGGATGGCGAGGGGCATCAGGGAGGACTCCGTTGCGCGACAGAGGAGGGATGTTCAGCAGGGCGCGGCTGATCTTGACGTGGGTGGATCGATACGGTCGAGGACCTGCCTCCTTCGCGGGACCGGATCCGTCATCGTGCGGGTTCGGCGATGGGACGCAGGGATCGCAAGGGTGTCAGCGCGAGCCGGACCGGAGGCAGGACAAGCAGGCACGCGCCGATCGTCAAGATGGTGTGCAGGCTGATGCGCGTGCTGGCGGCTCCGGCGAGGATGGTGGAGAAGGGGCGTAGCCCGAAGGCAGTCCATTGGCCGGTGGCCTGCATGCGGCCCTGCATCTGTGGCTCGCAGGCGCTTTGGCGCACGGTGCGCTGTGTCAGTCCGTGTGTGACGGCCCCAAAGAGCTGAACGAAGAGGCCACAGCCGACGGCAAGTTGGCCGCCGAGGCCGGGCTTTGCCAGCAGTAGGGGGAGCTGGCTTGCCGGGGCCAGGGCGAGGGCGCTGATCATGACCGGGCCGGCCCCGAATCGATCGGTCAGCCGCTCGGCGGTGAGGGAGGCGAGGAAGCCGCCGCTCGCGCCGATCGCCATCACGTAGCCGAATGTCTGCGGGGGCCAGTGGAGTTCGCGGACGAGGTAGACGATCCAGATCGCGTTGGTGCCGGCGAGGACGGTAGAGGTGATCGCGTTCGTGGTGACGAGCGGACCGATCACCGGGTGTTTCCAGGTGTAGGCGAGCCCTTCGCGGATCTCTCGAAGCAGGGAGCGTTCGGCCGTTCTCGGCTGTGGTGGTGGTTCGGGGGTGCGGATACGGAGGGCGCACCAGGCGCTGACGAGGTAGGAGACGGCGTCGAGGGTGACCGCGCGGGCTGCGCCGACGAGGCCGATCAGCACGCCGCCGAGGGCCGGGCCGCAGATGTCCGCCAGGGTGTTGGCGCTGGCCAGCTTCGAGTTGGCCTGGAGCAGCTGGTCGGAAGGCACCAGATGCGGGATGTACGACAGGCTCGCCGCCATGCCGACGACCTGGCAGGAGCCGATGGTGAAGGCCACCAGCCACAACTGCGGGAGTGTGAGTCGGCCGAGGGACGCTGCGAGCGGGATGGTGGCCATCGCGATGGCGCAGCCGAGGTTCGTGGCGATCATCAGCGGCCGTTTCCGGAGCCGGTCGGCCCAGGCGCCGGCGGGGAGCGAGAACAGCAGCGGCGGGGTCTTCTGCGCGGCGGCGAGGACCGCGGCCTGCCAGGCGCTCGCGTGCAGGGTGACGACCGCGACCAGGGGGATGGCGACGGAGCTGAGCGAGGAGCCCAGGACGTCGATGGCCTGCCCGGTCCAGTAGAGGCGGAAGTCGCGGTGCCGCCACAGGGTCGTACGCGGGGGCGAGTTCATGCACCTGCGCTTTCTGGAGCGGATGACGGTGCCGTTCGGCTGTCGTAGGGAGTGAAGTGGGCCGGGGGGTGGTCGATGGGCAGGTCGGGGCGCCAGGCGGTGAGGATCTGTGCGCTGCACTCGAAGAGACCGTCGGGCAGCTCGTCGAGCGGCCACCAGGCCCAGTCGCCGACGCTCTCGTCTGGCTGGGTGGTGGGTTCGCCCTGCCAGGTGGTGACGAGGGCGCCCACGGTGACGCGTACGACGTCGCCGACGTGATCGACGAGGGTGCCCAGGAGGGTGACGTCTTCGGGGCGCGCGGACAGGCCGGTCTCCTCGGCCAGCTCGCGCACGACCGTCTTCTCCAGGGGTTCGCCGATCTCAAGAGATCCGCCGGGGAGTTCGAGAGTGCCGCGGCGGTGGCGGCCCAGGAGCAGACCGCGGTCGCCGAGGACGATGGCGCCCACGCCGATCGCGGCGTGCGGGACGGGCGGGCGTCGGCTGCGGGGGCGGCTGGTGATCCGCGCAGGTAGGACGGTCCTGCGCCGGGCCTGGATGAGCTGGCAGGTGACGGGGTTGTCCGGGTCGGGTGCGTGGAGCTGGGTGATGGCCTCCACCGTGAATCCGTAGTCCGTCAGGAGGTCTTCCCACACCTGGGCGGTGAGCACCCAGGTCTGCAGCGGCAGCGGGTCCATGCCCTTGAGCCCGACCGTCTCCGCGCGTGGAGCCACGGTGTCGGAGGGGCCATGGCCGTGCCAGTTGGTGTGCAGAACGGAGAAGACGAGCGGGGCTCCGGGGAGTAGTCCGTCGCGCAGCGCGGGCAGTGAGATGTGGGGGTCGATTCCGGCGAGTGTGCAGATGCCGTACGCCGCGTCGTACGGCTGAGCCTGCTTAAGGTGCTCGATCACGTCCGCGTGCAGGAACCGGACGCCGGGTACGTCGCCGAAGTGTCCGGTGGCGCGCCGGTGTTGGGTGGGCGAGAGTTCGACTGCGTCGACGAGTGCGCCGTGGGCTTGTGCGATGTGGACGGCGTAGTGGCCGGCGCCGGAGCCGATATCCAGGACCCGTTTTCCGGCCAGGGGGCCGAGGACGTCGTCGCCGGGGCCGACACCGTCCCAGAAGCCCCATCGCAGCTGTTCAGGTGCGGGCGGCATGTAGGACCGGTCGAGCTGAAACTGGCCATAGGCAGTCCAGGTCTCGGGGTTGGGGGACGCCTCGACGGACATGAGAACTCCAAAGGGGAGGGCCGGGTTAGGTGTGATCGGTGACGAGGTACTGCGGGCCGTGGCCGGTGCGGGCCCGTTCGATGGCCTCCAGGCGGGCGAACGCTCCCTCGGCCAGCAGAGGTCGCCACTCGTCGAGGCCGTGGATCGCCCACATGTCGTGCTCTGCCGGGTCGACGCGAATCTGCCGCAGCTGTTCAGGGCTGAGGCTGCCGCCGTCGAAGATGAAACCGATCTTGCCCATGGGCCAGCGGGGCCCGGGGTGCAGGTAGTGCGTGAGCAGCAGACGGGGTTGGCCCTGGCCGAGCTCGAGCCCGGTTTCCTCGGCCGTTTCGCGGCGCGCGGTCTGCAGGGGATCCTCGCCGGCGTCACTGTTCCCGCCTGGAAACTGCCAGGGTCGACCGCCGTACACCGAACGCAGCATGACGGGCCGATCGCGGTCGTCGCGTACGTAGAAGCAGCTGTACACCGTGTGGTGCGGAACGGTCTGTACGTATGCCTCGGGGGACACGGGCATCGGCTGCCCCGCAAGTGCCGGCCGGTGGTCGAACTCGATCGCGAGCGGTCCCAGGGCCTCCTTCTCTGGTGGGTAGATGCGGCGCAGGTTGGCGAGCTGCTCGGCCTCTGTGGCGTCAGGGTCGATCCGGGAGGTGTCTTCCGCGGCGAGCAGCTCGGCGAACGAGGCGTGCGGCGTGATCCGCGCGACCCTTACGTCGAGTTCGCGGCCGGAGTCCTCGCCGTGGAATACGAGCACGTCGCCGACCGCGACGTCCGTCATCCGGGGTGTGCGCACCCGGACTTCGATGGTCTTGCGGCCGGATTCCACCTGGGCGTAGTAGCGCTCGTACAGGCCCAGCCCGTGCTGTGGCTCGACCTGGTCGGGTGCCGGTTCAGTCATGGGCGCTCACCTTCTCTGGCTGCGCGGCCGGGGCGTCGGCGGTGTCGGAGCGCCACGTCCACACGAGCCGGTTGTGGGTCTTGTCCAGCACGTGGCCTGCGGGTAGTTCGGTGTCAGGGGTTCCGGCGGGATGAACCTCCAACTGGGGGTAGCCCTAGGCTCGTTCGTGGACGTCCCAGCGACGCACGGCGAAGGTGAGCTGTTCGGCCAGAGCAGGCCCGGATGGCCCGAAGCCGTGAGCCAGAAACTCCGAGCGGCGCTGTTCGGCCGTGGGGCCGTCCTGGACCAGGACGTGGGTCAGGTAGGCGAGGGAGCCGGCCGCTGTGATCGCGGCGGCGTTCGAGCCCTTGGGCAGCGCGGTGATGCCACTGCTCTGATCACGGTTGCGGGCGAGGCGGCAGAAGCCGGGCAGCGTGGTGGCGAGGAAGAGCTGCAGGGTCTCGAACGACTCGTTGCCTGCCACGGTCACGCCGGTGGCCACTTCGTGGCGAGGGCCAGCGAGGGCATCGTCCAGACCGGTGGTCTCGGCGGGGACGCCGTCGGGGAAACGGAGCTGCAGTTCGCCGTCGGCGAGGTCGACGGCGGGGACGGCGCGGGCCGCGGGTCCGCGGTCGCGGATGAACCCACAGAACGTGAAGTCCGTAGCACGCAGCACCGGGCCGTGCTTTTGAAAGGCGATGGCGCGGGTGTAGTCATGGACTTCCAGTGGGAGGACGAGATAGCGGCCGTCGGCGAGCTGGTCACGCCAAGCGGGAGCGATATCCCAGCAGTTGTAAGTAATCACCGCAGCATCGAAACCCCCGCGGGGCATGTGCTCGACGGCGCCGTCGCTGGCAGAGCCGAGCACCGCTGTGACGCGACCGCTGCCGGCCTCGGCGGTCAGCCGCCGCGTGCGGCGCACGACATACGGCGCGAGGTCGACGGTGATCACGCGGCCGGTCGGCCCGACGACGTGTGCGATCAGTTCGGCGTTGTAGCCGCCCGAGCCTCCCTCGAATACCGTCATCCCCTCGGCCAGATGCAGGTGCTCGGCCATGTCGGCCTGGAGCCAGGCCGCAGACACGGAACTGGTCGCCTGAGCAAGGTCGTTGTGCTCGGTGACCACGGCCAGGAGGCTGTGGTACGCGGTCCGCAGAGGGCTCTCGGGGGTGAAGCGGTGCCGCGGGACCGAGCGGAGCGCTTGCTGGATCGGCGGGGAGGGGGCCCAGCCGCCGGCAATGACCCGGTCAGCCATTTGCTCGCGTCGCTCGATCGCCTCTGGCGGCTCGCCGGGCACCGTCGGGCAGCTGTTGTCGACCGGATAGGCGTGCGCGGACGGCACGTACGGAAGGACTCCCGGCCAGACCAAGTCCAGCGCCCGCGCTGAGGTGGCTGGCAGCCGGTCCAGACGGTGCAGGGTGTGCAGCGGTCGCCAGTCCACGTGCCCGAACCGGTTCGGCTTCAGCGGCTGGGCCTGCCCGGTGTGAGACGTGACGCGGACCACCACGCTCGTACGCAAGAGGCCGTCCGGGGCATCGAGGTGCAGTCCGAGGACGTGCGCGTCGGCGGGATCGGCCATCACGCCGGTCTGCTCGGCCAGGGCGCGCACCGCAGTCTGCTCGAGTCCTTCCCCGGGCTCGGCCATGGCGCCGGGCAGCTCCCACTCCTGTTGTTGCGAGCGCCCCAGCAGAACGCGCCCCAGGGCGTCGGTGCCCACGACGTGCACCGCGGTCACCGAACTCGACTGCGGGAGAGTGGTGTTCGTGATCTGCACGGCGGGCTTCTTCAGCCCGCGCAGGACCAGGACGGCCATCCCGTTCGCGTCGAAGCGCTGTGCCTGCTCCCACATGCTCATCAGGTGCGCGACCTCGTCCTCGTCGAGGGCGATGCCCCGCCGCTCGGCGGGGGTGGTCGCGGCGAGCGGTGTGATGACGACGAGGGCACCGTGCTTGCGTAGCCGCCGGCCCAGCGTGCGGGTCAGGCGCGTGCGGTCGCGCAGGAACGCGAACACCATCCGCAGGACGATCAGGTCGTAGCCGTCTGCGTGCAGTTTCGAGAGGTTGGCGCGCTCGATGTCCAGGTGCAGCCAGCGAACGGCTCCGCGCGAGGGGTCTTCCGGGTGCGCGTCGGTGCTGGGGAAGGCGGCGTCGGCCCAGTCCACGGCGTCGACGGCGTAGCCCATGGAGGCCAGGTGCAGGGCGAGTTCGCCGGTCCCGCACCCCACGTCGAGTGCTCGGCCTCCATCGGAAGCGGGCACGTGCTGGGTGAGCAACGTGCGCTCGTCCTTGCCGAGAGGCCGGTAGCGGCGTCCCTCGGCATAACCGCTGTTCCATTCATCCTGCGAGGTGAACAACGAGTGGCACATCCTTACTTTGAGGGGTGGCTGGAGAGGCGTCGGCCAGAGCCAGCAGGGTCGGAACGGCGGGGCCGTTGAGGGATGGGTCAGCTCCACCCCATCGCCGTGTACGGCTCGTCGCGGGCGATGGCTCGCAGCGCGACGCGGGTGTACTCCACGAGGGACTCGGGCAGGGCGTCGAGCGGCCACCACCGCCACTGGGTGCACCGCTCGGGTTCGAGCACGCGCGGCTCGCCGCTCCAACGGGAGGCGGTGAAGAACAGCTGGATACGCGACGTGGAGCTGCCGGGATCGAGGAGATCCAGGGTGTGGGCCAGGCGGAGATCTTCAGCGGCGATGGTGAGCCCGGCCTCCTCGGCCGTTTCGCGGACCATGCAGGCCAGGGCAGACTCGCCGGCCTCTCGGTGTCCGGCCGGCAGATGCCAGGCGCCGGGAGCGAAGGCGCTGTCGGGGTGGCGTTGACCGAGCAGCACCGCGCCGTCGCGTACAAGGACGAGATGCGCTCCGACGATGCTGCGATCTCGGTGCTCGTCCGGCTCCGTCACCTTCACGATCGCGGGCATGCCCGAGCCGTCGAGGAGGGGCTGTGGAAGGCGTCGATGTTCGTCGAGGGTCGCCATGGTGGCGGGGTCCATCGTCATCTCGGCCGTCTCGTCGATGCGCGTCCACCGCAACTGGATGCCTTCGCGTAGTTCGATCTCGTGGACGGCCCGGTTGAGCGTGCCGAGGTAGACATGCACACGGTTGGTCAGGACACCGTTGGCATCGACGGTGTCCCGGGTCCGGAACGGGACGAGGTCCTCTACGACAAGACCGATCTCCTCCTGTAGTTCACGCCTGATGCAGTCGTCGTTGCTCTCTCCAGCGTCGAGGCGGCCTCCGAGCAGACACCAGTGGCCGGCGCGCCAGATTGGCTTGTTAGCCGCGCGCAGGTGCAGCAGGTACTCACCGCTGTCGTTGACGAGCAGCGCGGCGGTGCCATTTCCACGGAGTAGTTCCGCGTGGCCGGGGCTGTGCACGGTGTCGGTGGACTGAAAGGACACGATGCTCCTTCGGAGGGCTGGTCAGGCGGACTCGGAGGCGGCCGTGGGCCGGGCGGGGCGGGGCAGGACGGGGGCGTACTGGGCGGCCTGGGCGCGGAACATGGATGCGTATTGCTTGTTCGCTTCGATCAGCTCGTCGTGGGTGCCGTGCTCGGCGACGTGCCCGTTGTTCAGGACGTAGATCTGATCGGCCCACCGCACGCCGGACATGCGGTGTGTCACCAGCACCACGGCCCGGTGGGGCGCGGCCAGCTCTCGGATGCGGTCGAAGGTACGGATCTCGGCCTCGGGGTCCAGGGCGGAGGTGGGCTCATCGACGATGAGGAGGCTGTCCGCGGTGGAGGTCTCGGTGCGCCAATGCGACCGCGCCAGGCCGACCTTCTGCCACTCTCCGCCGGACAGTTCGGTCGCACCTCGGAACATGCGGGCCAGCAGCGTATTGAGCCCCTCCGGGAGTTTGTCGAGCAGCGACACTGCACCCGCGAAGCGCACCGATGAATTCAACTCCTCATCGGTGGAGGGGCGGTGGGGACGGCCGATCCGAATGTTCATCGAGGCGGTCATCGGCCACCGCTGGAAGTCCTGTGTCAGTTGCCCAATCCGCTCGAAGAGCTTGAAGCGGTTGAGCTGGGTGACCGGGGATCCGCCCCAGGAGACCGAACCGGTGGTCGGGACCAGGAGGCCGCTAATGATCTTCACTAGCGTGGACTTGCCCGCGCCGTTGTCGCCGACCACGGCAGTCACGCTGCCCATGGGAAGGGTCAACGACACCTTGTCCAGGGCCGGTTCATCCCGGTCTGGATAGCGGTAGCCGACCTGCTCCAGCACGATCGCGTCGACCCGCTCCGGCAGGTCATCCCCGCCGTCCGGAATGGTGCGCCGGGCTGCCTCGACGAGGAAGCGCTCGTGATCCTGCACGTACAACGACTCCTCGTGCAGGTCGTTGACGTTCATCACGAGGGCGCCGAGGCTGGCCGAGCCGGAGCGGATGGCGAACACCGCAGTGCCGGCGACGGCCAGGCTCATCTGCCCGCCCGTGACCAGCCAGAACATCACCGCATAGGTCGCCGCCGTCGCGACGCCAGACATCGCCTGCGCCAGCAGCTCGGTCGCCGCCTTCCCGTTGGCCAGCCGCTGCTGTTCTTCCTCCGCGTTCTCGGCCATGTCCCGGTAGCGCGCCAGCAGATAAGGGCCCACACCGTGCAGACGCACTTCCTGGGCGGCGCTGCGCTCGGTCAGCAGGTTGCCGATGAGACGACTGGCCCGCAGGTGCTCGACCCAGTTCAGCACCGACACGTAGCGCCGCTGCGCCACCCTCATGGCGCCCCAGCCGCGTGGGGCCACGATCAGCAGCAGCATCGGGATGAGAGCCCAGTGCAGCACGAGCAGGATGCCGGCCGTGGAGATGAGCCCGATCATGCTGTTCAGGCCGGCGACGCAGGTGGAGATCATGCGGCGCGCGTACGTGGGGCCGTAGTAGGCCACGTCGAGCAGCCGGCGAAAGGCCGGGTCCTCGATCGCCTCCAGCTCGACGGCCTGCGCCGCGTCCAGGTACTCCGTCGTGGCGATCCGTTCGACGAGTGGCTCCAGACGGCCGGCGCGCGATGTTGACCAACTGGCCAGACCTGAATTGACCACGGCCGCGCCTGCCCCGACGAGCATCGCCGGCAGCGCCGCGTCGAGGCGGTCCGCCGGGCTGCCCGCGCCGAGCAGTGCATGCATCACTGCGTTGAGGACGAGGAGGTTCACCGCGGCGACGATGCCCTGGCCGATCTCGCAGGCGCCGACGCTCAGCAGAGCGCCCCGGTCGGCCCGCCAGGCTCGCCGCAGTGTGCCCCACACCTGCCGGGGCATGGAACGAAGTGCGCTCCATAGCGTCAACTCGAGCCGAGCGTGCTCGTGTTCGGTCCACCCCATGTCATAGCGAAGCGGTCCTCCGAACAGCTCCTGTTCGGAACGGGAGACCTTGGGCTCCTCCACTCGGGGACGGCGCAGAAGCTTCATGCGGCGTCACCCGCAGTGGTGGGGTCGGCTTTGATAACGGCGTACAGGGTCCCTTCGACGAAGTGGCGGAGCACGCCCTGGGTGTAGGGGTGACAGTCCTGGGGCGGGTCGCCGGGTTCGGCCCACAGGAGCTCCGAGTGCTTGTCGGGCTCGCTATTCGTCGGGGTTCCTTCCCAGGAGCGCGTTACCCAGGCCGTCCCGAGCCGCCGAGAACCGTCTGCCGCGACGAACTGGAATAGCCCGCAGAACTCGGCGTCGTGGGGGCTGATCCGGATCCCCAGCTCCTCCTCGGCCTCCCGGATCGCCCCTTCCAGAGGGGACTCGCCCTCCTCCAAGTGACCTCCCACCACTGTGAGTTGTCCGGGCGCGTACTGATCTTGTGCACGCCGTAGAAGCGGCATCCGTCCGTCCTGGCGGTACGGGAGCATGAGCACGTCGACGATGCTGGTGTAGCGGTCCCTCACGCGAACGCCTCCTCGGATGCTGCTCCGAGGCGCTCCGTAGCGCCGACGGGCGCACAGGGATGAGGGGGACAGGCTCCAGGCGGAGGTCCGAGGCGCACGGGCACATGGAATTCGAGCGTGGTGTGCGCGCCAATGGCGATCATCTGGCGGGGCATACGGCCTCCTCGGTGTGCGTGCTCTCGGACAGGTGCTCGGAATAACGGCCCGCTGGGCCAGTCGTTCGGGGCACAGAAGGGGTATTTCTTGGAACGCATGTGCTGTTCTGGGGGTTTGGGCAGGTGCCTCCGCGTCCTCCGGGAGGCGGGCCTCAAGTTCGTCACGCGTGTGGGGGGCGACGCGGCTTCGCCGCCGTGTCGGAGGTTGCGGCGGTTAGAGGTGATGGCCGTCAGGCGGGTCGCGAGGGCGCTGCGGCCGTGGCGAGCCGAGGTGACGTAGGTGACCGAAATCGTGGGTGTGCTGCGGTGCGGCGGGCGAGCATCGCGGCGGCGCGTGCAAGATCCTCCGGGGTGTCGACCGCGATGCCGCTGTCGGACACGGGCAGCATCTGCACTCGGTGGCCGTGCTCGATGAACCGCAGCATCTCGACGCCCTCGGCCTGTTCGAGAGGGCCCTGCGGGAGCTGCCGGAAGCGTTCGAGAGCCTCGCGTGTGAAGCCGTAAAGGCCGAGCTGTCGCAGGAAGGAAGGCCGGCTGCTGCGGGGGTAAGGGATGGGCTGCCGCGAGAACATCAGCGCCTGGCTGTCGGTTCCGACGACAACCTTGACGACGTTGTGGTCGAGTACGGCCGCGGTGTCGCTCAGCTCGGCGTACGCGTTAACGGCCAGGGCCTTGCCGTCCAGGCTGGCGAGCGCGTCGGATAAAGCATCGATGGCTGACGGCTCAATGAAGGGCTCGTCGCCCTGGACGTTGATGTACGCGTCCGCGCGGAGACGCTCGGCGCACTCTGCGACGCGGTCGGTGCCGGTGGCGTGCTCGCCGGTCCGTACGCAGTCGATGCCCAGCTCGTGGCACGCTGCCTCGATGCGCTCGTCGTCCGTCGCCACTACGGCGCTGTCCAGAGACGTGGCTTCCAGACAGCGCTGGTGAACGTGCCAGAGCAGCGGCTTGTCGCCCAGACGGGCCAGGGGTTTGCCGGGGAAACGCGAAGCCCCCCACCGGCAGGGGATGACGGCTATGTGTCGGCGTCCAGGTGTTTTCGGTGGTGAGGCTGTGGTGGCGGCCACGGGATCTCCTAGCGGTCGGCTGGGTGTCGGAGGTCAGAGAAGGGCGAGTTTGGCGCGGACCGTGGGCGCGGCGGCCTCGGTGAAGGGACGCCACTCGTAGCCGCCCACTTCCGCGGCCTGCAATGTCACTTCGTGCTCCGAACGGAGGCGGAAGATCCAGCGGAAATCGATGTGCTGGTGATCGGGCTCGCCCTTGGAGGGATTTGCGTCGATCGCGTGCACGTCGATGTCGAAAGGGATGTCTGCGAATCCGGGAAGAGCGACAACGGCGCTTGGCGGGATGCCTGCCTCTTCGTGGAGTTCACGCAGTGCCGCAGTGGGGAGGTCGGGGTCCTCTGCCTCGTTGTGGCCCCCGGGCGCGAGAACCTTTCCGGAAGCCTTGTGGTGGATATGGAGGATCCTCTGGTCGCGGTCGAGGAGGATGGCGCTGCAGGTCACGTGGGCCGGGAACGTCTTGCGGCTCGTGGGGTCGTCGCCGCCGGCGAGTGCGGTGAAAAGCGGCGCCAGCCCGTCGCGTTCGTGTGGGTAACGGGAGAGGTACGTCTCGGTGACGGCGCGGATGTGCTGTGCGGAAGGGGGCACGGAATCACCTTTCGAAGTGGTCGAGCCAGGTCCTGGCGATGGCGTGACGGTCGGATGCCGCCATCTCGTGCATGCCGGGCTCGAACTGGTCGCGGCTAAGAGCTGCTGTGGCGGCGAGTATTTCGGCCTGGACGAGATGGATGTACGAGCCGACAGCGGCGCCGTGCACGAAGTTGACCGCGCCGCCGTCGGCGAGCACGAAGAAGTAGTGGCCGGTGATTTCGTACCGAGTCAACTCCGGGCTGATAGACGTGCGTTGGTAGAGACTGTGGAGGCTTCCAAGCTCAAGTTCGTCCTCCGAGGAGGTGACCGACCCGAGATACGCACCGTTGCGCAGGGCAGCGAAGTCGCTCTGTTGCAGGGCGAGGTTGCCGGTCGCACACAAGACGAGTTCCGCCTCGCGGACCGCGTCCGCGGCGGACGCGCAGGTACGGAAGCCCAGCGAGTGCGCCTGCACCTGCCTGACCGGGTCCTTGTCGTACACGGTGACGCGCAGGTCCAGCGCCCGCAGCGTCTGAGCGATAGCGCGCCCGACTTTCCCGAAGCCGATGACGCAGGCGTTGCGGCCGGTCAGAATATCTCCGCGCCCGCGCACAAGAGCCTCGGTGGAGAAGACGATCGAGCGACCCACGAGGTGGTCCTCGCAGTCCTTGAGCGGGGAGCGGGCCACGGAGACGACCGGGCACGGCAGGGAGTCGAGCGCCGCGTATCGCTGGTGTCCGTTCTCGGTGTCCTCGACGACGCCGAGGACGCGGCCGGAGAACTTGCTCACGAAGGTGTCGAGGCTCGCCGCGAAGTAGCCGCCGATGTCCACCAGGACGACGTCCCGGCCGCCGGCCGTGTCCTCCAGGTAGTCCAGAGCCTGGGTCTCGTCGGTGAACCGTTCTCGGGTGAGGTCGTGGACTGGGAGGGTGCGGCGGACGTCGTCGAGGGTCGGCTGGTGGATCGACCGGGGCTTGGGGAGTACGGCGCCGACCGTGGACACCTCGGTCATGGCGCGCAGGAACGCCGGCCGCTCGGGGAGCAGATGCGTGATGACCAGCGTCGTGATCGCCTCGCCCGCGGGGAATTGCGCGGTGATCTGCCGGAAGAAGGCGTCCAGCCGGGCTCGCTCGGGACTTTCCATTGCGTCTCCTCTCGGGCTCCGGGTCGCGGAACTATGCGGCTCGGCTGTAGTTGGGGACCTGTGCGGCCAGAGCCTGCATGTGAGCGCGCAGCCCGTTGTGGAGGTCGACTCGCGGCTGCCAGCCGAGGATCTCTCGGGCACGGCTGGGGTCGGCGCGAGTGAGGAGGACGTCACCGCTGCGCGCGTGGTTCTGCTCGATCTGGATGTCGCGGCCGATGAGGCTGGTCGCGATGTTGATCACTTCCAGCAGCGACGCGTTCGACCCGCCGCCCACGTTGATCGCGCCCTGCGCGGTCGGCACGACGGCGGCGGCGATCGTGGCGGCGACTACGTCGTCGATGTAGGTGAAGTCGCGTCGCTGGTGGCCGTCTCCGTACAGGCACAGCGGCTGTCCGGTCAGAGCTGCCTGCAGGGCGCGGTGGGTGAACATGTCCGCGCGCTGGCGGGGGCCGTAGACGGTGAAGTACCGCAGGGCGACGACGCTGGGACCGTTGGGGCGCGTGGCGTAGGCGAGGCAGAGCTGTTCCTCGGCCAGTTTGGTCACCGCGTACGGGGACGCCGGTTGCGGGCGGTCGGCTTCGACGCTCGCGCCGCCGTCGGTCGGCCCGTAGACGCTGGAGGAGGAGGCGACGATCAGCCGCGGAACGCCGATGCGCGTGCAGGCTTCCAGGACCCGGTGGGTGGCCAGCACGTTGGACGCGAGGTAGTCGCCGAACTGCGGACCCCAGGAAGGCCGTACGCCGGGAATTCCGGCGAGGTGGAAGACCGCGTCCGCGTCGATCAGGAGAGGGTCGATCGCGCAGTGGAGGAGGTCGGCAGTGACGTGGTGGTAACCCGGGAGGCCCCGCAGGGCGGCGAGGTTGGCGCCGGCCGTGTGGTCGGTGGACGGGTCGCGGCGGTCGACGCCGATCACGGTGGTGCCGGCCTGGACGAGGGCGTGGGCGAGGTGGGAACCGATGAATCCGGCGGAGCCGGTCACCACGGCTCGGCGGGGGGCAGCGGCGGTCGGGTGCTGCTCGTGCTGCGGCACGGGAATCTCCAGAGAGGTGTGGTCGAAGGGAGGAAGGTCAGGTGAGGCGGGACAGGACGGTTCGGCCGTGCGCGCTCAGAGTGAGGTCGTTTTCCTTGTGGCCCTTGACCAGGGCGGTGGCCGCCTCGATGGCGCCGAAGGACTCCAGGAGGCGCCGTTCGGCGTCGGTCAGCGGACGCCCGTAGCCGTCGAGGAATGCCGTTCGGAGGTGGGGTGCGGCTTGCCACCGTCGGAACTCGAGCCGCGCGAAGTCGCGGACGCGGGCGTCGCGTCGCATGTGCTCGAAGTCGCAGACACCGAAGTCGTCTCCGACCAGCCAGTTCCGCGGCTGGTAGTCGAGGTGGCAGACCGCGCCGTCCATGAGGCTGTTGCCCAGGATGGCCGCATGGTGCTTCAGCAGGTTTCGCTCGGCCGTGTCGATCAGGTCGGCGTGAACGGCCCGGTCGATCCAGCTCTGGAGGCGCTCGGCGAGTGCTGCGCCGACGGCGCCGCCCTGGGGCATGGAGGTGGCCCGGTGGAGCTTGCCGAGGACGTGGCCGGCCTCGTGATGGGCCAGTTCCTCCTCGGGTGAGCCCGGGGCTGCCGTGTCCGCCCGAGCGCCTGCGAGCGCGGTCAGCAGAAGGGTGCGGGTGGCGTCGTCACGGCCGACTAGCTTCGGCGCGTGGCCGGTCAGCTGGGTGCCCCAGGTCCGGTAGGCGTGGAGTTCGCCTGCGTACCGGTCGTGCTCGGCATGCTGCTTGGCGACGAAGTGACGCCCGTCGCCGGCCACCACGCGCACGACCCGGGGAGGGAGCAAGGGGTCCGGCGCGATCTCGACTGCGCCGAGGAGGCAGTGCGCCAGTTGCATCCGGGGATCGTCCGATGCCGCGATCACGGGGTCGGCTCCGGCGTGAGGAGACTGAGGTGCTCGGTGTCGTTGTGCCGATCGAGCATCCAGCGGGTCTGGCCCAGGCGGTTGCGGTGGTGCTGCCAGCGGGTGATGGAGGCGTGGTTGTGCGTGAAGCCCGCCGGCGAGCCGATCGGGATGTCGAGGAGCAGGGTGTGCGCGGTGATCACCGTCTCTCCGTGGGCGGCGAACACGATGCGCTTCCCCTCGTTCTCCTCGATGAGCTGACTCAGGTTCTTGCTGGCCCGCTTCAGGTACCCGTTCCAGGTGTCTGAGCCAGCGGCCCAGGGAGTGTCGGGGTGCGCATGCGGGCCGCCGTTGGCGGCCGTCTTCACCGCATCCCAGGGTTTGCCATCGGCATCGCCGTGGACGGGGCCGTCGAGCCGGTCGTCGACGTGCAGCGGGATCTGGAGCGTCTGGGCGATAATCTCGCCGGTCTGGACGAGGCGAATCCGCGGACCTGCGTAGACCATGTCGAAGGGCTTCTTCAGGTGCTCGGTGGACAGGCGGCGCGCGGCCTGTTCGGCCTGGGCATACCCCAGGTTGGTCAGTCCCGTGCAGGTGCGAGGACCTCCGACGAGTCCGTCGGCATTGCACTGGGCCTCACCGTGCCGCACGAAGACGAGTTCGGTGGTGATCACGATGCTCCTTGAAGGCGGAGACGGATGTGGGCGGGCCAGATGTGGCAGTAGCCGTTCCGGCCGAGGTAGGGCGCGGTGAGTACGGCGTGCAGCGCCAAGCCGTCGTCCAGGCGTTCTCGGCCCATGGGGTCCAGCTGTGGGGCGTGCTGGCGGAGCGCCTGGCTGTAGATGTCGCAGGCGCCGTCGATCGCTTCGCTCGCGAGGGGGCCGTAGGTGAGGAGAAGCGTGGCGACCAGCTTCGCGAGGTCGTAGCCCATGGGCGCGAGACTGAGATCGTCGGTGTCGACCGTGACGATGTCCCCGGCGGCAGTGATGATGAAGTTCCGCGGGTTGCTGTCCTTGTAGAAGGCACAGGGCCCCTGCGCCGTCTCCTCCAGCAGGCGGAGCATCGCGTGCAAGGACACCTTGTTCGGCAGGTAGCCCTGTTCGTGGCGCCGTCGGAGCGCGACCTTGCGCGGGCCGAGGTAGTCATCGAACGTCGTGCCGTCTTGGAAACGATGCGGAGTGTTCAACGACGCGGCCTGCAGGTCACTGCGCCAGGCGGCACCGTGAGCGTGGCCCAGCAGTTCCGCTGTGCGCGGGAGATCCTCGGGGCGTACGGAGCGCCCCTCGACCCGCTCGAAAGTCAGGCTGGCAGGGCCGATGACTTTGAGGGCCGGCTGCCGCAGCGGCTTCGCGTGCTCGTTGATCCACCGGTAGTGGCGGACGGCCGCCGCCGCGCGCTCCGGAGTCTCGTAGTGCTTGGTGAACGGCGGAAGGGTCATGCCTGCCCCTTCTTCGGATGGGCGACGACGAAGGTGATGAGGGACCGAGTGGTCAGCGGCTGGTCCGGAAGGAATTCGTGCAAGGCCGCCGCCATAGCCCCGGGGTTGCCGTACAGGCCGGGCGCGAGGTGGTACTTGGGGTTCGTGGCCAGGTATTGCGCCGTGTGGTCGTGGCCGTCGAAGGTGAAGGCGTGCTCCTCGTCCAGGACGGCGATCACGTCGAGCGAGGAGGCGGTCAGGTCGGCGAGGTTGCCGCTGTGCGCTGCGGTGTAGAGGCTCTCGTGCTTATCGCCCCGCGCGTCGAGGCCGGCCGAAGCGACCAGCTGGTCCATCTCGCGGTAGCTGTCGAGTGCCTTGGTGACGAGCACGGCCAGGCCCCCAGGGGAGAGGACCCTGGCGATCTGCGCGATGACGTCCTTGGGCTGCGGCGAGTGGTAGAGGCAGAACGCGGCGACGGCGACGTCGCACGACCCGGCGGGCAACGGGAGGTCGTGGAAGTCGCCTTCGACGAAGTCCACCGTGATGTCGGGTAGCTCCTTGGCGCGCTCGCGGGCCTGGGCGAGCAGGGAGGGGGCGGCGTCCAGGCCGACGATGCGCTGCGGCCGGAGCTGCTCGGCGATGCCCAGGCTGCTCGTGCCGCGACCGCAGCCGATGTCGAGCACCACGCCGAGCCGGTCCGGCTGCGCGTGGTGGGTCTGCACCAGACTGACGATCGTCTCGGGCACGGGGTTGCCGGAGGTCTTCGCGCGCATCAGGGCGCTGGTCCGCCCGGACAGCCGGGAGGGGTTCCCGTACAGCTCCTGTTGCCGGGCGGGGTCCAGGAAGGCGTTGGGCTCGTTCATGCCGCACCCCCTGCCCGGGGGCGCGGGTCGTTCAGGACTGCTCGGCGGCCACCTTCCGCAGCCAGCGGCGCGTCTGGCGCCGGTCGGCCAGCAGCACCACGTCGGCTTTCGCGCCGAACTCCTCGATCTTCGCCATCACGCGGGGCCGCATCTTGCGGCGGTACGTGGCGACGTACTTGATCACGCCCCAGTGGATGCGGTTGTGCACCCCGTTGCCCTTGTGTCCCGCGCCGTGCCGGATCTGCCGGGCGAAGATCCCGTACAGCGCCGCCACGGTCGACACGTCCATCAGGACCACCGTGTCGCAGGCTTCGAGCCGCACCTGCAGCGTCGAGTTGTAGTTGCCGTCGATCACCCACCGCGGCTGCGCGACCAGCTCGCGCTGCACGGCGGTGAACTTGTCCATGGGGAGCGCGTTCCACTCGTCGTCGTAGAACGCGGCGTCCAGGTGCGTCACCGGGGCGTCGAGGATCTTGCCCAGTTCGCGGGCCACGTGGGATTTGCCGCTGCCTCCGCAGCCGACGATGGCGACCTTCTTCATGGTGCTCCAGCGTAGAGAGGTTCGGGTGTCCGGCGGAGCCATCCTCCAGGACACGTTTTGATGATCCAGGCGCCATGGCCTGTAGAGCGGTCGGCATCAGGCAGCTCCCCGCTCGGTCGTGCCCGGCCTCACGAGACCGTGCAGAAGGGATTCCAGGGTGTCGACCTGCTTGCTCAGGCCGAACAGGCGCAGACGGTCCACGCACGCGGCGATCAGGTCGGCGTGCCGCTGGGTGCCGGCGATCTCGCGGAGGTGGGAGAGGCGTTCGATCACGTCCCGGCCGGAGCGCACGACCAGCTCGTCCGGGACGAACCGGTTGACGTAGCGGATGTCCGCCGGGGCCAGGGGCAGGCACCCGGCGAGCACGGCCTCGAAGATGCGCTGGGTCATCTGCCCGACCGCGGCGTACCGCTCGGGCAGCATGAGCACCGTGGCCAGGGACCTGCCGTATACGCCGGCGGCGGCCTCGAACGGGATCCGGCCCAGGAAGTGGACGTGCGGCCAGCGGTCGGTCTCCGTCCACTTCCCGGCGACCAGGTGCGCGACGCGGGCGGCGGCTGGGGCGAAGAAGCGGTCGAAGGGCTCGTCGCGGTCGTACTGGTTGCCCACGTAGCCGAGCACGAGGTCCCGCCGCTGTGCCGCGAGGGCCACAGGGTCTGCCTGGGTGAGGAGGATCTCGGCGACGGGGAAGAGCAGCGAGTGCGCTCCGTGGGTCGGGGCGAGGGCGGCCTCGCAGACGCGGGTGTGCGACGTGGTGCGCCACACGCTCTCGGCTCGCAGGGTGCGGTCCTTGTCCCAGATCACAGTGGGTGTCTGGTGCCGCACGGTGTAGTGGTTGATGAGCTGGGCCTGGCGGTGCAGGTCGCAGGTATGGCCCTCCGTGCCGCACGCGGTCGTGTTGCGGCCGGGGATCGCCCAGCGCCACTCCAGGAACAGGACGTCGATGTTGGGGAATCCGCCATCGAAGATGTAATTGCTGCCGAGGTCGTCGCCGGCTGCGAGGCGATCCCGGTCGGCTTGCAGGAACACGATGTCGTGCCCGCGGTCGAGGAGCGCATCAATGAAGGGGCGACGATGGCTGCGTCCCCCGTCCGGGGTGTCGGTGACCCCGTTGCCGAGGAAGCCCCAGAAGCTGTATCCGATCTTCACTTGGTGATCCACCGCCCTTCGAGGAGCAGGGCGTCGAGCCCGGAGTTGGCCAGGCAGTCCAGGGCCATTTCCGGTGTTCCGCAGATCGGCTTGCCCTTGACGTTGAGGGAGGTGTTGATCAGCACGGGCACCCCGGTCCGACGGCCGAAGGCGGTCAGGACCGCGTGCATGAACGGGTTCTGCGCCTTGGTGACGGTCTGCAGGCGGGAGGTGCCGTTGGCGTGCACGATGGCCGGCACGCGCTCGCGCGTTTTGTCGGTCACGCCGGAGGCCATGGACATGTACGGCGCCTGCTGGCCGAGGGTGAAGAACTCGCGGGCGCGCTCGGCCAGGACCATGGGGGCGAAGGGCCGGAACGGCTCGCGGAACTTCACGGTGGCGTTCAGCCGCTCGACGACGCCGGGCTCCAGCGGAGAGGCGAGGATCGAACGGTTGCCCAGGGCTCGCGGCCCGGCTTCGACGGCCCCCTGGAACAGGCCGACGATCGTGCCGTGGGCCAGCTGGTCGGCGAGGAACTCTGCGGTTTCGATGCCCAGGGTCTTCTGGTGAAGGGCGGGCCAGGGCGTGAGGTCGAGGGCCTGGTCCTCGTAGGACGGGCCGAGGTAGCAGGTGCGGGCGACGCCGGTCACCGGTCGCGGGCTGCGTCCGCCGACATGCGCGGCGAGGGCGGCGCCGATCGCGGTACCGGCGTCACCGGGCGCAGGAGGCACGAAGACCTCGTCGAAGATGCGGGCCTCGATGATCCGGCCGATGCTCACGCAGTTCGTGGCGACACCGCCCCCCACGCACAGGCGCCGGGAGCCGGTGAGCACGCGAGCGCGGCGGGCCAGGTGCACCATGACCTGCTCGGTCCGCTCCTGAAGAGCCGCCGCCAGGTCCCGGTGGACGTCGGCCAGGGACTCGCCCGGGTGCCGTTCGGGGCAGGTCTCGGTGACGAAGCGGCGGGACGTCCGCTCGTATCCCGACGTGAGGGTGCGCGTGGGGAAGTAGGCGGGGTTGATGCGGAAGCCGGTTGCGGTCGTGTGGACGGCGTGGGTGAAGAGGGAGCGGAAGCGGGCGGGGTCGCCGAGGGCGGCCAGCGCCATCACGGTGCCCTCCTCGTCGCCCCGGCGCCAGCCCAGGTGCTCGGTGACGGCGCCGTACACGTACCCCAGGGAGGCTGGGTCGTTGATCGCCTCCAGGGTCTGCGCGCGGGGACGGAGCGTGTCGTGGCAGCGGGCGATGGTGGTGGTCTGCCGCTCTCCGAGGCTGTCGACCACGAGCACGGCGGCTTCGTCCCAGCCCGAGGCGGCGAAGGCCGTGAGCTGGTGGGCGCGGTGATGCAGCACCGGGGTAACACGGGCGGCGGGGAACTGCCTGCCGATCAGCCGCAGGCGCCGCTGGGTGCGCACGGCCACCTTGGCGAACCCGTGCGCTCGGGCGAACGCCCGGTCACGAGTTGTCGGGGAGAGCGCCATGCGCAGGGCGGCGGGCGACTCGGCGAGGTAGCGGGCGGGCTGGAAGTTGTAGGCGACGGTGTCCACGTCGGCTGAGGTGAGCTTGGTCCGGCCGAGCAGCCAGTCCACAGCGTGAGCGGGGTAGAGCTTGGTGTGCTTCTGCTCGGAGAGGCGCTCCTCCTCGACGAAGCCGATGAGTTCGCCGTCGACCAGGAGAGCTGCCGACGAGTCGTGGGTGTAGGAGCACAAGCCGAGGATGACCGAGGGAGCGCGCTTCATGGCGGCCGTCACCTCGCCCCGGCCGTCGTCGCAGCCGCGGGCTGGCGGGAGCGTCGTTTCAGCTCGCCGTACCAGGCGGTGAGGGCCTGGCCGAGGGGGCCGTCGATGCCGTCGGCCACGCGCCACGCCTGCTGGTGCTGTCCGTCCTTCCACAGCCGGTAGCTGCGCAGCGTCCCGGCCATCGCGTCCCAGCCGGGGTGGCCGGTCACGTCCCGGGCCGCGACCTGATCGAGCAGACAGGCGAAGCCGTTCCACCGTGTCCGCAGGTCGGGCATGACGGGGCTCGCCGTGAGCGAGGCCAGCTGCTCGGACTGGTCGAGGTGCTCCTCGTAGATGTGCAGCGACCCCACGTGCAGGTGGAACTCGCCCAGCTCCGCGTCGAGCCATCCGGCGACCAGCTCGTGCAGGACGGTGTAGAAGAAGACGTCGTACGGCATGCCGATCCACACGTCCTGGCCCCGCATCATGGTCGCCATGTGCAGTCGGCCAGCACGCAGATGGAAGCGGAAGCCGAGGGTGCAGGGCACGTCCTTGTGCCCGGCGGCGTCCTGAACCGGGTCGTAGAGCTGGATCAGGGCGCGGCGGGAGTCGGGGTCCTCCTTGAGGATCTCCACGACACGGCTGAGCTGATCGACCTTGCCGGCCCAGTTCCGCATCCTGGGGCCGTACGCGCCGAGCAACACCCCGTCATCGGCGTACTGCCGGAGCCGCGCGTTGTAGTCGAAGATCCACGGATCGTCCGAGCCGGACAGGTGCCAGACGCTCTCGGCCACGGCGAACGCCGGGTTCAGGATCCTGGCCGGCGGCGCGTACAGCAGGCGGGCCCGCGGCTGCGTGAGCAGCAAGTGGACGTCGCGGACTTCCCGCGTGGGCATGCCGCGCGGGCTGACCTTATCGCCGGACTTCGTCAGCGTGACGGCTCCGGAGAACAACTCGGCGATGTTGTCGGCGGTCAGATGGGTCATGAGGCTGGGGCTCCTTCGCCCTGCTCAGGCACGGGCGGCGTGCTGCGGGCATCGTCGTGAAGGGGGTCAAAGGGCAGCTCGGGGTGCGTGGCGCGGTGGTCGATGAGGCGGGCGACCTGGGCGGCGCTGTCGCCGCGCCACCGGCACACCGAATCGGCGGCTCCGGCCGGCGGGCGAGAGCGGGGCAGCTCCGCGAGCGCGATGCCGACTTCGTCCGCGTCACGGCACCGCTGCGCAATGCCGTGGCCAGCCAGGCCGAGGGTCCGTTCGCCCGGCGCGGCAAGTTCAAGGACGGGCACGCCCAGCAGCGCGGCCTCGATGCCGCATGTCGAGTAGGCGCTCGCGACCACATCCGCGCCGGCCAGACACCCGCGTGCTCCGACCCGAGTGTCGGCGACGGCCACCGGAAGACCGGTCGCCTGCTCAAGAAGCGGGGCGAACACGCTGTCGCGCTGAGCCGGATGCGGAGCGATGACCAGTCCCCAGTCCGGGCCGGCCGACCGCAGCCCGCCGAGGAGGAGTTCGGCCTGGCGGGCGAGATGCTCGGGCCGGAAGGGCTGGCAGGCCCACACGGCGATCTTCGACGGGGCACGTCGTGTGCCGACCGACAACAGCTTTTCCAGGTACCGGCGCTGTGCCCCACGGCCCAAAGCGGCCAGGGCATCGAAGCGGGGCTGCCCCAGGACGTGCACTTCACTCTTCGGGTGCTTGGCCCAGGCGAGGGCGAGCGGATGGTCGCGCTCGCCCATCACGACCACGTCCCGGCTGTGGAGGGCGGGCCACGCGACGGACTCTTCCGTCCAGGCGCCGTGCTGGACGTACACCGTGTTGGAGTCGTGCCGATCAGCAAGGTGAACCGCCAACACCCCAAGCGGACTTGTGTCGTTGCTGAGGACGACGGAGTGCGGACGAACGGCTCTCAGAACGCGGCCCAGCCAGTTCTCCGCCTGGACCAGAGCAGGCCAGGATGGCTGCGTGCAGCCGCCGCTCATCGCCAGCAGCGTGGACAACAACCGGACGAGGCGGGACAGGCGGATCGCGTGCGGACCGACCTCGACGGTCCGGTCGTCATCCGCGGGACGCAGTCCGTCCGCCTCGCCTGACAGCCGGAAGAGCCCAACCGGTGCAGGACACACCCGCACGCTCTCGCTGCCCTCGGCCAAGCAGCGCTGACCGGGATCAGTTGCGAGGTCGATGAGCACGCTGTCGTGCCCCTTGCGCGCCAACTCCCGAAGAACCGGCATCAGGGTCTCGGCGTGGCGGGACGACCAAGAAAGGGCCACGACTCCGCCCCGGTGCAGGCCCGTGGGGAGCGGGTGCGGCTCGGTGATAGCCACGTCGGCGGGTGAGAGCGTGCTCAACTCGGCAGTGTGCGGCGGATTGTGTGCCGCTGTGCCGCCGAGCAGATAGGCAATGCCCGACCAGGTGACCGTGTAGGTGCGGTACTCCTGAGAGCTGCTCGGCCGCACACCGACGAGACCTTCGTACGGCACCGGGGTGATGGGTCCGGGTGCGGTGACGAATGGCTCCCAGAGGCTCAATGCCAGCAGTTTCCGCAGGACCTGCGTGACCAGTCGGCGGACCGGTACGTGCTGGACATGGAGCCAGTCAGCTCCGCCGGGCGTGTGGGCTCGGCCGCCGCCGTACTCGTGCAGGGCGGCCATGACGCGTTCGGTCAACGAGTGGAGGTCCTGCTGATTCAGCGGCAGCGCCTCCAGATCCCCCGTTCTGATGCGGAGGGAGTCGTCGACGTCAAAGCGGCCGGCGCCGAGTAGGACCCAGGCGGGCCGGTGGCCGTCTTCTCTTCGGACAAGGCCCAAGTCTCCGAATGCCGAGGTGGTCACGCCAGGCTCCCTTCGACAATGGGAGTGCATGCCGTGGCCTGGTGGAGGAGGTCGAGCAGGTCGGTTGGGGACTGGGCGACCGCCACAGCAGGAGAGCCGGGCGCGCCGTACCCCCAGGCGGCATGAATGTAGGGGACGCCGGCACGAGTTGCTGCCTCCCGGTCCACCGGCATGTCCCCGATGTACACGGCCGACGCAGGGTCGACTCCGAGGTCCACCAACGCGAGGAGGAGAGGGTCCGGCGCCGGCTTCGACCGCCCGGAACCCGCGGGTGTCCGCACGGTGCCGAAGGGGCAACCAAGCTGCGCCAGGAGGGGCGCGGCCCGATCGACGTGCTTGGATGTCACGACTCCAAGCCGCCAGCCAGCTGCCACGAAGGCGTGCAGGACGTCCGTGATCCCTATGAACTCCTGGGCCAAATGCGCTGCGGCTGTCGAGCCGGCTCCGTAGGTCCGGTGGACGCCGTCAGCGTCGACGACACCGAGCCGCTCCATGATGTCGCTGAACTCCCGTCCCAGGTGGGCTTCGTACGCGGCGAACGGGATAGCGAGGCCGTGGTCTTCCTGGACCTTCCTCCACGCCTCGCGCATCACCGGCCGCGTGTCCAGTAGGACACCGTCCAGGTCAAGAAGGAGTGCCCGTTCAGCATCGGGAGGCTGGAGTGCCGACGGTTTCGGGCGATGGTGCAGGGGCGCGGAGGACTGCTCGGAAGCCGTGGGAACGGGTGACGTGGTCACTTGCTCGCTCCGCTCCGCACCGTGCTGGTCTGCTGGGCGGTCAGCAGGTTCCAGCCGTGGGCCCGGGCGACCAGGCGGGTGGTGTCCGGTGCCCCGGTATCAGCGAGCAACTGGAGGAGCGCCGCGCAGAGGTCCGCCGGTGCCATGTTGGCGCCGCGCGCGATGTCGAGCGGCTTGGTGTGCTCGGCGACGGCCTTCAGCAGGTTCGTTTGCTCGGTGCTCAAGTCGGGGGCTGGCGTGTCCGGTGCCGGTGCCGTGGCCTCGTTTGCGCTGAGCAGACGGTGGGTGACTACGGCAAGGGAGCAGCGTTCGGGGCAGTGCAGCTTCCTGCGCAGGGAGACCATGTGCGCGCGGACCGTGTGGTGCGACAGGGTCTCGGTGTCGGCGATCTGGCCTGTTGGTAGGCCGTTCACCACATGCTGGGCGATGCGCCGTTCGGCCGGGGTGAGCGGTGTGGTCGGGGCTGGGGCGGTCATGGTGGTCTTCCTCGTCGGTATCGGTCAGCGGCTCGACGTCGGGCGCAGGCGCACAGGGACGGAGGTGTGTCCGTTGCTGATCAGGCTCGGCAGCCTCTTCAGATCGGGCCTGTCCGTGGCGAGTTGGGCGTCGGGGAAGCGTTCGAAGAGCAGGCGCAGGGCGGTGGCGACTTCGAGTCGGGCAAGTGGGGCGCCGAGGCAGAAGTGGACGCCGTGTCCGAAGGCGAGGTGTTCCTTGCTGGGGCGGGTGGCGTCGAAGCGGTCGGCGTCCTCGTGCCAGTCGGGGTGCCGGTTGGCGGCGGCGTAGGAGGCGAGGATCGCCTCGCCGGTCTTGATCGTCTGCCCGTCCGGGAGGGCGATGTCGGTGCGGGCATAGCGCAGGGGAAGGTGCTTGACCGCGGGCTGGTGGCGCAGGGTCTCCTCGACTACGCCCTCCCAGGTGCAGCGGCCGTCCCGGACGTGGGCCAGCTGCTCTGGCTCGGAGAGCAGGGTGGTGATGGCCTGGTCGATGACGTTGACGGTGGTCTCGTACCCGGCGCTGATCATCAGCAGGAGCGTGTCGCGCAACTCGGCGTCGCTGAGGGCGGAGCCGTCGCCCTCCTCGTCGCGGGCGGCGATCAGCAGCGAGGTCATGTCCTCGCCGGGCTCGGTGCGCTTGATCTCGATCAGGGCGTCCAGCAGGCCGTACAGGGTGGCGGTGTTCGCGGCTTGTTCCTCGGCGGAGAGGTGGGTGGCGAATACGTTGTCCACCACGGTGCGGAACTCGGTGCGCCGGCCGGCGGGGACGCCCATGAGCTTGCCGATGACGGCGATCGGGAGCGGGTAGGCGAGGTGCTCGCGCAGGTCGGCTACCTCATCGGCAGGGAGGGCGTCGAGGTCGTCGAGGATGCCGTTCACGAGGATCTCGATGTCCGCCTGGAGGGCGGCGGTACGGCGGGCCGAGAGGGCGGGGGCGACCATGCGCCGCAGGCGGCTGTGGTTGCCGCCGTAGGCGGTGAACATGTTCTCCACCGCCACCCACAGGGCCAGCGGCCAGGTGGGGACCGTCTCGGCGAAGGCCGGCCAGTGGGCGCGGCCGTCCTTGGAGACGTCCTTGCTGGTCAGAAGCTGCTTAAGGAGGGCCGGGTCGGAGACGGACCAGGCGCGCACGCCGAGGATGTCCACGAGAGTGGCGGAGCCGCGCTCGCGCAGGGCCTGGTGTTCGGCGTCCGGGTCGGATCCGGTGGGGTCGAGGACGAGTATCTGCCGTTCGGACACGTTGGGGCCTCTTTCAGCTTGAGGGGAAGGTGACGGGGAGGGAGACCAGCGAGCGGTGGAAGGGGCCGGGGCGCCAGACGAGGTCGTCGCGGTGGCCGTCGAGGTCCATCTCGGGCAGGGCGTCGAGGACGTGGAGGATGGCGGTTTCGGCGATGAGGTAGGCGTGCGTGCTGGCCGGGCAGCCGTGCGGGCCGGCGCCCCAGGCGAGGTGGGCCCGGTTGCCCAGTGGCCGGTGGGTTCCCAGGGCGGGGTCGTTGTTGCAGGCGGCATAGCTGATGACCACCGGCTGGTCGGCGGGCAGCAGGTACCCGCCGATGTCGGCCGGGCGGGGCGGGTAGGACATCGCGAAGTTCGCGAGCGGCGGGTCGCGATAGAGGACGCTGTCCAGGGCCTCGCGGACGGAGGCGTCGCCGGCGTGCAGGTCACCGGAGAACTCGCTGTTGGTGAGCATCTCCAGGAGGGTGTTCGTGATCAGGTTGGTCAGGGGTTCGATGCCCGCCCCGTACAGGGTGATTAGCTGCTGGCCCATCTCGGTGTCGTCCAGCCGGGCGACATGGACGAGGAGCCTGCTGGTCACGTCGTCACCGGGCTCTCGGCGGCGCAGGGCGACGAGGTCCGCCACGGCATGAGCCATGATCTGGTTGCCGATGGAGGCGTTGACCCCGTCGAAGATCTTCGCCATTCCGTCCGCGATCCTGTGGCCGACCTCGTCGGGGCAGCCGAGCAGGTGGCTGAGCGTCTGGAACGCGAGAGGCCAGGCGTACTGGGACAGCAGGTCCGCCTTGCCGCTGCCCCTGAAGGCGTTGATGGTCTGCTCGGCAACCAGTTCGACGTGGGCTCGCAGCGCGTGCTGGTCGACAGCCCCGAGGGCGGCGGTGTTCGCGGCCCGGTAGCGGGCGTGCTCGGCGCCGACCGAGCGCAGGGCGTTGGGGCGCCACTCCATCATCGGCCGGATGGGGCAGGTGTCAGGGACCGAGGTCTGCCACTGGCGCGGGTCGGCGGGGAAGCGTTGCGGGTCGCCGAGGATGCGGCGGGCCTCCTCATAGCCGACGACCAGCGTGGCGGGCACGCCGGGGGCCAGGTCCACGGGCACCAGAGGGCCGAACTGCTCGCGCATGCGCTGGTAGGCGGCGTGCGGATTCTGGGCGAAGTCCGGTTCGTACAGGGGGATGCGGTGGGTCGCGGTGCTCACGGTCGGGGCTCCAGACGGTGCGCGAGACGGGCGAGGTATTCGGTGAGCTGGATCAGGGCCTGCATGCAGGACGCTCGCTCGCGGGCATCGCACACGGTCAGCGGCGTGTGTCCCTCCAGGGCGAGGGCCTCGTGGACTTCTTCGAGCGGGTGGCGGGGCGCGCCGTCGAACTGGTTGACCGCGACCGCGTAGGGGACGCCGTTCTCTTCGAGGAGGCCGAGGATTTCGTGGGAGGCGTCCAGGTCGCGGGGGTCGACGAGGACCAGGGCGCCGAGGGCGCCGATGATCAACTCCTGCCACAGGAAGCTGAATCGGGCCTGGCCGGGGGTACCGAACAGGTAGAGCACGAGGTCGTCGCTGAGGTGCTTGCGTCCGAAGTCCACGCCGACGGTGGTGGTGGACTTGGCAGGCGTGCGGGCCAGGTCGTCGACCAGGGCGCTCGCCCGGGTGATGGTTTCCTCCATGTGGACCGGAGGCACCTCGGAGACGCTGCCGACGAAGGTGGTCTTGCCCACGCCGAAGGCTCCGGCGACCACGATCTTCGCGGTAGCCGTCACCGTGCGCGCGACGAACCGGTCAGGCGTGAGCGCGGAGTCCATGAAGAACCCTTTCGATGAGTGAGGCCCGGGGCCGGTCGTCGTCCTGGCCCTGGGCGAGGGTCATCAGTCCATGTCCGATGAGGTCGGCGACGAGAATCCGGGTGGTCGAGGGCGGGAGGGCGAGTGCGGAGGCGATCTCGGCGACGGCCAGCCCTCCGCCTTGCGCGGGTGCGAACAGGGCGAGGACGCGCCGTGCGTCCGGGTTGAGGCCGGGACGGGTGCCGGTCGCGGCGAAGACCAGGCTCTCCAGGCGCACGTCCTTGCTGGGGCGGGTGCGTCCGCCCGTGCGGACGTAGGGCCTGACCAGATCCGGGTCCTGCCGCGGCCTGCTCATGCCAGCGGTGCTTCCGTGCCGCCGGCGATGCGTGTCTGGACACCCAGCTGTTCGCCCACGCTCGCGGCCAAGCGCAGGGCGGCCTCGCTGATCACCCCGATGTCCGCGTGAGGGCTGTCGGTGCGGACGGCGAGCATGGTGTTCTCGCCAGCCGGGATGAGCAGGGAGATGTGGTCGACCGACTCCATGACGAACTGGCGGACGCCCCCGCCGTTCGTCTCCCGGTCGTAGGCCCGCGATGCTCCCCACAGCGTGGAGGCGATGGCCGAGATCTTCTCGGCGCGCTCGCGCGGCAGCCGATCGGTGTAGGCCGGGCTCATGCCGTCCGCGGCGACCAGCACGGCGTATTCCACGCCGGCGGTCTCCTCCAGGCTTTCGAGGAGCCAGCCGATGTTCTTGTCGGTCATGCGTCGTGTCCTTGGTCGTTGTCGGCAGTGGGGACGTGGGTGCCCTGCTCGGCGCGGGCCCGCTGAGTGCCACGGGCCCAGGCGGCGATCACGCTCGCTCGCCCCGGCTCGGCGTTGGCAGGGCGGGGAACGGGAGCGGAGGCGGGTGCGGCGCGGCGGCTGCGCACCGTCAGTCCGCTGGCGGTCGTGCGGGCAGTGGAACGCTCATGGTCGGATTCCCCGGCTGTCGGCGGGACGGGGGTGAGCGCGGGTTGTGTGGCTACCGGAACCGGGGCGAGAGCAGGGAGCCGGCCGGACGCGGCAGAGGCGAGAGCAGCTGGCGGATCCTTCTGCACCGGCTGCGAGGATGCCGGCGGCGCCTGGGGCGCCGTGGTGAGGAGATCCTGGGGAAGGGTGAGGAGCGCGCGGGTACCCAGAAGGGAGTTGGGCGCCTGGACATCGACCCGGAATCCGTAGGCGCGCGCGAGGGCGGCGGCGACTCGGAACCCGGTCTGCGGGCGGGCGCCGAGCTGCGTGATGTCGTCCGTGCGCTGCCCGGTGAGGATGTCCCGGGCGCTGTCGAGCTGCTCCGGCGTCATCTGCAGGCCGCTGTCGTCCACGAAGACGGTGACTCCGTGGTGGCCCTGTTCGAAGGACACGTGCACTCTCGACTGTGGTGGCGAGAAGCGCAGCGCGTTGTCCAGCAGGAGCGCGAGGGCGTGCACCACGGGCCCGACCACGCGGGTCTTCACCGCGACGGTGAGTTCCTGGGGCTGTACGCGCTGGTAGTCCTCGACGTAGCCCATCGCGGCCCGCACCACATCGGTCAGCGTCGTCGTGGGCCAGTGCCGGGTCAGCTTGCCGCCGGCCAGGATGGTCCAGCCCTGAGCGACCAGCAGCATCTGCTGCACGGTGTGGTCGATATCGGTCAGCGTCTCGAACGCGGCGTCGTCCTCGTGCTCGCGAACGCCCTCGCTGACCTTGCGGCTGGTCTTGGCGGCCATGCCCACGAGCGCCGACGACACACTGCGCACTGCGGCCTCGGTCGACCGCACAGCAGTGGCACTTACCCGAGCGATCTCTTCCTGGGCGGCAGTGTGCGAACGCCGCAACTCCTCCGCCCCGAGCGTCTTCGCCTGCTCGATCTCCTGGTGCGCCGCGTACTGGATGTCGCGGATCACGGCCTGGACGACGCCGGCGGTGGCCTTGACCACGTTGGTCAGGTGCGCACCGACTGCGGTGCCGGCCAGTTCCGGTGCGGGGGCCGGCACCGTGATCCGACCGCCCGACCGGTGGATCTGGGGCAGCGTCTCGTGGACCAGCTTCTGCAGGGCACCCTCGGTGGCCTGTTGTTCGCGGGCCAGGAGGTGTGCCCGCCGCCGCGTCATCTGCCATCGGCGGTGGCTAACCCAGGCCGCTGCCACCGCGACGATGGCCGCGGCGGCAAGCACGATGACCATGGTGGTGGCGGTCGTGTTCATCAGACACCCACCGCCAAGAGCACGTCGGCCTCGGCTGCGGGCGCCCCCGAGTCGAGCTGCTGCAGCAGGAGCGCGGACCCAATCACCCCGATGTGGCTGTACGCCTGCGGGAAGTTGCCCAGTTGTCGCCCGGTGGCGGGGTCGTACTCCTCGGCGAGCAGACCGAGGTCAGTGCGCAGGGCCAGCAGCCGGTCGAAGAGAGCGTGGGCTTCGTCCGGGCGGCCAGTCAGGGCGAGCGCATCGACCATCCAGAACGAGCAGAGCAGGAAGGTCCCCTCGTCACCGTTCAGGCCGTCGAGCCCGATACGGTCGCCGGCGGTCGGGTAGCGCCGTACGAGGCCCTCCGGGGTGGACAGTTGCTGACGTACTGCCTCCACCGTCCCGAGCACTCGGGGATCGTCGGGAGGCAGGAATCCCACCCGGGGGATCAGCAGGAGTGCGGCGTCGACCTCCTGTGATCCGTAGGACTGGGTGAAGGTGTTGCGGACCGGATCGAATCCGCGCGTGCATACCTCCTGGTGGATGGCCTCGCGCAGTTCAATCAGGGCGAACAGGTCGGCGTCCAGGACGGCGGCCTCGACCAGGCGGATGGTCCGGTCGATCGCGGCCCAGGCCATGACCTTGGAGTGCACGAAGTGGCGGCGCTCACCTCGGATCTCCCAGATTCCCTCGTCGGGCGTCTGCCACCGCTCGGCGAGGTGCTCGACCAGCCTCTGGTGCAGGACCGCGGTGTCGCCGCAGCGGGCCACCCCGCTTTGGTGGGCGAGGTACAGGGTCTCGATCACGTAGCCGTACACGTCGAGCTGCAACTGGTCTACAGCCCCGTTGCCGATCCGGACCGGGCCGGAGTTCTCGTAGCCGGGCAGCCACCGCAGCTCCCGCTCCTGGAGATCCCGCTCTCCGGTGATCCCGTACATGATCTGCAGGTTCTCCGGATCGCCGGCCACGGCCCTCAGCAGCCACCGCCGCCATGCCTCGGCCTCCTGCCAGTACCCCGAACCGAGCAGGGCGCCCAGGGTGGTGGAGGCGTCGCGCAGCCAGGTGTAGCGGTAGTCCCAGTTCCGGCGACCACCGATCTCTTCTGGCAGCGACGTGGTCGGCGCTGCGACGATGCCGCCGCTGGGGGCGTACGTCATCGCCTTCAGGGTGATCAGCGACCGGACGACTGCTTCCCGGTGCGGGCCGTCGTAGGTGCATTGGCTCGTCCAGTCTTCCCAGAAGGCGAGGGTCGCCGCGAGCGCCGCGTCGGGATCCGGGATCTCCGGCGCGACACCGTGGGAGGGCCCCCAGCTCAGTACGAAGGCGATGCTCTCGCCGGCGGTGACCGTGAAGGAGCTGACGATCGCGCCGTCCTTCTCAACCTGCCCGGTGGACGTGTCCAGCCACAGGGCGTCCCCGCCGCCCTCAGCGATCATGCGTCCGCCCAGCTCATGGATCCACGGGCTGACCCGGCCGTAGCCGGGGCGGGCGCGCAGCGTGGAAGCCATGGCGATCTGGCCAGCCGTTCCCTCCACGATCCGGATCACCTGCGGTGCCCCGTCGCGCGGCGGCATGAAGTCGGTGACCTTCGCGCTGCCGGAGGACGTCGTCCAGACTGTCTCCAGCACGAGGGACTCGCCGACATAGCGCCGCTCGGCAGTCGCACCGGCTCCCTCTTCGTGCGCAGCGGCCGGGGCTATGCGCCACGCTCCGTGCTTCTGCGTGCCAAGCAGCGCAGCGAAGGGGGCCGGCGAGTCGAAGCGGGGCAGGCACAGCCAGTCGATCGAGCCGTCGTCGCAGACGTGGGCACTGGTCTGCATGTCGCCGATCAGGCCGTAGTGCTCGATACGCGGAAGGCGTTTCATCGTGTAGATCTCCGTTAGGCCCCGCGAGTCCGGGGAGGGCTTTAGGGCCGTCGAAACGGCCGGCGAACTGTCGGTGAGGCGAGAGTCCGGGGGTCACCGGTGAGGCGGCGACTCGCTCCGCGCCGGTGCGGGTTCCTCGTCCGCTGACGGGGAACTGGTTGGCGGATCACCGCGGAGAACCAGCCATGTCGTGGGACCAAGGATCAGGACGATCAGAACCGCCCCGGTGGCGGTCATGTCCGGGGCACCGACGCGGCCAGGACGAGACAGGCGAAGGCGATCGCGAAGACTGTGCCGCGCAGCAGGTTGATCGGCGGTGTCCGCCAACGCCGTCCCCGCTGCCGCATCGCACGGCCGGTGCCGTGGGCCTCCACGGTCGCCACGAGCTCCTGGGCCGCCTCGGCCAGTTGGACCAGATGCGCCCTGCTGGGCATGTAGCCGTCGGGGACCCCCGCCGAGCCGAGCTGCTGCGCGCGGCGCAGCGCCGGCTCCTCCTTGGGCACCAAGATGCCGAGTCGATTGATGTGACCGCGCAGACGCCTCGCGAGGTCTTCAACATCGGCGGTGGTCTCCGGCAGCGGCGAGTCCTCGTCCAGCACGAGCGCCACTGTCTCGGCCGCGGCCACCGCTTGATTGCGCGGTGAAACCGGCTCGACAGCCATGCGGCCCTTCCTGTTGGACGCGACGTGTTGACAGGCGTCCTGGCGGGGAGCCAGCGAGAGGCGCATGACACAACTCCTGTTCGGATCAGGCCAAGTTGATTGGGGTTCGCCGTGCGGGGCCGGCGGTCGTCGTGCAAAGTGACTGATCCGGTCGCTACGTTGAGCGAACCGTGAATCCCCGCTGGGGGGTATGCCTGCGCGACCGCCGAGGCCGTCAAAGGCGTCAAAGATCATTTCGGAACCGAGGGGCAGCCCATGGCCCGTGTGCGAAACGTCGCCCTCGCCGCACTTCTGCGCGAAGCGGGCTGGTCTCAGCCGCAAGCAGCCGGAGCGGTCGCCCGGGTAGCCGCGGAGAGCGGGGTGCGTGAGCTGGAGGCCATCTCCCGCTCGCACATCGCCATGTGGGTGCAGGGCACGCAGCCGAGCGGTCGGGCACCTCATATCCTTCGCGAGACGCTGTCCCGCAGGCTCGGCCGCCGCCTCACCCTGGCCGACCTCGGGCTGGAAGGTGAAGCGACAGGCAAGACCGACAGCGGTTCCGACTGGAGCGTCGATCCTCTGACCGTGCTGGCCGAGCTGGGAAGCGACGACCTCGATATGCACCGACGTAAGCTGCTGGCGACCGCCGCGTACTCGGCCGCCGGCCTGGCCTTGCCCACTGCCTCGTGGTGGGCAGCCGCTCCTGCCGCAGCGGCGAAGCGCCCAGCAGTCTGCCCTCGACTGGTGACGCAGGCCGACATCGACGACGTCCGCGATCTGACGACCTTCTACTCCGCGCGTGACCAGCAGCGAGGCGGCGCCTCTGGCCGATCGGCCCTCGCCGGCCATCTTCGCGACGAAGCGGTGCCCCTGCTCGGCAGCAGGTTCGGCACGGAGCAGCTTCGTCGCGACACCTACTCGGCCGTGGCGGAGATGGCCTATTTGTCGGGGTGGATGGCTTTCGACGCCTCCGAGCACCGCACCGCCCAGCGCTACCTCACTCTCGCCGCCCGCATAGCGGCCGAAGCGGGCGACGGGCCGCTCGGCGGCCACATCCTGCGCGCCCTCGCGCACCAAGCCGTGGACCTTGGGCACCCCCGCCGCGCCCTCGTCCTGGCCGACGCCTCCATGAACCGCGACCGCTACGGCCAAGCTAGCCACCGTGAGAAGGCCCTGCTCGCGATCGTTCACGCACGCGCCCTCGCGGCCGACGGCGACCGCGCCGGGACTCTCGCGGCCATCAGCCGCGCGGAGCGGGATCTCTCGCGCGCCGACAACAGCGAGACTCCGAGCCGCGTGAGCTTCTTCCAGGAAGCCTCCCTGGCCCACGAGACAGCCTGCGCCCTGCGCGACATGGGCCAGCCATTGGACGCGGAGATCCACTTCAAGCGCAGCGTGGCCACCCGCCGCCGCCAGCAGTACGCCCGCACGCACAGCGTGACCCTCGGCTACCTCGGCGCGGTCCAGGTCCAGCAAGGCCGCCTCGACGAGGCATGCGCCACCTGGAACCAAGCACTCGACGCCATGGCCGGCGTCCAGTCCGGCCGTGCCCGCGACGTCATCGTCCGCATCCAGAGCGACCTCTCGCCCGTCCGGCAACGCGGAGGCCGACATGTCACCGAACTGGACCACCGAGCACGGGGCATGCTGCGCACCATAGGCTGACCACAGAGCGGGTTCGCGGCGCTGGCCGGGGCCCGCCGTGCATGCTACGCCGAGGGAGAGGAACGAGCGCCGATGGCGACGTACGAGGTCGAGTCGATCGCAACAGTCGTCGGGGGCCACACCCGCGTTCAGGACGACTACCAGGGCGGGGTCGAATCGATCATTCGGCTCGACGACGCGTACCCCCTCGAAACGCTGCAGGGAATCGGAGAGTTCTCCCACCTGACGGTGACGTGGCGCTTCCACCTGGCGCGACCCGAAGACGTCGAGCTCCACGCACGCAGCCCACGGGGAAACCAGAACTGGCCGCCGACAGGTACGTTCGTCCACCGCAACCACCGGCGCCCCAACCAACTGGCGATCAGCTACCCGCGGTTGCTCAAGGTCGAAGGCCGGGACCTCCTGGTCACCGATCTCGACGCCGTTGACGGAACGCCCGTGATCGACCTGGCACCGTACTTCGAACAGATGGGACCTCGGGGCCCGATCCATCAGCCCGCATGGCCTGGCGAGATGCTCGAACCGAATTACTGGGCGAAGGCAAGCGAACGGCCCTCGGAGCGCCCTGCGTAACGGGAGTGACTGAGCTGTGCTGCTCGTCGTTTGGCTGGTCGGGGACCAGCTGGAGGTCTGACTCAAGCCGCAGCCCTCGCGTACCGGAACTCACACCACGTCTCCTCGCCGCTGCTCTCCCACGCGTCTGAGATCGCATGGACAAGCCGGATCCCGCGACCGGATTCACCGTCAGGTCCGGCTTCCTTGAGTACAGCGGGGGCCGGATTGCGGTCGGTTACCGAGACCCGCACCACGTCGACGGTCACCGTGATCCGGAGCACGACTTCGCCCTCACCGTGAACCACGGCGTTGGTGACCAGCTCCGAAACGGCCAGCACGACGAACCCCGCCACCGGCTGCGGAACACGGCACCGTCGCAGGAACGCCCTGGTTGTCTGCCGCATCTCCCCAGCTTTCGTGGGATCCGGGAGAAAGGCCGCCTGACAGGCATGGGGTGCCGCCGTTATGTCGGCCCATGCCGATGTGCTGCGTCGGTCCTCCTGGGCCGGCTTCACACACGACGTGCCTGCTGTGGCCGCAGAACTACGGATGCCCCCGCCGGGCGGGGTCGCCTCTTGGAGCCTGGTCATGGGGGCTATCGCACCGCGCGGCGACGCCGTCGACCAGGGGAATCCAGAGGGGGAAAAATCTGTCAAGGGGGGAAACCAGAGGGGGAATTGAGGCCATGATTGGATTCCGCCCACCAACAGAGGTCACACTCATGCCAGATCCGTTCGCCGACCTGCTCCTCCGGCTTCGGCAGGATGCGGGCCGGACGCAGGAGGAGCAGGCAGACGCGATCAACGCTGTCTCCGGCCGGGACACCATGACCCGCCGAGAGATCAGCCGCTATGAGAACTTTGAGAACATTCCTACCAATCACACAATCGGCCATATCGCGGCGGCCTGCGGTGTCCCCTTCGAGGAACTACAGCGGGAGGCTAAGGCTGCCCGCGCTCGGAAGAGAGAGGGGCATGCCAATGCAGGGGAGGATCAGGACGCCGTGAAGCGTCGCACGCTGCTGGGTGGTGCCGCCATCGGCGTGAGCGCGGCTGCCGAGCCCTGGGGGCGCCTGGCCTTCGCCCTCAGCAAGGGGTCCAAGATCGATTCGCCCTCCGCCGTCGCGCTCATCGACCGGGCCGCTGAACTGCACGTCCAGGAACTCAATCTCAGTGCCCGGCGACTACAAAGCACGGTCGAGTCACATCTTGACGCGATCACCGCGGCCCTGCCCCGTGCCGGCGAACACGAACGGGCTCTCACTATCGCCGCCGGAGAAACTGCCGCTCTGGCTGGTTGGGTGGCCTGGGACCTGGGCGAGCACGACAAAGCCGACGCCTACTACAAGGTCACGTCGCAGTGCGCGGCGACCGCCGGGCACCCTCCACTCCGAGCCCTGGCCCTGACCTACACCAGCTACGGCGCCTCGACGCCGAAGGCGAAGTTGGAGATCCTTTCTCAAGCGGCCAGCGACGTGCGAGGCCACGGCAACGCTACTGCCGCCGCCTGGGTCCTCGGCAGGCACGCGGAGGAAGCTGCAGCGGCCGGCGACGAGACGGGGGCACTCCGGGCCTTGGAGCGAGCGCGCTTCGCCTACGACTTCGCGGATCACACCAGCGAGCAGGCGTGGGTCCGGTTCGTGACCCCGTACCGCATGGACTCGTTGGCCCTCTCCGTCTACGGCCAGTTGGGGCGTCCCGAACTAACGTCCACAGCAGATACCGCAGTCGACCGTCTAGGGGACGAACTACCGGACGGGGGCGTGGTGGTTCTCGGCGATCTCGCTTCGGCCCTACTGCGTGGAGGCGACGTCGACCAAGGCGTCTACGTGTCACGCCAATTCGCTACGGCGGCACAGGCCAAGCCCAACACGATGGGCAAGGAGCGCGCAGAGACTATCGCAGCGTCGCTCCCCGACAGAGAGCGAGAACTCGCCGTCTATCTGCGGCAGTTCGCATCCTGAGCCCCCTCCGGCGGTACGCGGCAAACCCGGGACGCGAATGCTGTCGTACGTCCGGCCCGGCGCTCCTCAGTCCTGTGCCGTCTCCTCGACGACCCAGGACAGGTACGCCTCCGACCCGCCGGTCACGGGCAGTGTGATCCATTGGGGGACGTCGTACGGGTGCCTCTCGTGGAGCCACGCTTCCAGCGCCGGTAGACGGTCCGTCGTAGTCATGTACGAGATCCGCCACTCCTGCGCCGCCTCGACCTTCCCCTTCCACCAGTAGAAGGCGGTGATCGGCGCATCGATGTGAACGCCCGCTGCCAGCTTGCTCTCGACCGCGCCCTGGGCCAGTGCCTTCGCCTGATCCTCGTCGTCGCTGGTCGTCTGCGCAATCACAATATCGTTGGCCATGCAACTACCTCTCCAGCTCGGGTACCGCGACCCTACCCAGCCGTCCAGGGCACACCGAAAGCCGGTCGCCGGCCGTGAAGGTGAGTGGGGCTCGACCACGACGTGGATCAGTCAGACGGCAGCGGGTCATTCGGGGTTGCGCGTCGCTTCGGCACTGCGGGTGGCAGGTCCTCCCATCAATGAGGTTGTGCGGTTGCATGATGCAGGCGCCAGCGCATTTCTTGTACCTGCATAAGTCCACGGCAGGAGGACTTCATGCAGCCTGTGGGCGGGCATTCGCTCACGGCAGACGAGAAATGGGACGACAGGACTGGATACCTCCGCCGGGACCATGTCAACGTACAACGTCCCGGAAAACACCAGGCCAGGATGCGCAGATACTCCACTGTGGTCAGGGTTGCGAAATATCTCGGAATCCTGCACCGCGTGTGACTGCCTTGCTGGCATGGCCCCTACTTGGGAGGTTCGCCTGTCTGGCCCCGCTATTCGATCCGCTCGCTTCACTTCACCCGCCCTCTTTGCCCTCGGCGCACTGAACGCCTGGTACGGCCAGGCGGCGGGCGACTATGGCGCCGTCTCCACCGGGCTGTGCGTACGCACTGCCGGCCTCTTCGGCGAGGACTTGCTGCAATGCGGCTACCGCCGCGATAGGGCCGTCCTCGCACATGCTGCGGTGCACCCGGAGCTGCAACTCGGCATGTGGCCCCGTGCCATCGGGGTTCCTGAGCGTTTCGTGGTGCGGAAACTCGGGGGCGTGACTGGCAGCGCGGGACAAGCCTCTTGCGGAGCGCGAGCGCAACATAGGCCACGATCGCCGGTTAGCCAAACCGTTGATCGTGGTGACCATTACTTCCATGCCTGCACGATCGCTGCTCCTTCCATCTGCCGCACCCGCTCCTGCTGGCGCCGCACGCGCCGCATTCCTCAACGTCAAGGATGCCGCCGAGTATCTCGGCCTTTCACCGCACACGCTCTACGTCTGGCGGCACCGGCGGCAGGGGCCGCCGAGCTTCCGCATGGGTCCTCGCGGTCGCGTCATGTACCGCCGAGAAGCCGTCGACGCCTGGATCCGTGAACAGGAGCAGGCCGACTCCCGCTCCAACGCCGTCCTGAGCCCGCTGAGCGCCACTCCTCAGCAACGGCCCAGCCGAATCCCCAACGCCTGACGCTCCCACGCCTCAGAGCGCCGTTTCCCCCTCGACAAGGAGTATCACCTGGCCGGCTACATCGAAGATCGTTGGATCAAGAAGAAGAAGGACCCGATAACCGGGCAGAGGGAAAGAACCGCTCGCTACGGCAAGGGGAAGCGGTACAAGGTCGCCGGTATCCCCGGAGTCCGGGATCGCTCCTTCGACACGTTGGAGGACGCCAAGGCGTGGCTTCGTCGAGCAGCCACGGACGAAGAGCGGGGCGAGTTTGTGGACCCGCGCGACGGATCCATCACACTTGCCGACTACATTGCGATGCACTGGGCGCCGGGCAGGGGCGGAGTTCCGAAGACCCAAGACAACCAGGAGCGGAGAGCGCGCCTTCACATCATTCCGCACCTGGGTCAACTCCCCCTCAGGAACATCACGGCGGCGGATCTGCGCGCGTACATAGCCAAGTTGGAGTCAACCGTCTCCTCGGTCGACTACCAGCGCGGCATTCTGTCCGAGCTCTCCTCCATTCTGGAAGCGGCTGTCGACGACAAGCGGCTCGCCAGGAACCCCATGCATGCGAAGTCCGTGCGGTGGCCAAAGGCGCCGCAAGAGCGACGCGACGCGTGGCGGTTGGAGACGGCGCTGCGAGTCCGCGACGTCATCAGCCCACGAAACCGGATAGCCGTCGTAGTCGGCCTGGGATGCGGGCTCCGTCAGGGCGAGGTGTTTGGGCTGAGCCCGGAGGACATCGACTACGCGCGAGGCGTCCTCCACGTCCGCCGCCAAATACAGGCGATCCGTGGAAGGTTGTACTTCGCCCTGCCGAAGGGGAAGAAGACCCGTACCGTCGACATGCCCTCCTCGGTGGCCGAGGAGCTGAAGCGCCACGTCGAAGCGTTCCCACCGGTGGAGGTGGAGCTTCCGTGGGGGAAGCCGGAGGGGCAGGGCAGGAAGTTCTCCCTGCTGCTCACCACACGACTCGGCAACGCCGTCGCGGTGAACACGTGGAACACCTACACCTGGAAGCCCGCGCTGGCCGAGGCCGACATCATCCCGCCGCGCGCCGAGGGAGCGAAACCCTGGCAGTGGGCGGCGGCCCCGAAGGACGGCTTCCACGTGCTGCGGCACACCTATGCCTCGATCATGCTGGAGGCCGGAGAGTCTGTCGTGACCTTGGCGCGGTGGCTCGGGCACTCCTCGCCCGCGATCACCCTCGGTTACTATGCTCACTTCATGCCGGAGGCCGGAAGCAAGGGGCGCACCGCCATCGACGGACTGCTCGGGGAGCGGGGAGATCGGCAGGCCAGCCAAAACTCCCCAGATTCTCCCCAGGCCCGTTAACGGGTGGTTCCCGCTGCTACGCCCCTCCAAAGTTGGCCGTGGATTGCAAGGTCCAAGAGATGGGTGGCCTGGGAAAATGCTGAAAGAGGTCACTGCGACCCGCTATGTCACACCCTTGCGTGAGGGGGGCTCGCTCCCGGGCATCGTCGAGGCCGACGATCTCGGCACGTACGTCATGAAGTTCACCGGAGCCGGACAGGGGCGCAAGACGCTCGTTGCGGAGGTCGTCTGCGGTGAACTCGCCCGTCGGCTCGGCCTGCGCGTACCCGGTCTGGTGACGATCGACCTGGATCCGGTCATGGGCCTTGGCGAGCCGGACCAGGAGGTCCAGGAGCTGCTGAAGTCGAGCGGGGGGCTGAATCTCGGGATGGACTTCCTCTCCCGCGCGATCGGCTTCGACTCACTCGCCTTCGATGTGAGCCCCGAGGAGGCCGGCCGGATCGTCTGGTTCGACGCGCTCGTCAACAATGTCGACCGCTCCTGGCGCAACCCCAACATGCTCGTCCGAAGCGGCGACCTGTGGCTCATCGACCACGGCGCCACGATGATCTGGCACCACCACTGGCCCGGCGCGGGGGCCTCCGCAGCCAAGCCGTACGACGTCTCCGACCACGCGCTCGCGCCCTTCGGGCCGGACATCGCCTCGGCCGCCGCCGAGCTGGCGCCGCTGGTCACGGAGGAACTGCTCGCCGAGGTGACCGCCGAGATCCCCGAGGTGTGGCTGGCCGACGAGCCCGGCTTCGACTCGACCGACGCGCTGCGCCGCGCCTACGCGCAGCCGCTCCTGGCGCGCGCCGCCGTCATCCACGAACGCATCAAGGGCATCGAGGGGGACAAGTGAGCGAGCGGGACGTCTTCGAGTACGCGCTGCTGCGCGTGGTGCCGCGCGTCGAGCGCGGCGAGTGCTTCAACGCGGGCGTGCTGGTGTACTGCCGCGCCAAGTCCTTCGTCGCGGCGCGGACACATCTGGACGAAACCAAGCTGCGGGCGCTGGACCCGGAGGCGGACATGGCGGGCGTACGGGCCGCGCTGCGCGCCGTCGAAGGGGTCTGCACCGGAGGAGAAGCGGCTGGTCAGGCGGCCCGCGATGACGCAGGGCGGCGTTTTCGCTGGCTGATCGCGCCGCGCTCGACGGTCGTCCAGCCGGGGCCCGTGCACACCGGACTCACCGCCGATCCGGCGGCCGAGGTCGGACGGTTGCTCGACCTGCTGGTCAGGTAATGGATCACACCCACGCGGTGTGCCGTTGACACCGGGTGCCAGGGCTTCTAGCGTCACGTCTGCTGAAGGTACTAAGCGGTCGCTCACCGAAGTGGCGTACCGTGAGCCGCAGGCTTTTCAGGACCGCCGAGGCGTCCGCGAGGGTGCCAAGGTTGCCGAGACGGGCCTTCCCACAGGCTTTCCGACAGGCTTTTCCAAGGGCGAGGAGAACCAGCAATGTCCACCACTGAGCAGCGCGTCGCCGTAGTCACCGGTGCCGCGCGCGGCATCGGCGCCGCGACCGCCGTACGTCTGGCCGCCGAGGGCCGCGCCGTCGCGGTGATCGACCTCGACGAGGCCGCGTGCAAGGACACCGTGGAGAAGATCACCGCCGCCGGTGGCAAGGCCATCGCGGTCGGCTGCGACGTCTCCGACGAGGCCCAGGTCGAGGCTGCCATCACGCGGATCGCCGAGGAGCTCGGTGCGCCGACGATCCTGGTGAACAACGCGGGCGTGCTCCGCGACAACCTGCTGTTCAAGATGAGCGCGTCCGACTGGGACACGGTCATGAGCGTGCACCTGCGCGGCTCCTTCCTGATGACGCGAGCCGTCCAGAAGTACATGGTGGACGCCAAGTTCGGCCGGATCGTGAACCTGTCCTCGTCCTCGGCGCTCGGCAACCGCGGCCAGGTGAACTACTCCGCCGCCAAGGCCGGTCTGCAGGGCTTCACCAAGACGCTCGCGTTCGAGCTCGGCAAGTTCGGCGTCACCGCGAACGCCGTCGCGCCCGGCTTCATCGTCACCGACATGACCGCCGCCACCGCGGCCCGCGTCGGCATGGGCTTCGAGGAGTTCCAGGCCGCCGCAGCCACGCAGATCCCCGTGCAGCGCGTCGGCAACCCCGACGACATCGCCAACGCGATCGCCTTCTTCACCGGCGAGGCCGCAGGCTTCGTCTCCGGCCAGGTGCTGTACGTGGCCGGCGGGCCGCTCAACTAAGGCCGGGGGACACGGACATGACCACACTTCCCGAACTCTCGGGCAAGGTCGCGCTCATCACGGGCGCGAGCCGCGGCATCGGCTACGGCATCGCGGAGGCCCTGGTCGCCCGCGGCGATCGGGTCTGCATCACCGGCCGCAACGAGGACGCCCTGAAGGAGGCCGTCGAGGCGCTCGGCTCCGACCGTGTCATCGGCGTCGCCGGCAAGGCCCACGACGAGGCCCACCAGGCCATCGCCGTCGAGCGCACCATGGAGGCCTTCGGGCGCGTCGACTACCTGGTCAACAACGCCGGTACGAACCCGGTGTTCGGGCCGATCGCCGAGCTGGACCTCAATGTGGCGCGCAAGGTCTTCGAGACCAATGTCGTCTCGGCGCTCGGCTTCGCCCAGCAGACCTGGAAGGCCTGGCAGAGCGAGAACGGCGGCGCGATCGTCAATATCGCCTCCGTCGCGGGCCTCGCTCCCTCGCCGTTCATCGGCGCGTACGGCATCAGCAAGGCCGCCATGATCAACCTGACCGTGCAGCTGGCGCACGAGTTCGCGCCCAAGGTGCGGGTCAACGCCATCGCGCCCGCCGTGGTGAAGACCAAGTTCGCCGCGGCCCTGTACGAGGGCCGCGAGGCGGAGGCGGCCGCGGGCTACCCGCTCGGCCGGCTCGGCGTGCCCTCCGACATCGGGGGCGCCGCCGCGTTCCTCACCTCGCAGCAGGCGGACTGGGTCACCGGCCAGACGCTCGTGGTCGACGGCGGCAAGTTCCTGAACGCCGGAGTCGAGTAACCCGCGCGTTGTGGAAAGTTGACAAAAACTACGACGGTGTCGACCGAGGTCGACTTCGACGAAGACTTCGGCAACGGGTTCACAGAGGTCTGACAACGTAGTCACATCCGTGCTGATCAAGTGCCCTGCCGGGAAGGTGGTTCCACCGGCAGGGCACTGCGGTATGGTCTGCCGACCCTTGGTACGGCAGATCGAGGAGCGTGCGCGTGTTCAACCGGAACCGATGTCTGCGGCAACTGGCGGCGGCCACGTCCATAACCCTGGTGGCCGGGTGTGGCGTGTTCTCCTCGGGATCGTCCGGCGACAAGGGGCCGATCGTCGTGGGCACCACCAGTGCGCCGAGCACGCTGGACCCGGCCGCCTCCTGGGACGGCTCCTGGGAGCTGTTCCGCAACATCTACCAGACGCTGCTGAGCTACCCCAACGGCGCGGTCACGCCTCAGCCGGACGCGGCCAAGAACTGCGAGTTCACGGACCGATCCAATCGCACGTACCGCTGCGTGCTCCGCCCGGACATGAAGTTCTCCGACGGAGACACGCTCGATGCCCGGGCCGTCAAGCACTCCATCGACCGGATCAAGAAGATCGGGGTACGCGGCGGTCCGGCGGGCCTGCTCGGCAGCCTCGACCGGGTCCAGGTACTGGGTGACCGCGAGGTCGTCTTCCACCTCAACAAGCCGGACGCCACCTTCCCATTTGTCCTGGCCACCCCCGCCATGTCGATCGTCGACCCCGACGACTACCCCGCCGACGCCCTGCGCACGGACGACAAGGTCTTCGGATCCGGGCCGTACACCCTCCAGTCCTACGAGGAGGGCAAGAAGGCCGAACTGGTCAGGAACGACCACTACGACGGCTTCGCCCAACGCAAGAACGACGCGGTCACCATCCGCTACTTCCCGGACTCGGCCCAGATGGTCGAAGCCCTCAGGGAAAAGAAGATCGACGTCACCTACCGCGGGCTCGCAGCATCCGACATCGTCGAGCTCCAGGGGCGCGACTCCCAGAAGGGCATCCAGCTCCTCGAAGGCGCCGGCACCGAAATCAGTTACCTGGTGTTCAATCCGAAGGACCCGTGGGCCGGGAAGCTCGCGGTCCGCAAGGCGATCGCCCAGCTCGTCGACCGGCCGGCCATCGTGCACAAGGTCTACAAGGACACCGTCGACCCGCTGTACTCCATGGTCCCCGCGGGCCTGATCGGGCACAGCGCCGGGTTTTTCGACGACTACGGGGACCCCAGTTCGTCCAAGGCTCGCAAGATCCTCCTGGAGGCGGGTATCAAGGAGCCCGTCCCGCTCACGCTCTGGTACACGACCGACCGCTACGGTTCCGAGACCGCCCCGGAGTTCCGGGAGCTCAAGAGCCAGCTCGAGGGCTCCGGCCTGTTCCGCGTCACGCTGAAGAGCCGTCCCTGGAAGACGTACGAGGCGGGCTACCGCAAGGGCGAGTACCCGGTGTTCGGGCGCGGCTGGTTCCCCGACTTCCCGGACGCCGAGAACTTCATCGCGCCTTTCGTGGGCGATCAGAACGCCCTCGGTACGCCCTATCCGGCCCCGCGGATCACGAACAGCCTGCTGCCGGAGTCGCGTCGTCAGAGCAACCGCGGCGCCGTGGTCAAGGAGTTCGAGGAGGCCCAGCAGATCCTCGTCGACGACGCCCGGCTGCTGCCGCTGTGGCAGGGCAAGCAGTACGTGGCCGCGAGCGAGGAGATCTCGGGCGGCGAGCGGGCCCTGGACCCGTCGACGATCATGGCCATGTGGGAGCTGCACCGCAAAACCAGCTGGTAGCGCACGGCTGGACCGGCTGGACCAGCCGTGCGGGAGCGGGCCGGAGCCGATTGTCAGTGGGCGACGGTAGGTTCTGTGGTCTGGAAGTGACCGCACATCGGAGGAAGTTGACGTGACCGATATCGCCATGCTGCCCGAGTCCTGGCGCGGCGTCCTGGGCGAGGAGCTGCAGCAGCCCTACTTCAAGGAACTCACCGAGTTCGTCGAGGAGGAGCGCGCGAAGGGTCCCGTCTACCCTCCGCGGGAGGAGGTCTTCGCCGCGCTCGACGCGACGCCGTACGAGCGGGTGAAGGTGCTCATCCTCGGCCAGGACCCCTACCACGGTGAGGGTCAGGGGCATGGCCTGTGCTTCTCGGTCCGCCCGGGGGTGAAGACCCCGCCTTCGCTCCGCAACATCTACAAGGAGATGAAGGAGGAGCTGGACACCTCGATCCCGGACAACGGCTATCTGATGCCGTGGGCCGAGCAGGGCGTGCTGCTGCTGAACGCGGTGCTGACCGTGCGCTCCGGCGAGGCCAACTCGCACAAGGGCAAGGGCTGGGAGAAGTTCACGGACGCGGTGATCCGCGCGGTGGCCGACCGGCCCGACCCGGCCGTCTTCGTACTGTGGGGCAACTACGCGCAGAAGAAGCTCCCGCTGATCGACGAAGAGCGGCACGTGGTGGTGAAGGGGGCGCACCCCTCGCCGCTGTCCGCGAAGAAGTTCTTCGGATCGCGTCCGTTCACGCAGATCAACGAGGCGGTGGCCCGGCAGGGCCACGAGCCCATCGATTGGCAGATCCCGGACCTGGGCTGACGCCACAGCCGCTGGGCCGGACCGTCACCAGCCTGGCCCAGCGGTGCACGGGGGCGCCTGAGCGTGATTGTCACTGCCTCGGGCTAGCGTCGTGAGGGACAGCGACGAGCCTGGAGGACGCGGTGGCGGAGCAACAGGAGCAGGCGGCGCCGGACGCCATCATGACCCGGATCGGCCAGGTCGTCATGCTGCACCACGGCGGTGACCGCGAGGAGGCTCGGGGCCGCTTCCTGGACCTGTGGGCGGAGATCGGCGAGGACGGCGACCCCCTGCACCGCTGCACGCTGGCGCACTACATGGCCGACACACAGGACGATCCTGCGGACGAACTCGCCTGGGACCTACGGGCGTTGTCGGCGGCAGAGGAGCTCAGCGACGGGCGGGTCGCCGAGCACCACCAGTCGCTCGCGGTGCGCGCTTTCTACCCGTCACTGCACCTGAACCTGGCCGCCGACTATCTGAAGCTGGGCCGCTCCGAGGCCGCCCGCAGCCATCTGCGCCGGGCCCGCGGGGCCGTCGGCGCCCTCGGGGACGACAGCTACGGGGATGGCGTGCGGGCGGCGATCGGCCGTCTCGAGCTGCGGCTCGACGGTGCCGGGGCATCGGGGGAGGCCTGCGGACCCGACAGCCTCGGCGGGCCCGGAGGCGAGACACTGGGGCCGCCGAGACAGCGGCCCTAGCGTGCGTGCCGGCCGGCTGCCTCGTATCCATGGAGGAACCGGCCGCACGCCGGCACCCGTGGCGCGCGCCTCGCGGCCGCGCACCCGCACCCGCTTGCGGCGGGTGCCGACTCCGTCAATGTCCGTATGCCCCCCGGCAGATGGTCGACTCCGGACTGTTCGCCTGCCAGCCCCCGTACTTCTTGCCGAGGGCACACACGTCCGCGTTCTGCGACAAGTCGGGGGCTGCGGGCGGGACGGCGACGTGGGGCTCGGGGCGTCGTGGCTCGGGATGCGGGGCGGGACGGGGGCGGCGCGGAGGGATGGCCGGTACCGCGGCGGGCGGTGGGGGAGCCGCACGGCGCGGTGTCGCCGCACTCGGTGAGGGCTTCCGGGACGGCCCGATGAGCTCCAGCGCCTCCCGCGCCGGTGCCTGCACGATCTGCGGCTCGGCCTTGCCGTCCGGACGCCGCGCGTCGTGCCGGGACGGCGCCGGCGGCGTGCCGGAGGCGGGCGATCGCTGGACGGTCACGCAGCCGGAGAGGGCGGTGACAGTCACGGTGACCAGGAGCGTTGCGGTCGTTGTCGTTCGATGCACCCGCTCAACTCTGCTGGGTCGGGCCTGTCTTGGGGAGCGGACAAGCGAAGGTTGCTCCACACGGGTGACCTTCCGGTCCTCCGATGGGTGTCGGCATCAGCAGCGTGCCCCGGCGCCGGGTGACTCGACCTCCGGAGGCGCCGTGGTGCGTGCCGCACCCGCCGGCGCTGTGTTCGCTGTTCTCAGTGGCCCGGTGGCGCTGTCGATTCGCTCCCGGATCGGATGCGCGTGACCGATGTGGCGCGCGTACTCCTCGATCATGTGGGTGGACCGCTCATCCCGTGTTCGTGGCGGGTTCGGTCCGCGCCGCTCCGCCCTCATGGCGTCAGCATCCCCCTCAACAGCTCTCGGAAGCTCTCCCGCAGTTCGTCGACGTTCGGGACGGAGTCGTGGAACGAACCGGCCACGCACGAGAACATCAGCCCATCGCACCACGCGACCAGCGACAGCACATGGCGAGCGGGATCGCGTGACCCCGCCGCCGAGACCAGCGCGTTCAGCGGATCCCGGAAGCGCTGCCCCGCCGCGTCGAAGAACTCCCGCAGTTCCGGTCGCCGGGTGGCTTCCAGGGCCAGCTCGTAGCGGGCGACGAGCAGTTCGCGATGGCGCGTCAGATACCGGTGCAGGGCGAGCGCGAGACCGTCGGCGAGCGTGTCCGGCCCACCCCTCGGATCCGGCATCTCGTCGGGCGTCAGCACCTGAGCCTCGCGCTCCGCGAGCCTGCGTACGGCGGCCTCCAGCAGGGCGAGCCGGGTGCGCGCCTGGTTCGACGTCGAGCCCTGGGGGAGCCCTGCCGCCTCGTCGACCGCGCGGTGGGTGAGACCGCGCATTCCGCGCTCGGCGAGCAGGTCGAGGGCGGTGTCGGCGATGAGTTCGGCGCGGGACGCACCGGTGCTGCGTACGGGCATGGGGTCAACCTACCGGTAGCACTACATCCGTAGTACGGTCGAGACGGCCGGTTACTACAGATGTAGTGACCTAGGTGGGTTCGGACATGTGCGGCAGCCGGAGTGGGTCCGGTCATCGCATACCCACGGTGCCCCCTCGGGGGACGAGGAGGAGTCATGGCACAACAGGCAGAAGCAGAAGCAGAAGCAGAAGCAGAAGCAGAAGCAGAAGCAGAAGCAGAAGCACAGGCGAAGTCGAAGTCGAAGTCGCACGCCCCGGCACCCCGTGCCGTCGTCGTGGGAGGCGGCATCGGAGGTCTCACCGCGGCGGTGGCGCTGCTCCGGCACGGCTGGCGGGTCACTGTCCTGGAACGCTCCCCCACGCTCGCCCCGGTCGGCGCCGGCATCTCCCTCGCCCCCAATGCCCTGCGCGCTCTCGACGTGATCGGCGTGGGTGACGAGATCCGGGAACTCGCCGCCTGGCAGGGCGACGGCGGGATGCGCACCCCGGACGGCCGCTGGGTGTCCCGCACCAGTGCCGCTGCCCTCGCCGACCGGTTCGGCGACCCGCTTGTGGTTCTGCACCGGGCGGCCCTCATCGACCGGCTGGCCGCGCGGCTCCCCGAGGGCACCGTGCGTACGGCGGCACCCGCGACCCTGGTCGACCCCGGCAATGGCACACGCCCCGCCCTGGTCCGTACCCCGGACGGCCATCTGGAGGCCGAACTGGTCGTCGGCGCCGACGGCATCCACTCCGGCGTGCGGCAGGCGCTCTTCCCGCGGCACCCCGGGCCCGTCCACTCCGGCTTCACGACGTGGCGCTTCGTCATCCCGGCGCCGGAGCTGCGCTTCGCCGCGCACGAGACCTGGGGCAGGGGCCGGATCTGGGGGACGCAGCCGCTCCAGGACGGCGGGATCTACGCCTACGGCGCCGCCGTGGCTCCCCCCGGGGAGCGAGCGGACGACGAGAAGCAGGAGCTCCTGCGCCGGTTCGGCGACTGGCACGATCCGATCCCTGCCCTGATCGACGCGGTCGGCCCGCTGGATGTGCTGCGCCACGACGTCCAGCACATCGCCGAGCCGCTGCCCGCCTTCCACGGCGGACGGGTCGCCCTGCTCGGCGACGCCGCGCACGCCATGCCGCCGACCCTCGGGCAGGGCGGCAACCAGGCCATCGAGGACGCGATCGTGCTCGCCCACCACGCGCGCCCGGAGGGGAGCGAGCCGGCCGCTTACACGGCGGACCGCAAGCCCCGTACGACCGCCATCGCGCGGAAGGCCGTCCAGGTGGCCCGGCTGAACCTGATGAGCAACCGCGCAGGCATCGCCGTACGCAACGCCGCGATCGCCGCGCTGTCAAAGGCCGGGCCCGCGTTGTTCCTGCGGAGCTTCGACGGCATCGCCGACTGGCGGCCGCCCGGGCAGCCGTATGCTTCCCCCGAGGTCAGGAACCCGCAACGCACCCTTTGAGGAGACCCCTGTGCTGTGCCTTCCCGGGGGACAATCCCCGGCCTCCCGGCAGAAGAGCAGGTCGGCCTCGGTCACCATCGCATCATCGAGAGGCGGACTGTTGTGAAAGTCGGCTGCATCGGACTCGGCGACATCGCGCAGAAGGCCTATCTGCCGGTGCTCGGCGTCCAGCCGGGGGTGGAGCTGCATCTGCAGACGCGGACGCCCGCGACGCTCGGCCAGGTCGCCGACAGCCTCCACCTTCCGGAGGCGCAGCGACACACCGACCTGGCGGAACTCCTGGCGCAGGACCTCGACGCGGCGTTCGTGCACGCCGCCACCGTCGCGCATCCCGAGATCGTCACACGCCTGCTCGAGGCGGGGGTACCGACGTACGTCGACAAGCCGCTCGCGTACGAACTGGCCGACTCCGAGCGGCTCGTGCGGCTCGCGGAGGAGCGCAGCGTCGGTCTCGCCGTCGGCTTCAACCGGCGGTACGCGCCTGCTTACGCGCAGTGCGCCGATCACCCGCGTGAGCTGATCCTGATGCAGAAGAACCGCATAGGACTGCCCGAGGCGCCGCGCACGATGGTGCTGGACGACTTCATCCATGTCGTGGACACCCTGCGGTTCCTGGTGCCGGGACCGGTGGACGACGTGACCGTACGGGCCCGCGTCGAGAACGGGCTGATGCACCATGTCGTGCTGCAACTGGCAGGGGACGGCTTCACGGCGATCGGCGTGATGAACCGCCTCAGCGGCTCGAACGAAGAGATCCTCGAGGTCTCGGGCCAGGACACCAAGCGTCAGGTGGTCAACCTCGCCGAGGTGATCGATCACAAGGGGCAGCCGACCGTCCGGCGGCGCGGGGACTGGGTACCGGTGGCCAGGCAGCGCGGTATCGAGCAGGTGGCGATCGCCTTCCTCGACGCGGTGCGGGCCGGCAAAGTGCTCAGTGCCCGTGACGCGCTCGCGACTCATGAACTGTGCGAGCGGGTGGTACGTGCGGTTGAGGAGCGTGCCGCCGCGCTCTGATCGCGCGGGCGCCCTCCGTCGCGCAGAGCGCCCCCAGCACCAGCAGGGCCGCGTGCACCGGCCAGTCGCCGAACCTGACGTACGGCGTGACACCCCGGGCCAGCGGCACCTCGTACACCATCGTCGTGCTCGCGTCCGTGCCGAGCCAGGAACCGATGCGCTCGCCGCTCGGGCCGTAGACGGCGGAGACGCCGGTCAGCGTCGCGTGCACCATCGGGCGGCCGGTCTCGGCGGCCCGCAGCGCGGCGAGCGAGGCGTGCTGCTCGGGTGCCCAGCTCTTCTGGAAGGTCGATGTCGAGGACTGCGCGAGGAGCACCCCGGCGCCGTCCTGGGCGAGATGGCGGCTCATGTCGGGGAACGCCGTCTCGAAGCAGACCATGGGTCCGATCCGCAGCCCGTGCCCGACGTTCATCACCACCTGCTCGGAGCCGCGCCTGCGGTCCTCGCCCGCCGCCTTGCCCACCGAGGTCGCCCAGCCGAGCAGGGAACGCGCGGGTATGTACTCGCCGAAGGGCACGAGCCGCATCTTGTCGTAGCGGTCGCCGGTCGGGCCCTGCGGTCCCACCAGGACCGAACTCTTGTAGATGCCAGGCCGGTCGGAGCGGCGCGCGTCGACGTTCACCAGGATGTCCGCGCCGGTGAGGCGGGAGAGCGCGGCGATCCGGTTCGCCAGGTCGGGACGGTGGGCCAGGTCGAACCCGACGCTGCTCTCGCCCCAGACGACCAGGTTCACATTCTGCCCGGCGAGCGTACGGGTGAGCGCCTCCTCGCGCGCGAACCGCTTGGCGGGGCTGCCCAGGCCGTCGACGATCCCGGGCTGTACGACGGCGATCCGTACCCGGCCGTCCACGTCGGGGCGCGGCGACCACACCCACGCCGCCGAGGTCGCCGCAGCCGTCGCGAGCAGCCCCGCCACGGCGGGCCTACGGGACTCACGCACCGCGACCAGTACGGCGACGGCGACGTTGACCGCCACCACCAGGAAGCTGAGCAGCCACACCCCGCCGACGGAGGCCAGCCGCAGCGCGGGCTCCACCTGCCACTGGCTCGACCCGAGCAGGCCCCACGGTCCGCCCAAGCCCTGCCAGGACCGGGCCAGTTCGACCACCAGCCACCCCGACGGCAGTACGACGAGCGCGGAGCCGACCTGCCCCGCCGAGGGCACCCCGGCGAGAAACCGACGGACGAGCCAGCCCCAAGGGGCCCACAGCGCACCGAGCAGGGTCGCTATGACCACCGTGAACACATGGAGGCTCGGCAGCAGCCAGTGGTGCACCGCGAGCATGAAGCCCAGCCCGCCGAGCCAGCCGTCGAACGCGGCCCGTCTGCCGGTCGGGGCCGAGCGGGCCAGCAGGAGCCAGGGCACGAGCGCGATGTACGCGAACCACCACCAGGACGGGGCGGGAAAGGCGAACACGGGCAACGCGCCCGCCAGCACGGCGGTGATCCCGCGCCGCCAAGGAGAGGCGAGCCATTGGTCGGGCCTCTTCATGCAGCGCCTCCCTCCCCAGGTGCGTGCCTCCAGTGTGCGCGTCGGAGACGATCTCCGACAGGGGGCATGGACAGGGGGCGGCTGTGGTGGTGAGCGTGGTCGGCAGGGCGCCGCTCTGGGGGCGGGTGTCGTGGCCGCGGGCCCGCCCAGGTGGCGGGTGTCGTCGGTGGGGAGCCCGCTTCGGCGGCGGGCACGCTCAGGTGGCCGCCGGTTGCTGGAGCGTCCGCGGGGTGCGGCGCCACTTCTCCTGGACGATCACGTGGCGTAGTCGCCAGCCGTCGTCCGTACGCAGCAGCCCGAAGGCGTAACGGCCGCCGCACACGAAGTCCGGCGCGGTGGATCCTCCGTCGTGTCCCGCGAACCTCATCGGATTGATGTAATCCGCCTGGACCCGGGCCGTATCGCCCGTGTCCTGCTCGAGGATCCCGAACCGGACGCGCCGGTTGACGATCAAATGCTGGCGCATCGGGAACAGCTCCATGCTCTGGGCGAGCCATCCCGCCACCTGGTCGGCGTCCCCCTCGATGCCCCCGGCCGAGCGGTAGTCCGCGCGTCCGTCCGGCGCGAACAGCCCCCGGTACGCCTCCCAGTCCCCGTCGTCCACCGCCACCGCGTAGTCGGTGACGAGTCCATCCACGGCGAACCGGTCCATCACGGTCGCGAGCTCCACACGCTGCGTCATCGGCTCAGTGTTGGCCACGGGGCGTCCCACGCCAAGGGCCGTGCGGTGATATTCGGTGGCTGATGTTCGCTGACCCCGACGGGGTCGCCCGGTGGACGCTGTTGCCCGTGAACGATCAATCCCTTGCGAAGGAGCCCAAGTTCCGCGTACGCGCCCGTCATACGCCGTCCACGGTCCCCGTCTACCAGGCCTACGGCCCGGGGATCGGCCGTCCCGCGGCGCGCCAACCGTTTTCCGTCCGCGTGGAAGCGGGACCGGATGACGTGGGTCATCAAGCCGGCGTTCACAGCCCACAAGGACTCGTGTCTGAAGTGCCACAACGCCCGACGCGCGCCGGCGACGGAGGGGGTCGCTTCGCCGACCTGCGTGACGGATTGGGCCCGGGCAGTGGCCACTCCCATTCCTTGCACGCGATTCCTTGCACGCGCTGAGCGTCGCCATGCCACTCCTGCCGAACCGCCGAACCGACAGGAAGGGAGAGTCGCGGACGGAGACCGGGGGGAGGAACATCGGAGTCACGGAGGCAAGGTGGTGGTTATGGGGACGCCGTCGATGCTTTTCAGCGAGAGTCCGGAGGATCCGTTCGCCCTCGGGCATGGTGCCTCGGCAGTGCTCGACGATCACGGCACAGTGGTCGGCTGGAGCGCACGTGCACAGGAGCTGCTGGGCTATACCCCCAAGGAAGTGATCGGACGGGCGTGGCAGGACCTCCTGGTCGACGCCCGTGACCTGCCTGTTGCGCGTTCCGTCGTCGTGGACGCCATGAGGACGGGGGGCTGGTTCGGAGTTCTGCCCATCCGGCACCGCGACGGACAGCGTGTGGAGATGGGCTTCCGGGCCCGTGCGATCACCCGCGACGGGGAGTCTCAGGAGTGGATCCTGGTCGGTGCGCCTGCCGCGGAGGTCATTGCCTGGCAGCGGGACCGTGCGCTGCTGGACGGCCTGTACCACCGGTCCCCGATCGGTCTGGTCATCCACAGCCCGGACATGACAGTGATTCGGGTCAACCGTGCGATCGAAAAGGCGAGCGGCGTCCCAGCCGAGGCGCCGGTGGGCCGTCGCCCCCGCGAATTCATGGTCGACGAGGACGCGGGTCCGGCCGAGGAGCGGGTACGGCACGTCCTGGAGACCGGCGAGCCGTTGATCTTCACGGAGCAGTCGGCCCGCACACGCCATGATCCGGGTCAGGAACGGATGGTGTCCGTCTCGGCGTTTCGAATGGAAGACTCCTCGGGCCGGGTTCTGGGCGTGGCCGAGACGATCGAGGACGTGACCCAGCGCTACCGGGCCCGACGCAGGCTCACCCTGCTGAACGAGGCGAGCGCCCGGATCGGAACCTCACTGGATGTGGCACAGACCGCCCGGGAACTGGCCGAGATGGCCGTCCACGGCCTGGCCGACTACTGCTCGGTGGACCTTCTGGAGCCGGTGACACGTGGTGACGAACCATCCCCCGGTGTGGCAGGTCCGCTGCTTCGAGTAGCCCTCTCGCCCCCAGAGCGCCGGGTCCCGTTCCAGGAGGGCGATGTGGTCCCGCTCCTTCCGCAGTCTCCGCAGGAGCGGTGCTTGGCCGAGCGTCGCCCGATTCTCGAAAGGCTGCTGTCCCTGCGCCCCGAGTGGCACGCCATGGACCGGCGGCGGATCGAGATCGCCTTGGGTCTCGGCGTTCATTCGCTGATCGTGGTGCCCCTGGTTGCGCGCGGCCTGGTACTCGGCGTAGTGAGCCTGTGGCGAGTGCGCCACTCGGAGCCTTTCGAGGACGACGATGCCGCCGTGGCCCAGGAGTTCTCCTCGCGTGCGGCCGTCTGCATCGACAACGCGCGCCGCTTCACCCAGCAGCAGAACGCCGCTCTGACTCTGCAGCGCAGCCTGCTGCCGAGCGTGGCGTCCGACCTGCCTGCCGTCGAGGTGGCCTGCCGATACCTCCCAGCGAGCGGTGAACCGGGCATCGGCGGTGACTGGTTCGACGTGATCCCGTTGTCGGGGGCCCGGGTCGCCCTCGTCGTGGGAGACGTGGTCGGCCACGGGATCCATGCTGCGGCCTCGATGGGCCGCCTGCGCGCCGCCGTGCGCACCCTGGCCAGCCTCGACCTGGAACCGGACGAGGTAGTGGCCCGGCTGGACGATCTGGTCGGTCTGCTGGCCACCGAGCTGGAGACGAACGCCGACGGCAACCGGTCGGCGATCGAGCAGGTGCTCGGGGCCACCTGTCTCTACGCGGTCTACGATCCGGTCTCCCGGCACTGCTCCCTGGCGCGCGCCGGCCACCCGGCACCCTTGGTGTCCACGCCGGACGGCCAGGTGACCGTGCTCGACCTGCCCGCAGGACCACCGCTCGGCCTGGGCGGACTGCCGTTCGAGACGTGCGACCTCGACCTCCCCGAGGGCAGCCTGCTCACGCTCTACACCGACGGTCTCCTGGAGGCGCGCAACAGCGACATCGATGCCGCGCTGGAAAGCCTGCACGAATGTCTCGCCCACTCCGCCGATCCTCTGGACCGCACCTGCCACGGCGTGGTCGAAGCGCTGCTGCCCACGGACCACCGCCCCATCGACGACATCGCGCTGCTCATCGCCCGTACCCGGGTGCTACCGCCACAGAATGTCGCCACATGGCAGCTGCCCTTGGAAGCGACCGCCGCTGCCCGTGCCAGGGAGCTGACCACGGCGAAACTGACCGAATGGGGGCTGACGGAACTGGCCTTCACCACCGAGCTGGTCGCCAGCGAGCTCGTCACCAACACCTACCGGTACGCGGCCGGCCCCGTCACCCTGCGGCTCATCCGTGCGCAGTGCCTGATCTGTGAGGTGTCCGACACCAGCCACACTTCCCCTCACCTCCGAAGAGCCCTCAGCACGGACGAGGGCGGACGCGGGCTCTTCCTGGTCGCACAGCTCACGGAACGGTGGGGCACCCGCTACAGCCACGACGGCAAGACCGTTTGGACGGAGCAGCCTCTGCCGCCCTCATGACCCGCGACCTCCACGACCTGCGCGAAAGCCATCGGTGTGGGCTCGGGCGGCTACACCACCATGGACACCCAAGAGGTGGTCATCAAGCTGATCTCATTCGACCACCAGGCCACAGCGGCCGCCCTGTTCGAGGGCAGGGGGACGGTGGACGAGATGGGGAAGAACCCTCCGGGAGACGAGATCGATGGCTTCGAATCACCGTCCCCCGGCGAGGGATGGGTCGGCCGCGGGTTCAACGTGCGGCAGGGAGCTGTCATCGCGAAGGCCGAGTACTCCTGTTCCGAAGACAGTGAAGTGCCCGGCCGTCTGATGGACATCACCAGGATGGTTGTTGAGCGTGTTCAGTCGTCGCCGCACTTCGGCTCGGCGCGCCTGTCCTGCGGAACCGTTCGTGTCGGCGGGGACGGCTGGGTGCCGTCCTTGGCGACCGGCTGGAAGTAGTGGTCCAGCGCCCAGGCGGCCACGTCGGTGCCGGCCCGGCAGCCGGCCACGTCCGCCGTGCGGGAGTGGACGCCGCCCCACACACGGGCGTCGACGACATCCCGGTTGAGGTCGTCGGCGGACCCGTAGTACCGCGTGGTACCGGTGACCTCGGAGGGGACGTAGAGGTCGATGCGCGGGGTGCCGAGGACGCCGGTCAGGGCGCGTGCCACGGCAGCGGTGACGGTCGTGTGGCCGGCGATGTAGTCCGGGTGTGGTGGGGTGAGGAGCAGCGGCTCCCAGGCCGGGTCTGCCGTCGTCGCGGGGTTGCCGTCGGTGTCGGCGAGGCGGATGGCGGTGATCGGCCGCCAGGTGCCGTAGTGGAGCTTGGCGTCCCATGCGGTGACGACGGCGTCGGTCGCCGACGCGTTCACCGCGGCGAACAGCCGGGCCGTCTCGGCGATGCCGAGCCGGTGCCGGGCGGCGTTGTCCCTTACGGCTGTCTGGACCTGTGCGACCAGGTTACCGCTGAAGAAGAGGGCGGTCTCGGTCTGCTGTGCGCTCCTGCCCGAGCCGGTCTTCGCGCCCATGGTCTTCAGCTCCTGGACATCCTCGGCGTACGCGGCCGAGGAGAGGGCGGGGGGTGCGCCGGGGCGGAACTGCTGCGGGGAGGTGAGCAGGAGGGGGCGGAGCCTGGCGAGCCAGGTGTCGATGAAGGGCTGGAACGCGGGCGGGGTGGGCCGCCAGACCCCCGGTGCCGGGGAAGCGGTGAAAGGAACGTCCGCGAACCGGCCGTCGCCCTCCCGGAGTTCGATGATGCGGGCGGCAGCTCGCTTTCCGTAGTCCACGCCCCGGTCTCTGGCCGGACCGGCCGGAAGAGCGGCGAGCGAGTCCGCGTAGGCGGTGTCGAGTTGCTCCTTGAAGGCAGGGAAGTAGGTGAGCAGCATGTCGTGGGCCGCAGTGGCGGCGGCCGCCGCGGAGGATGCCTTGGCCGGACCGCGCTCGTGCCATTTGTACAGGGCGTAGCCGCCTTCGATCCCCACCACGGCGTTGTACACGGCGACGGAGACGAACCCCTCCCAGATCGCTACCTGCCCGGAGGGGCGGGGGCCAAGGCTGGTCTTGATCGTGTCGGTGGCGATGGCGTTCCACTCGCGGACCACGGCTGCCGGGTCCGCCGCGGTCCGGGGGTCCGCGTCGGGGGGACTTGCGGCGGTGAGCGTCACGAGGGCGATGGCCGCGACGGCGCAGATGAATGCTCGGACACGTGAACGCGGAGGAACGGGAAGAGGGGGCTCTTGATGCACAGCGTGCTCCCTAGAGTTGAGTGCCCAAGGCTTAGCAACGGTCCACTGGGTGAGCAAGACAACTCGCCGCGAACCGGGCGGCCCAGGGCGCCCTCGAACGCCTCACCGCCCGCTACGAGGACATCACCGCCGGACAGACCCTGCACCCACCCCGGGCCCGGCGAACCGCGCTGCAAGGGGCAGAGTCGCGAACCTGCTCTCCCGCCTCGACACCGAACGCGACCGTGTCCTCGGCGGCTGCCACGCTCGGCAGCCCCGGTGAGTTCGTGCACTACGCGGCCACCAAGGCGGCCGTCGATGCGCTGACGCCGGGTCTGGCCGAGGAACTCGGCCCCGACGGCATCCGCGTCAACGCGGTCGCACCCGGCGTGATCGGCACCGAGATGCACGCGACGATGGGTGACCCGGGGCGCGCCGAGCGCGCGGCTCGTCGATTCGGCTCCGTCGCGTCGGACAGGCCGAGGAAATCGCCGCCGCCATCGCGTGGTTGATGTCGCCCGACTCGTCGTAGACGACGGGGGCTGTACTTCGGGTGTCCGGGGCGGTGACGGGGCGCCACCGCTCGGCGGTCGGTGCTGAAGCGCGGGCTCGTCGGGCTCAAGTGAGCGCGGGTGCGTCGGCCTCAACTGGCGGGCTGCCGTGGGGAGGTACTGGCCTTGCCCGGCGGGCTGCCGTGTGGATGTGGATGGGCCGGCTGCATCTGGCCGGCTGCCCCGGAGACGCGCCGACTTCGATTGGTCGGCTGTCCTGAGACGTGTCGGCTGCGGCTGGTCGGCTGTCCTGAGACGTATCAGCTACGGCTGGTCGGCTGCCCCGAAGACGAGTCGGCTTGGGGTGGTCGGCTGTCCTCGAGATGCATCGGCCTCGACTGACCGGCTGTCGTGGAGATGCGTCGGCTTGGACCGGTGCGTAGGCAGGGCCCGGTCGGCGCGCTCACCCCACGGCTCTCATGCCGCCTCGACGATCTCTCCCCGTATCGCTTCCGCCCACTTCACGACCAGCAGTTCGTACTCCGCCCGCTCCTGGGCGGACAGGGAACCGCCCGCGCGCGTCCACAGGGCGCGGATCTGCTCGTTCAACGCGGCAGCGGATCGCACGGAACCAGAGGGAGTGAAATCGGGGGACATGCGCACAAGCCTAGGGGCAAGGACTGACAGTGCGCTACCGGACGGCTACTCATGCCGTATGTGCTTCGTCACGGCGGGCGGGGAGTCCGAGGCGCTGCCCGTCGAGCACCGCCTCGACCGGGCTCAGTCGATCCACTCAGTCGATCCAGACGACGACGCACTGACCGCGCAGTTGCGCGCCGCGGAAGAAGGCGCGCAGCGCGAGGAAGTGCTCGACCAGGTAGTCCCGTACGTTGCCACGAAACCCCTCGAATCCGACGACGGAGGCGGCGGCTTCCGGGGATTGCGGCAGATCCGCGAGGACTCGGCCGATGTCCACGTCGAAGAGGGCGCGGGTGATCTCGTCGACCGCGGCGGGAGCCAGCAGACCGGGCGGGTCGGTGACGCCGTCGTACACCTCGTCGTGGTCGAGGAAGCCGATGTCGCCCCCGGGATCGCCGGTCAACACCCGGTCGAGCAGGTCGACCAGACGTGGGTGGGCGGCCGTCTTGCGGCAGTACCAGATGAGGCCCCACATCGCCCAGTCGGCGTCGAGGAGATCGCGGGACGGAGGGGCCCAACCGGGGGCGGCGCCGGGCGAACCGAGGGCCGACTCGCGACACTGCGCCAGGTACTCCGGAGAGACACGGGCGAATTGCTGAGTCAAGGCCATGGAAAGGGATTATGGCCAGGCCCGAGGCCCGCTGTCGCTGGACTTTCGAGGGGCCGTCCAGGGCGGGGTTCAAGCGCGTTGCGGTCCCGGTCCGGGCCTCGCGCCCGGGCTCACTCTCGCTCGGCCCGGACGCGGGACCAGTCCAGCAGAGGCCGCATCGCGGTCACCAAGTCGTCGCCGAGCGGGGTGAGATGCCAGGCCGACTGGGCCGTATGGCGACGTACGCGGAGACGGCCGGTCTCACCCCGGAACAGGTCACCCTCACCGCGATCGGCGCACCCGACGACCCGGTCTGGTCCGCCCGGCAGACGGCTCTGCTCCGCGCCGTCGACGAACTGCACACCACCGCGCGTGAGCGACGCGGTGTGGAGCGGGCTGCGCGAGCATCTCGACGAACAGGAAGTCCTGGAGCCGCTGGTCCGCGCGGGCTGGTACCGGACGATCGCGTACGTCGCCAACGGGGCGCGGAACGAGGAGGAACCCTGGGCGCTCGCCCTGCCCGGGACGGCAGGGGCAGCCGGGGTATGAGCCGTCAGCCCGACGACTCCGCCGCGTGCGGGCTCAGACCGCCCGTCGCCACCAGCGCGATGATGACGATGCCGAGCGCGATCCGGTACCAGACGAACGGCATGAAGCTCTTGTGCGAGATGAACTTCATGAACCACGCGATGACGGCGTAGCCGACCGCGAACGCGATCACCGTCGCGAAGATCGTCGGACCCCAGGAGATGTGCCCCTCCTCGGCGGCGTCCTTGAGCTCGAAGGTGCCGGAGGCGAGGACGGCCGGCATGGCGAGGAGGAAGGAGTATCGGGCGGCCGCCTCGCGGGTGTAGCCCATGAACAGGCCGCCGCTGATGGTCGCGCCGGACCGGGAGACTCCGGGGACCAGTGCCATCGCCTGGCAGAGGCCGTAGAGCAGGCCGTCCTTGGCGTTCAGATCCTCAAGTGTCTTGCGCTGCTTGGCCGCCCGGTGCCTGCCGCCCGTCTCGTCGCGTGCCGCGAGCCGGTCGGCGACGCCGATGACCACGCCCATCACGATCAGCATCGTCGCGGTGACCCGAAGATCGCGGAAGGGCCCCTCGATCTGGTCCTTGAGCGTCACCCCCAGCACACCGATCGGAATGGAGCCGACGATCACCAGCCAGCCCATCTGTGCGTCGTGGTCCCGCCGCATCGTCTTGTTGGTGAGCGAGCGGAACCACGCCGAGAGAATCCGTCCGACGTCCTTGCGGAAGTAGATCAGGACCGCGGCCTCCGTGCCGAGCTGGGTGATCGCGGTGAAGGCCGCACCCGGGTCGTCCCAGCTCGCGAACGCCGCGGTCAGACGCAGATGGGCGCTGGAGGAGACGGGAAGGAACTCGGTCAGCCCCTGGACAAGTCCGAGGATGAGGGATTCAAACCAAGACATGAAGTTACGTGGTCCAAGTGCCGATGGTGGGAGGGGCGACGGGCAGGCCGTGCCGCCGTTCGGGTGATCAAGGGTGTAGAGGGCAGCGTAGCGTCCGGCCGTGACAGCCCGGCCACAGGGGTTTCGCAGCCGTGCGAGGCGGGCCTGCCCGGGATGCGCGGCAACGTTGCCCATGACGTGACCGGGGTGTTGACCGGCCGCTGGATCGCCGCATACGTTGCAGCATTGGAGAAAGCGCTTGCTGTCGCCGGGTTTTGCTCGGGGCATCATGCGTTGGCCAACGTCTGACGTCACGTCCGATGGAGCGCTGATCACGTACATGAGCACATCCCGCACCGCAAGCAGCCCCGAGACCTCCGCGAACCGCCCCGCGACCGCGTTCGACGGCCGCCCCATCCGGGCCGCCCTCATCGGCGCGGGCGCCATCGCGCGCGGGAGCCACTGTCCGGCGCTCGCGCGGCTCGCCGAAGAGGGCGAGACGGAGATCGTGGCCGCGGTCGACATCGCCGAGGGCGCGGTCCGGGAGTTCTGCGCCGAGGTGGGGATTCCGCACGCGTACACCGATCTGGCCCGGATGCTCGAAGAGCAGCGGCCCGACCTGGTCGCCATCTGCACTCCGCCGACCCTGCATCGCGAGCAGACCATTGCCGCGCTGCGCGCCGGCGCCTGGGTGTGGTGCGAGAAGCCGCCCGTCCCGACGCTGGCCGACTTCGACGCCGTAGAGGCGGAGGAGGGAACGGACGGGGGCCCGTACGCGTCGATCGTCTTCCAGCACCGCTTCGGCTCGGGCGCCCGGCACGTACGGCGCCTGATCGCCGAGGAGGCCATGGGCCGTCCCCTGGTCGCGCACTGCCAGACCACGTGGTACCGCAACGCCGACTACTACGCCGTGCCCTGGCGCGGACGCTGGGCCACCGAGGGCGGCGGGCCCGCGATGGGACACGGCATCCACCAGATGGACCTGCTGCTCGACCTGCTGGGGCCGTGGAGCGAGGTGCGGGCGATGGCGGGACGCCTGGTGCACGATGTGGAGACGGAGGACGTCTCGACCGCCCTGGTCCGCTTCGCGAGCGGCGCGATGGCCACTGTCGTCAACAGCGTTTTGAGCCCCGACGAGGTGAGCCGCATCCGCATCGACTGCGAGCGCGGGACCGTCGAGCTCACGCACCTGTACGGGCACAGCAACGACAACTGGCGCATCACTCCGGCACCGGATGTGCCGGACGCCGATGTCGCGGCCTGGCGGGACTTCGGAGCGGACGTACCGAGTTCGCACCTGGCGCAGTTGCGGGAGCTCGTCGCGAGCATGCGAGCCCGAGAACGGCCGCGCAGCAGCGGCGCCGACGGACGGACCAGCCTGGAACTGATCACCGCTCTCTACAAGTCGGCGTTCACGGACACGACCGTCCGCGCGGGGGAGATCGGCCCGGGGGATGCGTACTACACGGCCCTGCACGGCGGCGCGCCCGGCTGGGCGCCCGTGGTCCCCGAGGTGTCCCTGGACCAGGAGGTGCCGGCGTGACCATGTCCTCGCAGGGGAGCCTGCGCCTCGTCCACACGCACGGGGAGCGCGTCACCGTCAGTGAAGTCACCAGCGGTGTGGAGTTGTTGAGCTACGTCTACCGGCCCGAGGCCGCCTGGGAGTCCCCGAAGCCGTATCTGCATCCGCTCAGGACACTGGCGAACAACGTCGTCACGGACTACCGGCCCAACGACCACCGCTGGCACAAGGGCCTCCAGATGACGGCCTCGCACCTCTCCGGGCAGAACCTGTGGGGTGGCAACACATACGTCCACGGAAAGGGATATCTCGAACTCCCAGAGCGCGTCGGGTCGATGGCGCATGTCACCTTCGACGAGGTCGCCTCGGACGGTGCCCGCGCGGTCATCGCCGAGCGCCTCACCTGGCATCCGTACGACGGTGACCCATGGGCCGACGAGGAGCGCCGCATCGAGGTGCACGACATCGATCTCGGAGCGGGCTCCTGGGCGCTGACCTGGACCACCGCGGTCACCAACCGCCGTGCGGAGTCCCTGCGCTTCGGCAGTCCCACCACCGCCGGGCGGGAGATGGCGGGCTACACGGGCCTGTTCTGGCGTGGCCCGCGCGCCTTCCGGGGCGGTCGGGTCATCGGGCCCGACTCCGAAGGGTCCGACCTGATGGCGCGGCAGGCGCCGTGGCTCGCGTACTCGGGTGAGCACGACGGGTCCGACGGCCACGCGACCCTCGTCTTCGCGCACGCCCCCGAGAACGACCACTCCGGGTCGCGAGGCGCCCACCCGGCCCACTGGTTCGTCCGCAACGAGCCCTTCGCGGCCGTCGCCCCCTCGCTCGCCTTCTTCGACGAACTGGAGCTCGCGCCCGGGGAAACACTCACCCGCCGCTACCGGGTCGTCGTCGCCGAGGGCACCTGGGAGCGCGAGGAGGTCGCCAAGTACCTGGAGGAGCATCCCTGGTGAGCGCTGTGATCCCCGGCTTCACCGGACTCCCGGGGGCCGTCGCCGTCTCGCACCTCTGCGTCTACGACTGGCCCGCGGCCGACGGCGTGCGCGGTGGAACCCCTCATCTGCACCTGACCTGTTCGGAGGCGTACGTCGTCACCGGCGGGCGCGGATCCGTGCAGACGCTGACGACGTCGGGGTATGAGGTCACACCGCTCCTCCCGGGCACGGTCGCGTGGTTCACGCCCGGCACGATCCACCGGCTCGTCAATGAGGACGACCTGCGCATCACCGTCCTCATGCAGAACAACGGTCTGCCGGAGGCGGGCGACGCGGTCCTCACCTTGCCCCCCACGTATCTGGCCGACCCCGGGACCTACGCTGCCGCAACCGTCATTCCGGCGGACGCGACCGAGGAGGAGCAGGCGCGGGTCGCCCGGGCCCGGCGCGATCTTGCCCTGGAGGGCTACCGCGCGCTGCGCGACGCGGAGGGGCCCGAGCCGCTCGCCGCGTTCCACCGGGCCGCCGCCGCGCTGGTGCGGCCTCGCCTCGCGGAGTGGCGTGAGCGGTGGCGGCGTGGCGCCGAGGCGGCCGCCTCGGCCACGGGGGACCAGCTCGACCGCCTGGAGCAGGGCGACACGTCTCACCTTGGTGACGCCGTGGTGCGGGCCGAGCTGCCGGCCGCCCACGGCCGGTTCGGGATGTGCGGACGGCTCGACATCTACAAGGGGACCGTCTAGGCCCCTAGAAAGAGGACCGACCAGGCCCGTGGAACGGCGACCGTCCAGGCCCGCAAGGGGCCCGTAGGGCCTGCGCCGGGCCGCGTGCTACGCCGCCGCGGGCCCCGTCACCGTCCAGCCAGGTGCCTGTGGGTGCGCCTTCAGGTCGCCTTGCTCCACCTCATTGCCGCACTCGGCGCAGACGACCTGCGGGACGAGTTCGTGGCCGCAGATGTGCTCGATCACCATCGGGCGGTCGCCGTCGGCGTGGAGGTGGCGGTCGCCCCACGCCATGAGCGTCCACAGGACCGGCACCAGCTCCAGACCGGCCTGGGTGGGCCGGTACTCGTAGCGCTTGGGGCGGTCGCTGTACTCGATCTTCTTCAGTACGCCGGCGTCGACGAGCCGCTTGAGGCGAGCCGTCAGTACGTCGCGCGGGGCGCCGATGTTGCGGACCAGTTGGTCGAACCGCGTGGCGCCCAAGGACACCTCGCGCAGTACGAGCAGGGAGTACTTCTCGCCGACGAGAGCGAGAGTGTCGGCGATCGAGCAGGGGCGCGCGTCCTTCATGCCACCAGTCTAGGGGGTGGGTTGGATTGTCCAACCCACTGAGCTACTCTGGAGTCACTTAGCGGGTTTGGAAAGCAAACTCAGTGAATTTGAAGAACGAACCCGCTCGGTCACCGGTTCCCTGACCTCAGAGACCTGAGAGGCATCCCATGCGTGACGCCGTGATCGTCGAAGCCGTACGCACGCCCATCGGCAAGGGCAAGCCGAACGGCTCCCTCGCCCATGTCCACCCCGTGGAGCTCCTCGCCCACACGCTGCGCACCCTCGTCGAGCGCTCCGGGATCGACCCGGCCCTGATCGACGACGTCATCGGGGGCACCGTCGACCAGGTCGGCGAGCAGGCCATGAACACCACCCGGTACGCCGTGCTCTCCGCGGGATTCCCCGAGACGGTGCCGGCGACCACCGTGGACCGGCAGTGCGGCTCCTCGCAGCAGGCCGTGCATTTCGCCGCGCAGGGCGTCATGTCGGGTGCGTACGACATGGTCGTCGCCTGCGGTGTGGAGTCGATGAGCCGAGTCCCGATGTGGTCGAACGTGCCGGCGGGCAAGGATCCCTTCGGGCCGGGCGTCGCCGAGCGCTACCCGGAGGGTCTGGTGCCGCAGGGGATCAGCGCCGAACTCATCGCCGCCAAGTGGGGCATCTCGCGCGAGCAGATGGACACCTTCGCGGTGAGCTCGCACCAGAAGGCGGCCGCGGCGTGGAACAACGGCCTGTTCGACGCCGAAGTCGCGCCCCTGGAGGGAGTGACCCGCGACGAGTGCGTTAGGCCCGCGAGCACCACGGAGATACTCGCCGGACTCAAGCCCGCCTACTACGACCCCACCTTCGGCGAGCGCTTCGGGCAGATCGACTGGTCCGTCACGGCGGGCAACGCGAGCCCCATCAACGACGGCGCGTCGGCCGTGCTCATCACGTCGAGCGAGACCGCGGCCCGCCTCGGCCTGCGGCCCATCGCCCGGCTGCACAGCTTCGCCGTCACCGGCTCCGATCCGCTGCTGATGCTCACGGGCGTCATCCCGGCCACCGAGAAGGTGCTGCGCAAGGCGGGGCTGGCCCTCGGCGACATCGATCTCTTCGAGGTGAACGAGGCCTTCGCGGCCGTCGTCCTCGCCTGGCAGCAGGAGACGGGCGCGGACCTTTCCAAGGTCAACGTGCACGGCGGAGCGATCGCGATCGGCCACCCGCTCGGCGCGAGCGGCACCCGCCTGACGACCACCCTCGTCCACGCCATGCGGACCCGCGGAGCCCGCTACGCGCTGCAGACGATGTGCGAGGCGGGCGGGCTCGCCAACGCGATGGTGCTGGAAGCCGTGTAGGGCCGGTGGCCGTGCGGTGCCGCGCGGTGGTGAGGCCGCGCGGTGGTGAGGAAGACAGTCAGCGCTTCCGCGACCGCGTGGTGTGTCAGCGGCCGCGCAGGTGGTGGCGCTTGCGCCAGGCCACCACCGCTCCGACCAGGGCCGGTACGGCGATGAAGCCCATCGCGATGAGGAAGGCGGGCGACGTCGGAGCCGAGGCCCGGGCGCCGGCGACGGCGTACGCGGCGGTGTTCGGGATCGAGCCGAGCGCCGTCGCGAGGAGGAAGGGCAGCCAGCCCATGCGGGAGACGGCCGCGCAGTAGTTGGCGGCCCAGAACGGCACCCCGGGGAACAGCCGGGCCACCATCATCGACCGGAAGCCGTGCCGGCTGAGCTGTCCGTCCGCCGCCTTCAGCCAGCGGGCGCGCAGCAACGGGCGCAGCGCGTCCTGCCCGAGGATCCGGCCCAGCCCGAAGGCGACACCGGCACCGAGCACGGTGCCCACGAGCGCGGTGCCCAGGCCCAGTTGGGAGCCGAAGAGGGCGCCCGCCGCCAGATTGAGGAGCGGACGGGGCACGAACGCGACCGTGCACAGCCCGTACGCCACGGCGAACGCGACAGCCGCCGCGGCACCGCCGAGTTGCGGCGGCCAGCCGTCGGCGAGCAGCCGCTGCGGTTCGAAGAGCAGCACGCTCGACGCGGCCGCCGCGAGCAGCACCACGAGCAGGGAGAGCCGCGACCAGGGCGAGAGCAGTGCTCTAGTACAGCGGGTGGTCAGGCCGGTGCGTGCGGCGGTCAGGACGGCGGGTGCGGCGACGGCGAGCTCCGCGGCGACGGAGAGCTCCGTGGCGGCGGCCTGGGGAGTGGCCGTGGCGGTGCCCCCAGAGCGGGTGGTGGCATCGAGCATCCGGCGACACTAACCGACCAGTGTGTGTGATCGCCGTATGGTTCGTCTCATGGGCGTCACAGCTTCCGGAACCTCAGGTGTGCGGTTCGAGGTGCCGAACAGCGCTGTCGCGGACGCCGTGCTGCCGCGGCTCACGGCCACGTACGCCGCGGCCGCCGATGCGGAACGGGCCGCGGCGATGCGCGCATACATGAAGGACGTCGCGCCCTTCCTCGGGCTGACCACGCCCGAGCGTCGCGCCCTGTCTCGGCCCGTCCTCCAGGACACCGCCCGACCCGACGAGGCCGACTGCGCGGCGCTCGCGTTGCGCTGCTGGGATCTGCCCGAGCGCGAGTACCACTACTTCGCCGTCGACTATCTGCGCCGTCATGGGAAGCGGTTGTCGTCTGGCTTCCTGCCGGTGGCGCGCCACCTGGTCCGCACGGTCCCCTGGTGGGACACCGTCGACGCACTCGCCTCCCACGTAGTGGGAGGCCTGGTGGCAGCCGACCCGAAGCTGAAGACCGACATGGACGCGTGGATCGAGGACGACGACCTGTGGGTCGCGCGTACGGCCCTGCTCCACCAGCTCCGCTACAAGGACGCCACCGACACCGAGCGCCTCTTCGGGTACTGCGTCCGCCAGTCCGGGCACCCCGATTTCTTCATCCGCAAGGCGATCGGCTGGTGTCTGCGCGAGTACGCGAAGACGGACCCGCAGGCGGTGCGGGACTTCGTCGCCCGGGAGCGGGGGAGGCTCGCGCCGCTGTCCGTGCGCGAGGCACTCAAGAACATCGGCGCCTGAGGCGCCTTCAGCATCCCATCGCACCACCCGAAACACCCGACTCCCGGGCGCCGAAAACCATTCGACGTGGGCCGACGCGTCGGCGATGATCTCCTCATGTTCCGGTACGCCTTCCTCCTCGCAGCATCCGCAGTCGCGGATGCCCCGAAGGCTGCCGTCCCCGTGGCCGCCGTCGACGGCGCCCGAAGCTGACCCTTCCCGGATCGTCCGGCGGACCCCGCAGGGGGAGGGTCGGCAAGTCCTTGGGGTCCCCGTCCCGGCCCGTATGCGCCGGGGCCATCACTCAGTTCCGCTGACACTGAAGAGGCTTCGAGGTACAGCCATGCCCAAGACGGCTTACGTGCGCACCAAACCGCACCTGAACATCGGCACCATGGGTCACGTCGACCACGGCAAGACCACCCTGACCGCCGCCATCACCAAGGTCCTGGCCGAGCGCGGCTCCGGCACCTTCGTTCCGTTCGACCGGATCGACCGTGCGCCGGAGGAGGCCGCTCGCGGCATCACCATCAACATCGCGCATGTCGAGTACGAGACCGACACCCGGCACTACGCGCACGTGGACATGCCGGGCCATGCCGACTACGTCAAGAACATGGTCACGGGCGCGGCCCAGCTCGACGGGGCGATCCTCGTCGTCTCGGCGCTCGACGGGATCATGCCGCAGACCGCCGAACACGTGCTGCTCGCCCGGCAGGTGGGCGTCGACCACATCGTCGTCGCCCTCAACAAGGCCGACGCGGGCGACGAGGAGCTCACCGACCTCGTGGAGCTGGAGGTCCGCGAGCTGCTCTCCGCGCACGGCTACGGGGGCGAAGCCGTACCTGTCGTACGCGTGTCCGGTCTCAAGGCCCTTGAGGGGGACCCTCGTTGGACGGCGGCGATCGACGCGCTGCTCGACGCGGTGGACACCTACGTGCCGATGCCCGAGCGGTATCTCGACGCGCCGTTCCTGCTGCCGGTCGAGAACGTGCTCACGATCACGGGCCGCGGCACGGTCGTCACCGGTGCCGTGGAGCGCGGCACGATCCGGGTCGGCGACCGCGTCGAAGTGCTCGGCGCCACCGTCGACACGGTGGTCACCGGTCTGGAGACCTTCGGCAAGCCCATGGAGGAGGCGCAGGCCGGGGACAACGTGGCGCTGCTGCTGCGCGGTGTTCCGCGCGACGCGGTGCGACGCGGGCACATCGTCGCCGCGCCCGGCAGCGTCGTACCCAGTCGCCGTTTCGCGGCGCAGGTGTATGTCCTGTCGACGCGCGAGGGCGGACGCACGACACCCGTCTCCACCGGGTACCGCCCGCAGTTCTACATCCGCACCGCAGACGTGGTCGGCGACGTCGACCTCGGCGAGACGGCGGTCGCGCGTCCCGGCGACACCGTCACGATGACGGTGGAGCTCGGGCGCGAGGTCCCGCTGGAGCCCGGCCTGGGCTTCGCGATCCGCGAGGGCGGCCGGACGGTCGGCGCGGGGACGGTGACGTCGGTCGGCTGAGCGTCGGCCGAGGGACCAGGGTGCCCGCCCCGAGAGGGGCGGGCACCCGCTCGTACCGATGTCAGTGCCGTGCGCGAGACTGATCGCAGACGGAGTGTCAGGGGCGCCGAGCCGAGGGGTGGGAAAGCCATGGGGGACAAGGCACTTGTGCTCGGCGGCGGGGGCAGCGGAGGGATCGGCTGGCTCGCCGGAATGCTGTACGGGCTCCTGGAGGCGGGTGTCGACCTGAGCGACGCCGATGTGGTGATCGGTACGTCGGCGGGCTCGTCCGTGGGCGCTCAGCTCGCCTCGGGCCGGCTGACCCTCCTGGAGCTGTACCAGCGTCAACTCGGCCCGCAGAGCGGCGAGCTGCCCGCACGCCTGGGCGCGGGCGCCTACGCTCGCTACGCCTGGGCGACGCTGACGTCGCGCACACCCGAGGCCTACGGCCGGAAGATCGGCCGGATGGCACTGGCGGCGCGCACGGTGGACGAGACGTCGCGTCGCTACGCGATCGAGAGCCGACTCGCCGCGCCCGAGTGGCCGGCGCGGCCGCTGCGCATGCCCGCCGTCGACACGGCCACCGGTGAGCTGCGCGTCTTCGACAAGGACAGCGGGGTGCCGCTCGTGGACGCCATGGCCGCGAGCTGCGCGGTGCCGGGAGCATGGCCGCCGGTCACGATCGACGGCCGCCGCTGGATGGACGGCGGCACCCACTCACCGGCCAACGCCCACCTCGCCGCCGGGTACGCGCGCGTGGTCGTCCTGGCTCCCGTCGCGGCGGGCGGCGGCCCCTTGGCCTCGGCCGCCGAGCAGGGCCGCAGGCTCACGGAGAACGGCGCCCGCGTCGCCGTCATCGCGCCCGACCGTGACGCGAAGCAGTCCTTCGGACGCAACCCCCTGGACCCCGAGGTCCGGGCGGCCGCCGCACGCGCCGGGCGGAAACAGGCCGCGATACACGCGGCGGAAGCCGCCGAGGTGTGGCAGGGCTGAGACGGAGGGTCGTCGCCGGGACGGGGACGACCCTCCGTCTCGGGAGGTATGACGGCACAATGGACCCGTGGACGAGCCGATACCCGTGACACGGGCCGTGGATCACGGAACCGCCAAGCTGATGCCGGATGTCGACCGGAAGCGGGCGTGGCTGCTGACGGTGGACGGGGCGCCCCAGTCGTACGTCGATCTGGACGCGCCGACGCATCTGGAGTTCGAGTACGCGCGACGGCTCGGGCATGTACTCGACACGGTGGTGGAACCGGGAGCGGCCCTGGACGTGCTGCACCTCGGGGGCGGGGCGCTCACCCTGCCCCGCTATGTCGCCGCGACCCGGCCCGGTTCGCGGCAGGACGTGGTGGAGGCCGACCGCGGTCTGCTGTCCCTGGTCGGCGAGCATTTGCCAGTACCCGACGGTTCGGGCATCACCCTGCACGGCGCGGACGCCCGTGCCTGGCTCGAAGCCGCCGCGCCCGACTCCGCCGACATCATGATCGCGGACGTCTTCGGCGGCTCACGGGTACCGGCGCACCTGACCTCCATCGCGTACGCGTGCGCCGCCGAGCGGGTGCTGCGCGCCGACGGCGTCTACCTCGCCAACCTCGCAGACGCCGCGCCCTTCGCCTTCCTCCGCTCCCAACTCGCCACGTTTTCCACGGTGTTCGAGGAGCTGGCGCTGATAGCGGAACCGGGCGTCCTGCGCGGCCGCCGCTTCGGCAACGCGGTGCTCGTGGCGTCCCACCGCCCCCTCGACACGGCCACGCTCGCCCGCCGGACCGCCTCCGACGCCTTCCCCGCGCGTGTCGAACACGGCCCCGCACTGCGGGAGTTCATCGGCGCCGCCGAACCCGTCCGCGATGAGAACGCGGTCCCTTCACCCGAGCCGCCCGACGGGGCCTTCAGCATCGGCTGACCCACTCGCCAGGTCCGGCACCGGCGTCCCCTGAGCCACCGGCCTGGTCCGCCGCCGGATTCCGCACGTCCGGCACGCACAGCACCGCCGCGGTGCCGCCACGACCAGCGCCGCGCAGCCCACAGCTCGGTCGTACGCCCGAAGGCCTGCTCCGCCGGCCCCGCCAGGGCCGTGGCCAGCGGCACCATCGCGATCGAGCCGAACCAGTCGTAGGCCGAGACACGCGAGGGCTTGTCCTCGGGGATTTCCTGGTGGAGCGCGCAACACCTCGGTGAATGTAGCCGTTCTGCTCGCGCTTCTTTCGCTTGGCTGTGCCGGCTGGTACGGCTACGGTCCGGCCCCCGCCGCTCTTCCCATGAGGCGCGGACAATGGCGAGGTTGTTCAGCCGGCTGGACGCGCCAGGGTGGTCGGGGCCGAGGGCTGCCTCGGTGATCTCCAACGCCCGCTCCTCCGTCGGTAACGCTTTTCCTCCCTGCGTGGATGCGATCAGCAAACACCTCAAGCGCGCTGACACGGTTCGAACTCGACTGCGGGGGGCCTGCACTTGGTCATACAGCGGGTGCCCGCGTGGCTCGTCGAGCTCGTAACCGCAGCCACCAGAGCCGGGACCGCGTGGTGGACGAGCCGCTGATCATCGGACCCGCCCTCACGGGCAATCCAGGATCTCGGGTCTACCCACGGCATCGCGGTGGACGGGTCGCCCACCATCCGCACCACAGCCATTGGCGAAGAACAGCACCATCGTGACCGCAGCCGCCCGTCATCCACGGCAACGGCACTGACTGCCCTCGCTTTGCCCCTTGTTGACGACTGCTGACCTACACTCAGCGCGCCAATCGGTGATCGCCACAAGGTACACCGATCCCCAGCTCGTTCCCAGGGAACTTCATGCGGATATCCACCCTGATCACTGCCGTCGGCGCACTGGCCCTGACCGCGCTGATCACGCCTACCGCCCATGCGACCGTGGGTGGCAGCAGCGACATCAGGATCTTGAACGCGACGGTCAACGGCGGCAAAGACATAGTGATCGGCACGACCACCAAGACGATAACGGCCACTGTGACGTCGACCGCTCCGTCCAACATCAAGAACGTGTCGCTGGTGCTCTTCCACGGAACCCATCTGAACACCGATGGCTACGACGGTGTTCTGAACCCGACCTCGAACCAGGCCGACTGCCGGACGGTCAACGATTCGACCTCCACGTGCAAGCTCACCATCAGCGGCAACCCGACCTTGCTGAAGAATGAGACAGCGGGGACTTGGAAGGCCTACATCTCAGTCGTCGCCAAGGACGGCAGCTGGGCCGACGCCGACCCTTACTCCAGTGTCCGCATCCAGCGGAAAACCCTTCTGACGGTGAACGCGTCACCGGAGCCGGTCGGCAAGGGCAAGACAATCACCATTGCCGGCAATTTGAGCCGCGCGAGCTGGTGGGACGACCTCGAGTACCACGGCTATGCCAACCAGCCAGTCGAGCTCCAGTTCCGCAAAGCGGGCACAGCCACCTACACCACGGTGAAGATGGCGTACAGCAACTCCTCCGGCAACCTGAAAACCACCGTGAGGGCCTCCGTGGACGGCTACTGGCGCTACAGTTTCGCCGGTACGACGACCACCCCGGCGGTCAAGGCCGCTGGCGACTATGTCGACGTCCGCTGAGTAACGCGCGGACCGGCCGCAGGTCGCGCGGTCGTCCGCGTTGTTTGGGGACGAAGAAGTCATCACCGAAGGCCTCGCTGCACGCTGCCGCCGTCGCAGCTTGCTCCACGGAGGTGTTCCCCCCTGGCCAGGACGGCAGCGTGCGGTGTGCCCAGGAGGCTCCTGAACTGCCGTACGCGGCTCAGGAATCCGTCGGATCACCGTGTAGGCGTACCGTGCTGAGAATCTTCTGCACGGTCGCGTCCGACACCTCGTCGGACACGCCCTTGGCGCCGTAGAACGTCCAGGACACGAAGTCGCCGGCCGAGTTCTTGAAGGCGAACGTGGTCGCCTTGCCGTCGGAGTCGCACTTGCCCTTCTTGGGGACACCGGTCGAGTACGTCGTCGCGACACTGCCCTTGACGCCCGACTTCGTCGTGTACGGCTTGGGCTTGCCTATGGTGAGCAGCTTCTTGGAGGCGCTTTTCTGGTCGGTGTAGCCACCGAAGACCCACCACGCCGAGTCGTTGCGTGCCGGGTCGTCGGTGTTCTTGGCACCGCTCTGTCCCTTGGTGCCCGCGGCGGCCAGCGCCGTGTCGTTCTCGTACCCGTCCTTGTCGTCGTCGGACGTGCACCACTTTTCCTGGAGGAAGGCGGGCGCGGACATCCCGATCAGCGAGGAGCCGTCGCCCTTCTTCTCGTCCTCGAAGCCGATGAAGGTGCCGGGAGTCTTGACCTCCCAGTCCGCGGGTACGTCGAAGGCGGTGCCCCATTTCGGGTTCACCACGACCTTCCAGCCCGCGATCGTCGCCTTCTCCTCCTCGCCGCCGCGCGGGTTGTCGTCACCACCGCTCTCGCTCGGCGAAGAGGAGACGGACGGCTTGGGGGACTTGGACGGATCGCCACCCGCCTTGTCGTCCTTGTCGCCGCCGCCCAGGACCAGGAACCCGGTGACCCCGGCCGCGATCACGACGGCCGTCGCCGCGACGATCGCCGTGATCCTGGTCTTGTTCCCGCCACCGCCGCTGCCCCCCGAGGCCTGCGGCGCGCCGGGGGGCTCCGACGGAGCCCCCCACTGCGGCTGCCCGTACGGGTTGGGCTGCTGATATCCCGGCTGGCCGCCGGTCTGCTGATATCCGGGCTGCTGGTACGGATTCGGCTGCTGGTACCCCGGCTGCTGGTACGGGTTCTGGTCCTGCGGGTTCTGCTCGCCCCCGGGCGGCTGCTGTCCTGGCCACATGGCCCGTAACGATAGAGGGACCCGGGACCCGAGTGTCACGGCGGTCCACAAAAGGGCCGGACACCCGGGCAGTTGGCTCAGGACGCCGGCTCAGGACTCCGTCGGATCGCCGTGCAGCCGCACGGTGCTGAGGATCTTCAGGATCGTCGCGTCGGGGATCTCCTGGTCCACGCCGGTGGCTCCGTAGAGGCTCCACGCCACGTAGTCGCCCGCCGAGTTCTTGAACCCGAACGTGATGGCCTTGCCGTCGCTCGCGCACTTGCCCTTCTGGGGCGTGTTCTTGGACCTGGCCCAGGCGATGCTGCCCTCGACGCCCGACTTCGTGGTGTACGGCTTGGCCTTCTCGTCGAAGGTGATGCTCTTCTTGTCCGGCTGCGTGTAACCGCCGTAGACCCACCAGGGCACCTGGTTCACGGCGACCTCGTCGGTGTCCTTGGCTCCGCTCGCGCCCTTGGTGCCCACCGCGCCGAGGGCGGTGTCCTCCGTACGGCCGTCCTTGTCGTCGTCGGACGAGCACCACTTCGACTTGAAGTATGCGGGTGCCGACATCACGATGATGGGCTTGTCGCCGGCCTTGGCGTTGTGCTTCTCGAAGCCGATCGACGTGCCCGGCGACTCGACCTCCCAGTCCGCCGGAACGTCGAACGCGGTGCCCCACTTGGGATTGACGACGACCTTCCAGCCGGCGACGGTCGGCTTCTCCTCGTCGCCGCCGCGCGGGTTGTCGTCCGAGGCCGACGCGCTCGGGTCCTGCGAGGGGCTGACCGACGGCTTCGAGTCCTTGCCGCCCTCCGCCTTGTCGTCCTTGTCACCGCCGCCCAGGACGAGGAAGCCGGTCACACCGGCGGCCACGACCACGGCCGTGGCCGCCACGATCGCGATGACCTTCGTCCGGTTCCCGCCCCCGCTCGGGGGTTCGGGCGCCCCCGCGGGAGAGGGAGCGCCCCACTGCCCCTGACCCGGCTGTTGCCCGTACGGGTTGGGCTGCTGATACCCCGGCTGGCCGCCGGTCTGCTGATATCCGGGCTGCTGGTACGGATTCGGCTGCTGGTACCCCGGCTGCTGGTACGGGTTCTGGTCCTGCGGGTTCTGCTCGCCCCCGGGCGGCTGCTGTCCTGGCCACATGGGCAGTAACCCTAGTGCTGCCTGTGACACGTTTCGGTCACCGCGATTCGTCAGGCATGTACCGGTCAGGAGTCGGACGGGACCTTGGAAAGGCGTACGGTGGCGACGATTTTCCGGACCGTCGTGTCCGGTACCTCCTCGGACACCCCCTTGGCGCCGAAGAACTCCCACGACACGATGTCGCCCGAAGGGTCCTTGAAGGAGAAGACGGTGGCCTTCCCGTCGGTGGCGCACTTTTTCGATTTCTTCACACCCGACGACGAGGCGGTGGCAAGGCTGCCCTTGAGCCCGGACGTCGTCGTGTACGACTCCGCCGCTCCGGGCGTGACGAGTTTCTTGTCGGGCTGGGTGTAGGCACCGTAGACCCAGGCGGCCGCGTCGTCACGGGCGGCCTCCTCGGGGCTCTTCGCGCCGTTGTTGCGCTTGGTTCCGGCGCCCGCGAGCATCGTGTACTCCTTGGTGCCGTCCTTGTCCTCGTCGGTGCCGCACCACTGCTCCTTGAGGAGCGCGGGGGCTCCGACACCGATGAGGGGCTTGTCCTCGGGGTCGTCGTCCCGCGAGACGTACGTGACCCAGCCGGTCGACTTGAGTCCCCACTGCGCGGGCACGTCGAAAGCGATGCCGCGCTTGGGGTTCACCACGGTCTTCCAGCCGGCGACGGTCGGCTTCTCGGCACCGTCGGTGCCTCGCGGATCGCTCGCCGGACTCGACTGCCGGGACGGGGACTTGGTCGGCTCAGGGTCGGTCCTGTCGTCCTTGCCGCCGCCGAGCAGGACGAATCCGGTCACTCCGGCGGCGACCACGACGGCCGCGGCCGCGACGATCGCGATGACCTTCGTCCGGTTGCCGTCGCCTCCCGTCGGCGGCGGTCCCGCAGGACCTGCCGTGACCGTCGGGGCGTTCCATGGCTGCGGTTGCTGCTGGTACGGATTGGGCTGCTGGTACCCCGGCTGCTGATACGGATTCGGCTGGCCGCCTCCCGCATGCGGCTGCCCGCTGCCGGCATTCTGCTGCGAATTCTGCGCGCCCCCTGGCGGCTGCTCTCCTGGCCACATGCGGCGTAAGGATACGGCGATCATCATCGGGTACTGGTCAAGGATTGCTACTCGCGGGTAACATGGCGATATGAGCGCAGACCAGATGACGATCGGCGAGATGCTCGCCGCCACCGTGCCGATGGCCCGGACCCTGAACCTCGAGTTCGTGGAGACCAGTCCGGAGAAGGCGGTCGTAGCGCTGCCGGACCAGAGCGACTACCACAACCATGTCGGCGGCCCGCACGCCGGAGCGATGTTCACGCTGGGGGAGTCGGCGAGCGGGGCGATCGTCCTCGCCGCGTTCGGAGAGCAGTTGTCGCGCGCCGTGCCGCTCGCGGTCAGCGCCGAAATCTCGTACAAGAAGCTCGCGATGGGGCCCGTCACGGCCACCGCGACGCTCGGCCGGCCCGCCGCCGACGTCGTCGCCGAACTCGACGCCGGGCAGCGCCCCGAGTTCCCCGTCGCCATCGCCATCCAGCGCGGTGACGGTGCCGTGACCGGTGAGATGACCGTTGTCTGGACGCTCCGCCCGAACAACTGAGCCAGACGCCTTGCGCAGGGCCTTGGCCGGGTCGGTACGACCTGGTCGAGGCCCTTGGTCGTTCATGCGGGGCCGCTCTGCCCCTGCCGTTCGCGACGCACCGCGTCGCCGCGTGGGGTGGCATGTGTGCGCAAGGCGGGTCGCCGCCCAGGGGGTAGGGGCCTGCCTGCCCTCCATGCTCCTTCGGTTCTTGTCGGGTTGTCAGCTGTTTCTGTTCACTTCATTGACACGAGTCACCTCCGGTCATAGTTTTCGCGCCGTACCCGTGGTGCCTGACGGCTTGTCAAGCCGACTCTGACGCGCAGTGCGTTCAAGGGCCGAACGTGGCGTCCGTTGGCACGTGTACACGCGGTCCACAACGATGTGCCCGCGCACCGAAGGAGTGACGGCTCATGTCCCACGCTGCTTCTGATGGGTTTTCCCGGCGATCGGCCCTGCGACTGCTGGGCGGCGCCATCGCGGTCGCCACGGCTGCCACCAGCACCGGTTCCGCCCCGTTCGCCTACGCCGAGTCCAGATCCAGCGCCGGTCCTCGCGTGGAGGGCCGGATCGGGAAACTCACCCTCGACGAGAAGATCTCCCTGCTGCACGGCGCCACCGACCCCACATCGCTCGGCCAGGCCGGATATGTGCCCGGAGTCCCGCGGCTCGGCATCCCCCCGCTCCGACTCGCCGACGGGCCCGCCGGCGTCCGCGTCACCCAGCACGCCACGGCCCTGCCCGCCCCCGTTCTGCTGGCCTCCGCCTTCGACCCAGGTCTCGCCCACCGCTACGGCCAGGTCATCGGGCGTGAGGGCCGCGCACTGGGCCAGGACGTGCTGCTCTCCCCGATGGTCAACCTCATCCGCACCCCGTACGCGGGCCGCAACTTCGAGACCTTCAGCGAGGACCCGCTGCTGGCCGGCGATCTGGTCGCGGCCGAGATCCGCGGCATCCAGGGCGAGGGACTCATCGCCACCGTCAAGCACTTCGCGCTGAACAACCAGGAGAAGGACCGCATGTCCATCGACGTGCGGGTCGACGAGCAGACCATGCACGAGGTCGAACTACGCGGATTCGAGGCGGCCATCGCCGCCCGCTCCGGCGCGGTCATGGGCGCGTACAACAAGGTCAACGGCACCTTCGCCTGTGAGAACAAGACCCTGCTCACCGATGTCCTGCGGGACCAGTGGGGATTCGACGGCTGGGTGATGACCGACTGGTTCGCCGCCCACAGCACCGGCGCCGCGATCACCGCGGGCCTCGACATGGAGATGCCCGACGGCACCTACTTCGGTGCCGCCCTGAAGACGGCCGTCCAGAACGGCAGCGTCTCCGAAACCTATGTCGACCGTGCCGTGCGCCGCGTCCTGGCGGTGATGGACCGCTTCGGGCTGCTCGACGCAAGCGCCCCGCCCCGCCCGGGCCGTGACCCGAAGGCGGGCGCCGCCGTGGCCCTGGAGGTCGCCAAGGCCGGTGCGACCCTGCTGCGCAACGACGGCCGCGCGCTGCCCCTGACCGGAGCCGCCGCCCGCAGCATCGCCGTCGTCGGACCCACCGGTTCGCTCCCCTTCGTCAGCGGCGGCGGCAGCGCGCATGTCGTCCCCGACCAGGCCGACAGCCCGTTGGACGCCATCAAGTCCCGCGCGGGACGAGGCGCCCGCGTCTCGTACGCGCTGGGCGAGGACCTCTTCGGCAAGCCCATCCCCGCGGACGCGCCGAACCCGGCCTTCAACACCGAGGCCCAGGCCGTCGCCGCCGGCCGGACCTGGACGTACGACGGGACGCTGACGGTCGCGGACGCCGACGAGTGGACCTTCGTCATCCACTACTCGGGCGAGCGCCCCAAGGTGCTCCTCGACGGCGAGGACCTCTTCCCGGTGGCACCCGGATTCGGCGAGTACTTCTCGGGTGGCCTCGTCTCGGCCGCCCCCGACGGCCTGTCCGTGCGCCGCAAGACGCTCGACCTCGCCAAGGGCGCGCACCGGCTTCAGGTCACCGCGCAGGGCGGGAGCGGCGGGCAGCTGTTCCGGCTGCGGCGCATCACCGGAGCGACCCGCGCGCAGGACGTCGCCGAGGCCGTCAAGGCCGCGCGGGCCGCGCACAGTGTTGTCCTTTTCGCCTACGAGGACGCGACCGAGGGCCTGGACCGCACGACCATCGCGCTCCCGGGTCACCAGGCGCGATTGATCGAGGCGGTGACGGCGGCGAACCCTCGTACCACCGTTGTCCTCAACACCTCGTCCTCGACCTCCATGCCCTGGGTGGACCGCACGGCCGCCGTGCTCCAGATGTACTACCCGGGCCAGCAGGGCGCGGCCGCCACCGCCGCCGTCCTGTTCGGCGACTGCGACCCGGGCGGACGGCTCACGCAGTCCTTCGCGGTCGACGACGACCACCATCCGGTCGCCGGGGATCCACGCCGCTACCCGGGCGTCGACGGCACCGAGGAGTACTCGGAGGGCATTCACGCCGGCTACCGCTGGTACGACGCCGAGGGCGTGCGCCCCCTGTTCCCCTTCGGGCACGGGTTGTCGTACACCTCCTTCGCGTACGACGATCTGCGGGTGCGCCGCGCCCACCAGGGTCTCGATGTGACCTTCACCGTGCGCAACACCGGACGGCGCGACGGCATCGAGGTCGCCCAGGTCTACGTCGGCCGTTCGCCGGATCTCCAACTGGACCAGGCTGTACGGGTGTTGGGCGGCTACCGACGGCTCGCGCTGCGGGCGGGGGAGCGGCGCCAGGTCACCGTTCGGGTATCGGCGCGCACACTCTCGTCCTGGGACGTGAAGAGGCACGGCTGGGTGCTCGGCACCGGACGCCGCACCGTATGGGTGGGTGCGTCCTCACGCGATCTTCGGCTGAAGACGACCGCGGAGGTGAGCGCGTGATACGCCACCTGGCCATCGGGCTCACCGCCCTCGCCGCCGTCCTCGGCGCCACGGCACCGGCCCAGTCCGCCTCCGCCTCGGCTGCGCGGCACACCCTCGTGCGCACGGACGCGGGCTGGGTCCGCGGCGAGACCACCACCGAGGGACGGCAGTTCCTCGGCATCCCGTATGCCGAGCCGCCCGTCGGCGATCTGCGTTGGCGGAACCCTCGGCCCGTCGAGCCCTGGCACGGTGTGCGCGCCACGAAGGACTTCGGCAAACGTTGTGTGCAGACGGCGAGTTGGGACCCCGGCTACGAACAGCCCAGCCACACCGAGGACTGCCTGGACCTCAATGTGTACGTCCCCGACGGCGCCGGACGGCGTCCGGTGATGGTCTGGCTGCACGGCGGCGGGCTCACCGCGGGCGCGGGCGAGGACATCGTGCCCGACACCTTCGCCCGGCAGACCGGCGCGGTCGTCGTGACCGTCAACTACCGCCTCGGCGCGATGGGTTTCCTCGCCACGGCCGGACTCGACGGCGAGGCGCGCGACGGGATCTCGGGCAACTTCGGGATGCTCGACCAGCAGGCCGCGCTGCGCTGGGTGCGGGCCGACATCGGGCGCTTCGGCGGCGATCCGGGACGCGTCACCATCGCGGGCGAGTCGGCCGGCGGCCGCTCGGTCTGCACCCAGATGGCCTCGCCGACCTCGAAGGGCCTGTACCGCGCGGGCATTGTCGAGAGCGGCGCGTACGGGAACTGCGCGGCACGCACCCACGAGACGGCCGTCTCGGCCGGCGCCGCCTTCGCGAAGAAGGTGGGCTGTGCCGATCTCTCGCTCGGCTGCCTGCGGGGCAAGTCCTCCGAGGAGATCCTCGCCGCGCAGGCCGGCTTCGACTGGGGACCCGTCGTCGGCGGAGACTTCCTGCCCGTGCAGCCCTTCGAGGCGTACGCGAAGGGGGCCGCCGCCCGGGTGCCCGTACTGAACGGGGCGAACGAGGACGAGGGGCGGCTGTTCGCCTTCGGCCAGTTCGACGTGAGCGGGACACCGCTCACCACCGAGCGGTATCCGGTCGTCGTCAAGGACGCCTTCGGCGCGGACCAGGGTGGGCGGGTGCTCCGGCGCTACCCGCTGTCGGACTACCCCTCGCCCACGATCGCGTACGGCACCGCCTTCGGCGACTACCTGATGGCCTGCCCGGCGCTCCGGCTCGACGGCGCGCTCGCGGCTCGCGGTCCGGTCTACTCGTACGAGTTCGCCGACCGCACCTCGCCGCCGTTTGCCTCGCTGCGCAATCTGCACACGGACTTCGACTTCGGCGCGACCCACGTCAACGAGGTGCAGTACCTCTTCAAGCACTTCGGGCTCGAGACCCCGCTGAACGCGGAGCAGCGGGTGCTGTCGAGGCAGATGGTGCAGTACTGGGGATCCTTCATCCGGGGCGGCGTGCCCCGGGCGGACGGACAGACCGCGATGCCCGACCGCACGGGCGTGGTGCTCTCGCTGCGGACCGCCTCCGCGGGCGGAAACACCCTCAGCACCACGGTCGCTCACGCGCACCGGTGCGACCTCTGGGACTCCGCCTCGTAAGACGGACCAGGTAGGCTGCCCGGCGTGCGCCCAGGGGGGAGCGCACGCCGGGTGATCATGAACCGCGCACGTACGGTGCACGCCCGGAACACGCACAGCGAAACGGAGGAAACGGCGTTGCACGTCCAGGAGTGGCTCGAGACGGTGCCCGCGGTCAGCATCTATGCGCTGGTGGGCCTGGTCATCGGCCTGGAAAGCCTGGGCATCCCGCTGCCCGGCGAGATCATCCTGGTCTCGGCGGCCCTGCTCTCCTCGCAGCACGCGGGCATCAACCCCGTCATCCTCGGGGCGTGCGCCAGCCTCGGCGCGATCGTCGGTGACTCCATCGGCTACGCCATCGGCCGCAAGGGGGGACGGCCGCTGCTCGCCTGGCTCGGCGCCAAGTTCCCCAAGCACTTCAGCGAAGGCCATGTCGCCACCGCCGAGCGCTCCTTCCAGAAGTGGGGCATGTGGGCCGTCTTCTTCGGCCGCTTCATCGCCCTGCTGCGGATCTTCGCGGGTCCGCTGGCGGGCGTGCTGCGCATGCCGTACTGGAAGTTCCTGATCGCCAACGTGCTCGGCGGCATCATCTGGGCCGGAGGTACGACCGCGGTCATCTACTACGTCGGTGTGGTCGCCGAGTCCTGGCTCAAGCGGTTCTCGTGGCTCGGGCTGGTGGCGGCGGTGCTCATCGGGCTCGCTTCGATGCTGATCGTCCGCCGCAAGGCGAGGAAAGCCACCGCTGAGCGTGAGGCGGAGCCCGAGCCCGTGCCCGCCGCCGAGTAGGTTCCCTCGGTTCGCAACGGCGGCCCGCCGGTGGCTGGTCGCGCAGTGCCTCGCGCCGCTACGGGGCGTTCTTCCTACCCCGCGTTGTGCGCCTGGCGGTGTGCCTTCGCCAGCTCCACGTACAGCGTGCCGTTCAGCGAGATGCCCTCACGCTCCTCGTCGGTCAGCCGGCGCTTGACCTTGGCGGGGACGCCCGCGACCAGTGAGCCCGGGGGCACCTGCATCCCCTGCGGCACCAGGGCCTGCGCGGCCACCAGCGAACCGGTGCCTATCACCGCGCCGTTCAGCACGGTGGCGCCCATGCCGATCAGGCAGTCGTCCTCGACGGTCGCGCCGTGCACCACGGCGTTGTGCCCGATGGAGACCCGCGCGCCGATGGAGATGGGGAATCCGGGGTCCACGTGAAGGCTGCAGTTGTCCTGGACATTGCTGTCGGCGCCGATGACGATCGGCCCACAGTCGGCGCGCAGCACCGCGCCGTACCAGACGCTCGCGCCCGCGTGCAGCGTCACGTCCCCGATGACCACGGACGTGGGCGCCGCGAACGCCTCCTGGTCCACCTGCGGATCCTTGCCGCCGATCCCCATGATCAGCGCCTGCTGCGTCATCACCGTCTCCTCTTGGTTCGGTACACCGGCACCGTATGCCATCGGTCCCGGCCCCGGTGGGGTGAAGATCACAGCCGTACGAGCCCATCGGCGCGCCGTGCGCTGAGTACCGTGAGCGGGTGCCCAGGAGCAAGAACACGTTCTCATCATGGCGGCGCCGCCTTGCGCAGCGCGCCGTCCACGCGGGCTGGGCCTGGGTGCAGCGCACGGGTGCGGTCACGGCCGAGCACCCCGGGCGATTCCGCTTCGGCGCGATGGGAACGAGTACCAGACTGGCCTTCCCGCTCGGCACGGTCTTCGGGGAACCGTGGATCCACCTCGGCGCCCATTGCATCGTCGCCGAGCAGGTCACGCTGACCGCCGGTCTGATGCCCGACCTCGACCTCGGCCCCGACCCGATCCTGCGCATCGGCGACGGCGTGGTGCTCGGCCGCGGCAGTCACGTCATCGCCGACACGACGGTCACGATCGGCAGCGACTGCTACTTCGGGCCGTACGTGTACGTCACGTCCACCAACCACTCCTACGACGATCCGCACGAGCCCATCGGCAAGCAGTGGCCGCGGATGGAGCCGGTGGAGATCGGGGCCGGCTGCTGGATCGGGACCGGGGCGGTGATCCTGCCGGGGGCGCGGATCGGACGGAACGTGGTGGTGGCGGCCGGTGCGGTGGTCCGCGGTGCGGTGCCGGACCACTCGGTCGTGGCAGGCGCCCCCGCGCGCGTCGTGCGGCGCTGGGACCCGGTGCAGGGGTGGCAGCCGCCGCTGCGGACACCGGCGCCGGTGCCCATTCCCGACGGCGTGACGCCGGAGCAGTTGCTGGCGCTGTCGGGGATGGACGAGGAGACCGCGGCGCGTCTGGCGGAACTGGACCTCGATGCCGAGGGCGCCTCCGGCGACGTGCGCGCCGAGTCCTGAGCCCTCAGGGCCTCAGCCGGTGGCGAGCAGCACCGTGCCGACCAGCGCGAGGCCCGCGCCCGCCGCCTGCACCCCGCGCAGCCGTTCGCTGAGGATGCCGCGTGCGGCCAGGGCGGTGACCACCGGATAGAGGGAGGCGAGGACGGCGGCGACCGTGACCGGGCCGTGCTGGGCGGCGACCGAGTACGTGCCATTGGCCGCGACATCGGCGAGGCCGACGAAGGCGAGCGCGGGGAGGGAGCCCCAGGGGAAACCCCCCTCGGGGAGGGCCCGGGCGCCACGCTTCACGGAGACGAACAGGGCCGTGCCGCCCACCGCCACATTGGTCACGCGCTGGACGAACAGCGCGAGGAACAGCCCGGTCACCGACGACGACGCTTCCGCGATCAGCGCGAACACCGTGCCGAAACCGAGCGCCGCGAGCAGCGTGAGGAGGATCGCCTGCCGCTGCACGGGGGCGCCGCGCAGCTGTGGTCCGCCCGCGAGCACGACGCCCACGACGGCGACCGCGATGCCCGCGAACTGCGTGAGCCCGGGACGCTCACCGAGGACGAGTCCTACGGTGATGGGGACGGCCACGCCCAGCGAGCCGAGCGGGGAGACGACCCCCATCGGGCCGAGGGCAAGCGCCTTGTAGAAGGAGAGCAGCGCGACCGGTCCCACCAGTCCGGCGGCGAACGCGAACCACAGCTGCGGTCCCGCCGCGCTCCAGCCTCCGGTGGCGACCACGATCGCGCCCAGCACCGCCGCCGCGATGGTCTGAGAGACGACGACCACCGTGAGGGCGGGAGTACGCCGGGTCAGCAGACCTCCGCCGAAGTCGGCCAGGCCCCACAGGAGGCTGGTGGCCAGGGCGAAGAGTGCTGTCACGGGGTACCTCGCAGTACAGTTCGGTGAACGATCAGGTGCACCACACGATAGTTCACCGAATTGAACTCTGTCATCCAGGATATTGGACGGAATGTGTCGGACCTCGACCTGCTGACTCAGTCCCTGGCGCGCAACGTGAAGCGCTGGCGCACCGAGCGCGGCTTCACCCTGGAAGCGCTCGCCGCTCGCGCCGGAGTCAGCCGCGGCATGCTCATCCAGATCGAGCAGGCCAGGACCAACCCCAGTCTGGGCACCGTCGTCAAGATCGGCGACGCCCTCGGTGTCAGTATCACCACCCTCCTGGACTATGAGCAGGGCCCCAAGGTCCGGATCGTCCCGGCCGAGCAGGCCGTACGCCTGTGGCACACGGACGCGGGCAGCTACAACCGGCTCCTCGCGGGCACCGAGGCGCCCGGCCCGCTGGAGATGTGGGACTGGCGGCTCATGCCGGGCGAGGGCAGCCCCTCGGACCCGCATCCCGCCGGCACCGTCGAGCTCGTCCATGTCATGGCGGGCGAGCTGACCCTCACGGTCGACGGAGTCGAGCACCGCGTCCCCGAGGGCGCGAGCGCCTCCTTCGAGGCCAACACCCCGCACACGTACGGCAATGACGGCGACGTCCCGGTCGAGATGGTCATGGCGGTGTCCGTCCCGCTCGTGCAGTGAGACACCCGGCGGGCGGCGCCGACGGGGCTGTTAGCGTGCGGTCATGCGCGCACCCATCGGACACTTCGACCACGTCACGCCCGCCCCCGAGTGCCTCGACGAACTCACCCGTCCGGTCGCCGACGCCGTGCGTGAGTGGCGGGGCAGCATCCCCGCCGAGCAGATCGTCTACGTCGACACGGACCCGCAGTGGGCCGACACCGCCACGTTCGTCGAGCACTACGGCCGCGAGCTGCTCGACCAGTCCGCCAACTGCGTGGTCGTCGCGGGCAGGCGCGGCGGCGAGACCACGCTCGCCGCGTGCGTCGTGCTCTCCACCACCCGTGCCGACGTCAACGGTGTGGTTCGCCGCCAACTCGGCGCCCGCAAGGCCTCGTTCGCGCCGATGGATACGGCGACCGGGGAGACCGGCATGGAGTACGGCGGCATCACGCCGATCGGACTCCCGGGCGGCTGGCCCGTGTTGGTCGACTCGGCTGTCGTCGAGCTGCCGTACGTCCTGGTGGGCAGTGGCCGACGGCGCGGGAAGCTGCTGGTGCCGGGGAAGGTGTTCGCGGAACTGGCGAACGCGGTGGTGTTGGACGGGCTCGGCGTGTGAGGGCCGCCTCGCTGATCGGGGAGCGCGCGCGGCTGTGTCACCGCCTCGAACGGGCGCTCTGACACGGTGCTTCAGGCTCTTCGATGACAGCCTCGCCCGGCATCCACCGGTGCGGACCCATCAAGCCCGGGATCAGTGTGCCGCGGGAGCCGCGCGCCGTGTCCGACGCGGCTTCGATCCCGTCCTCGGCCCGGCGGGTACCCACCGTTGTTGATCGCGTATCCCGCGCGGCCGGAAGCCGGTGCCCCCTCAGACCTCGGCGCCGCCTCCTGATGACGACGGCGCGTGGTGGGCCAGCGCCAGATGCGGATCCGTCTCGCCGGGGGCCGGTGCCGGATCGGCGTGGACCAGGGCGGCGGTGAGTTTCGGGACGGCGTGCAGCAGGGCGTGTTCGGCGTCCACGGCGATGCGATGGGCTCGGCGGACGGTCGCCTCGCCGTCCACGACGACCGCGACCTCGGCCCGCAGTCGGTGTCCGATCCACCGAAGCCGCAGCTCACCCACGTCGCGTACCCCCTCGACCTGCCGGAGCGCCCGCTCGGCGCGGTCCACCAACTCCGGTTCGACGGCGTCCATCACGCGCCGGAAGACCTCGCGGGCGGCATCGCGCAGCACCAGCAGAATCGCGGCCGTGATCGCCAACCCCACCAGTGGGTCGACGAGTTGCCGGCCGAGGGCGGCCCCGCCCGCGCCCACCAGCACGGCGAGTGAGGTGAATCCGTCCGTTCGGGCGTGCAGTCCGTCCGCGACGAGTGCCGCGGAGCCGATCTCGCGGCCGACGCGGATGCGGTGTCGCGCAACCCACTCGTTGCCCAGGAAGCCGATGAGGGCGGCCGCCGCGACGACCGGGATATGCCGCATGGGCTGCGGGTCGAGCAGGCGGTCCACCGCCGTCCAGGCCGCGAACGTCCCGGACGCGGCGATCGTCAGCACGATCACGATGCCTGCGAGGTCCTCCGCCCGCCCGTAGCCGTACGTGAAGCGCCGTGTAGCAGCGCGGCGGCCCAGTACGAAGGCGATCCCGAGCGGTATGGCCGTCAGCGCGTCGGCGGCGTTGTGCACGGTGTCCCCGAGCAGCGCGACCGATCCCGAGACGACCACAACGACCGCTTGCGCCAAGGCCGTTGTGCCGAGGACGGTCAGGGAGAGCCAGAGCGCCCGCATGCCTCGGGCCGACGATTCCAGGGCGGAGTCGAGCTTGTCGGCGGTTTCGTGGGAGTGGGGGGTGAGGAGGTGGCGCAGGCGGCTCGCGAGGGTGGTGTGCGCGTGCGGGTGCGGGTGGCTGTGAGCGTGGGGGTGCCCGTGCCGGGGCTGGTGAGGGCGGTCGTGGTCGTGCGGGTGATCGGGGCCGTGCTGGTGTCCGTGCGGGAGAGCGAGGTCGTGCTGGTGTGCGTGCGGGAGAGCGAGGTCGTGCTCGTGGCTGTGCGGCTGCCCGTGGCCGTGGCCGTGCCCGTCCTCGTGCGGCTCTTCGTGTGCGTGCGGCCGCTCGTTGGCGTGCTCGTGGTAGTGCCGATCGCTCACGTGGGGCCCCTTCCGCCGTGCGGCAGTGGACGTGTCGGTGTCCACGGGGCCATTATGTGCGTATGAGCGCACGCATGCACCTATCACCTGCGCAGGATGCGCACCCGCGCACTCCCGGCGAGGAGCAGTTCGCGCTCGCCGCCGAACTCCTGGCTCTCCTCGGCGATCGCACCCGTCTCGCGCTGCTCCATGCCCTGACCGGCGGCGAGGCCGACGTCAGCACGCTCACGGAGGCGTGCGGTGCCGCGCGTCCCGCCGTCAGCCAGCATCTGGCCCGGCTGCGGCTCGCCGGGCTCGTGAACACCAGGAAGGAAGGCCGCCGGGTGATCTACTCGCTCGGCGACGGCCATCTGCGCCGAGTGGTCGATGAGGCACTGAGCCTTGCCGATCACCGCATCAACAACCGTCCCGCGCACGACTGAGGACGACCGGGAGGCCGTACGCCCCGTGGTCGTCGTACCCCTCAGTCGTCGGTGTCGTCCTCGCCCGCCTCCAGCAGGTTCGCCGCCGCGCCCACGATGCTCGGGTCCGGGCTGCCGACGACCTCCTCGTCCTTGTCGGCGTAGTCGAAGCGGGCCAGGACGCTGAGCATGGCCTCGACCCGGGCCCGCTTCTTGTCGTTGCTCTTCACCACGGTCCAAGGGGCCTGTTCGGTGTCCGTCTCGCGAAACATGGTGACCTTGGCGGCGGTGTAGTCCTCCCAGCGGTCCAGTGAGGCCAGGTCCATGGGGCTCAGCTTCCACTGCCGTACGGGATCGAGGCGGATCGTGAAGCGCGTACGCTGCTCGCCCTGCGAGACAGAGAACCAGAACTTGATCAGGTCCACTCGCCCACCGCGCAAACCGCTTGCCGTGATCGTCACAGGGTCAGCAGGATGGCGCCATGCCTACCTTCACCGCCCCCGACGGGACCCAACTCGCCTACCACGCAACGGGGGAGGGCGAGCCCCTGCTCTGCCTGCCCGGTGGGCCGATGCGCGCCTCCGCCTACCTCGGCGACCTCGGTGGACTGGCACGGCACCGCCGGCTGATCAGGCTCGACCTGCGGGGCACCGGCGACTCCGGCATCCCGGCCGACCCGGCGACCTACCGCTGCGACCGGCAGGTCGGCGACGTCGAGGCACTCCGCGCGCACCTCGGGCTTGAACGCGTCGACCTGCTCGCCCATTCGGCGGGCGGCGACCTCGCCCTCCTGTACGCGGCCGGGTACCCGCGGCGCGTCCGCTCCCTCACGCTCGTCACCGGCCGTGCGCGGGCCCTCGGCGTCGACTTCACCGAGGAGCACCGCAGGGAGGCGGCCGCCCTGCGCAAGGCGGAGCCGTGGTTCGAGACGGCCCACGAGGCCTACGAACGGGTCTGGGCCGGTTCCGGGAGCGACGCCGACTGGGACGCCATCGCCCCGTTCTTCTACGGTCGTTGGGACGAGGCCGCCCAGGCGCATGCCGCGACCGACGTCGAGCAGACCAATGAGGAGGCCGCCGAACTGTACGCGTCCAGCGGAGCGTTCCGTCCCGCCGAGGCCCGCGCGGTCGTCGCCGCTTGGGACGCACGGGTGTTGCTCCTCGTGGGCGCGCTCGACAGCGGCCCGCTGCCGCGCGTCGCCGCGGCCATCGCGGAACTCTTCCCGCGGGTCGAGCTGACCGTCCAGCCGGACGCCGGTCACTTCCCGTGGCTCGACGATCCGGACGGTTTCAGCGGGACCGTCGCCGATTTCCTGGACCGGGGGAAGTGACCGCCTCAGGCCAGCCGCAGATCGATCCACTCGGCGGTCTCGCCCGGCAGCACATACCGCTCGATCTCGACGAACCCGCGCTTTTGCGCGAACCGCAGGCCGTCCTCGTTGGCCGCCAGGACGACCGTCTCGATCACCTCGGCGCCCAGCGTGCGCGCCTGCTCGAGCCCGCGTGCGTACAGCTCCTCGCCGAAGCCCTGGCCGCGGTGTTCGGCGAGCACGCGAGCGATCACCGTGGCCGTGGCGGTGTCGTGCGTGGGCGGGCGCACCGTCGTGCAGCCCACCAGGACGTCGCCGAGATACGCGACCTCCAGGTGGTTGCGCCGGACGCGCTCCCGTACGTCGTCGAGCGACATGGCGGCGGGCGGGACGATCACATTGTGGACGTGCTGCCAGTCCTTGAGACGGGCTTCGTCGTCCGGCTGCTCGATGCGAAGGAGGGACACGGGGTGCAGGAAACCGGTGCCGCCCACGGGACGTCAACTGCATTTGCGCATGGGGCGGCGACCGGTCAGCCGAGCCGCGGGATCTCGATGGCCGGGCAGAGGTCCATCACCATGTCGAGCCCCGCTGCCCGGGTCCGGTCGTACGCGGCCTCGTCGATGACATCGAGCTGGAACCAGACGGCCTTGGCGCCGATGGCGCCGGCTTCGTCGGCGACGGGGCCGGCGAGGTCGCCGTTCACGAACACATCGACGACGTCCACTTCGAAGGGGATCGCCGAGAGGGTGGGGTATCCCTTCTCACCGTGGACCGTCTCGGCCTTCGGGTGGACGGGGACGATGCGTTTGCCGAAACGCTGGAGGACGTCTGCCACCCGGAATGCCGCGCGCCGCTCGTTCGTCGAGAGACCGACGATTGCCCAGGTGTCGCCGAGCTCGGTGAGGATCTTGCGGATCGTTGCCGGGTCGCCGTACACGGTCGGCCTCCTTGGAGTCTGTGCAGGTGCTGTCCAGCGGACCAACAGTGTGCGGCGGGCGACCATTCCCGGAGGCTGAGCGGCTCCGCGCACCAGGACGGATTCCCGTCCGATCACTTCGCCACAGGCAGTAGCGGGAGGCCGATTTCGCTGTCGGCGCCCTCGTGGAACGGCCGTGGCCGGGGTGGGGATGAGCGGAAGGCCGCCCTCACGGGTTGAGGCACTCCGCACGGCGCGCGCCGGACCCGCGGGACGTCGCTGAAGTGTCCGACTGCTGAGTATGGAGACATCCAACCCGTTGTGCGAAGAGGCATTTCATGGCCTCTTCCAGTGGCCGATACGGTCGGATTCATGGAGTGGAAATTTCCGACGGCCGAACAACTCGCGGCTGCCTTGCGTGCCGGCGAAGTGACCTCGGCGGAACTGACCGACGAGGCGATCGCCCGTATTGAACGGGACGACGATGCGATCAACGCGATCTGTGTGCCGGACTTCGACCGTGCACGGGCCGCCGCGCGCGATGCCGACCAGGCGCGCGCCCGCGGTGAGGACGGGCCGCTGCTGGGCATTCCGGTGACGGTCAAGGAGTCGTACGACATTGCCGGGCTGCCCACGACCTGGGGTATGCCGCCGCACCGGGACTACATGCCGGCCGAGGACGCGGTGCAGGTGTCGCGGCTCAAGGCCGCGGGCGCGGTGGTGCTCGGGAAGACCAATGTGCCCGTGGGGCTGCAGGACGTGCAGACCTTCAACGAGATCTACGGCACCACCAACAACCCGTGGGACCACCGTCGTACGTCGGGCGGATCCTCCGGCGGCTCGGCGGCGGCCCTGGCGTCCGGATTCGGCGCGCTGTCCATCGGCTCCGACCTCGCCGGTTCGTTGCGCACCCCCGCGCATTTCTGCGGCATTTACGCGCACAAGCCGACACTCGGGCTGGCGGCGAGCCGCGGCATGGTCCCGCCGCCCGGGCCGGCCCTGCCGGTCGAGCACGACCTCGCCGTCGTCGGTCCGATGGCGCGCACCGCTCGCGACCTCACGCTCCTGCTCGACGTCATGGCCGGACCGGACCCGCTGACGCTCGGTGTGGCGTACCAACTGACGCTGCCGCCCGCGCGCCACGGACGGCTCCGCGACTTCCGGGTCCTGGTCGTAGACGAGCATCCGCTCATTCCCACCGGGTCCGCCGTGCGGACGGGCGTGGGCCGGGTGGCCGACGCGCTTGTCGACGGCGGTGCCCGCGTCGAGCGGGACAGTCCGCTGCTGCCCGATCTGACCGAAGCCGCGATGCTCTACAGGCAGTTGCTGTTTTCGGGCTCCGTTGCACGTTTTCCCGTCGAAGCATACGAGCAGCTGCAGGCCCGCGCCGCCGGACTGAGCGCAGACGACCAGAGTCTCGATGCGGCAATGCTGCGCGGCATGGTGTTCAGCCACCGCGACTGGATCGAGGCGAACAGCCGTCGCGAGCTCCACCGCCACGGCTGGCGGCAGCTCTTCGCCGAGTTCGACGCCGTGGTGTGTCCCATCACGCCCACTCCCGCGTTCCCGCACGACCACAACCCCGATCCGAGGGAACGTCGGATCGACATCGACGGCGTCGCGTACCCGTACTTCGACCAGCTCGTCTGGGCCGGTCTGGCCACCATGCCCGGTCTGCCCGCCACCGCCATACCAGCGGGCCGGTCCCCCGAGGGTCTGCCGGTGGGAGTGCAGCTCATCGGTCCGATGTTCGAGGACCGCACCCCGCTGCGGCTGGCCGAATTGCTTGAGCAGAAGATCGGCGGCTTCCAGGCACCGAAGTAGGGCGTACTGCCTGGGTCTCCGTCGACGGCAGGGCGTCACTCAGCGTTCCAGGACGAGGGCGAGGCCCTGGCCGACACCGATGCACAGCGCGGCCAGACCCGTGCCCGAACCCGCTGCCGAGAGCTGGTGGGCGACCGCTCCGGTGATGCGGGCGCCCGAGGCACCGAGGGGATGCCCGAGGGCGATCGCGCCGCCCTTCGGGTTGAGGAGGTCGGAGTCGAGGTCGGGAAGGGCCGCGAGGCAGCCCAACGCCTGTGCGGCGTAGGCCTCGTTGAGCTCGATGGTGTGCAGGTCGCCGAAGTCGCGCCCGGCCTTCGTCAGTGCCTTGCGGATGGCGTCCACCGGGCCGAGGCCGAAGTACTGCGGCTCGATGCCGGTCACGGCGCCGGCCCGGATCCTGGCCAGCGGCTCACGGCCGATTTCGGCCAGCCCGGCCTCGTCGGCCAGCAGCAGGGCCGCCGCGCCGTCGTTGAGGGGCGAGGCGTTGCCGGCCGTGACCCTGCCGCCCTCGCGGAAGACGGGCTTGAGACGGGCCAGCGCCTCGAGGGACGTGTCGTCCCGGATGCCCTCGTCGCGGGGCAGGTCGACACCCTCGACGGGGACGACCTCGGCGTCGTACGCACCGTCCTTCCACGCCCGCGCGGCATTCTCGTGGCTGGCGAGCGCGAAGGCGTCCTGGGCCTCGCGGGTGATCCCGTACTGGTCGGCGATCAACTCGGCGCTCTCGCCGAGCGGGATGGTCCATTCCTCTGGCATGCGCGGGTTGACCATCCTCCAGCCCAGAGTGGTGGAGTACAGCTGCTGGTTGCCGACAGGGAAGGCCCGGTCGGGTTTGGGCAGGACCCAGGGGGCGCGGCTCATGGACTCCACTCCGCCTGCGACGGCGATGGAGGCGTCGCCGAGCGCCACCGCGCGGGCGGCCTGGATGACGGCCTCCATCCCTGAGCCGCACAGCCGGTTGACGGTGGCTCCGGGGACCGTGACGGGCAGGCCCGCGAGCAGGACGGCCATGCGTGCGACGTCGCGGTTCTCCTCCCCGGCACCGTTGGCGTTTCCGAAGAGCACATCGCCGATGAGGGCCGGGTCCAGCGCGGGGCTGCGGTCGAGCAGACCGCGCAGCACGCCTGCGGCGAGGTCGTCGGGGCGCACCGAGGACAGCGCCCCGCCATAGCGGCCGATCGGTGTACGGACGGCGTCGACGACGTAGACGTCCCGCGGGCGCTCGTTCATCGTGACTCCTTGTGGTGGAGGGGGAGATACGGAAGGTGGCTGATGCCGGCCCGCCGGTCCGGGGTGCTGTCCGGGAAACCCGGCCGGCGGGCGATTGGGGGGAGCCGATCCACGGTCACCTGACGGTGTCGGGCACTCGTACGCGCGCGGCGGTACGGCTGACGATGTCGTCGGCGCTGATGCCGGGAGCCGTCTCGACGAGTACGAGCCCGTCCTCGGTGACGTCCAGGACGCCCAGGTCGGTGATGACGCGGTCGACGCATGCCCTGCCGGTCAGGGGCAGGGTGCAGGCCTCCACGACCTTCGGGCTGCCGTCCTTGGCACAGTGGTCCATGACGACGATCACCCGCCGGGCGCCGTGGATGAGATCCATCGCACCGCCCATGCCCTTGACCATCTTGCCCGGGATCATCCAGTTGGCGAGGTCCCCGGCGGCGGAGACCTGCATGGCACCCAGGATCGCCGCGTCGATGTGACCGCCTCGGATCATCCCGAAGGACAACGACGAGTCGAAGAAGCTCGCGCCCGGCAGCACCGTGACCGTCTCCTTGCCTGCGTTGACGAGGTCAGGGTCCACGTCCTCGTCGGCCGGGTACGGGCCGACACCCAGGATGCCGTTCTCCGACTGGAGCACCACATGCACCTCCGCCGGGATGTGCTCGGGCACCAGCGTGGGCAGCCCGATGCCGAGGTTCACGTAGTCGCCGTCCTGGATTTCGGCCGCCGCTCGTGCGGCCATCTCGTCCCTGGTCCAAGGCATCAGCGTCGCACCGTCCCTCGTGCCGGAGGCGCGGAAATCGTGCGCCGTTCGATCTGCTTGTCCGCGGCCTGCTCCGGCGTCAGTTCGACCACCCGCTGGACGAAGACGCCGGGGAGATGGATCTCGTCCGGGTCCAGCTCGCCCGGCTCGACCAGGTGCTCCACTTCGGCGACCGTGACGCGGCCGGCCATGGCGGCGAGCGGGTTGAAGTTGCGGGCCGAGCGGTGGAAGACGAGATTGCCGTGGCGGTCGCCCTTGGCGGCCCGGACCAGTGCGAAGTCGGTGGTGATGCCGTGTTCGAGCACGTAACGGCGCCCGTCGAACTCGCGTGTTTCCTTGGGCGGTGAGGCCACTGCCACGGTGCCGTCGGGCGCGTAGCGCCAGGGCAGGCCGCCCTCGGCGACCTGGGTGCCGACACCGGCAGGGGTGAAGAAGGCGGGGATTCCGCAGCCGCCGGCCCGCAGCCGCTCGGCGAGCGTGCCCTGCGGCGTCAGCTCGAGCAGCAGTTCCCCGGAGAGGTACTGGCGGGCGAACTCCTTGTTGTCGCCGACGTATGAGCCGGTGACACGGGCGATGCGACCCGCGGAGAGGAGGATGCCGAGACCGCCGCCGTCCACACCGCAGTTGTTCGACACCACGCTCAGCCTGCCCGCGCCGGTCGCGTAAAGCGCCTGGATCAGCACGTTGGGGACACCGCTGAGGCCGAAGCCGCCGACGGCCAGCGACGCTCCGTCCACGACGCCGGCCAGCGCCTCCTCGGCGGTGGCAACCACCTTGTCCATGGGCACTGCACTCCGTTCGGGTCCGGCAGCTCGCCGGACCGGCGTCTGCCTTGCTTCGTGTGGTCCTGTGTGGGGCCGGGGTCGCGCCGTCAACGCTGGAGCACGGTCCTCAGCGCGCCGAGCAGCTCGGCGTTGGCCGAGGATTCGTCCTGCGGTGTCGTGGCGGACCGCCAGGCGATGTATCCGTCCGGGCGGACGAGCAGGCAGGCGTCCTCGGCCACTTCCGATACGCGGCGCCACTCGCCGTAGGCGTCGCGGCTGTTCTCACCGCCGATGCGCGCGCGCTTGAGAGGAACACCCAGGGCGGACTCGCAGGCGGCCGCGGCGGCTTCCCACACGCCGCCGGACGGCCCGGTCACCAGCGTGAAGATTCCCTTGCCGACGACGTCCAGCGTGGACAGGCGGTGGCCGTCGTTGTCGACGAGCCAGGCGTGCGGCAGCTTGGCGCCGGGGCGCGTCGTGGGCCGGTGGATCAGCTCCGGGTCGCCTGCCCATTCCTCGGCGAGGCCTGCGTCCTGGACGACCGCGGAGGAGACATAGCGCTGGTTCATCTCGACACCGTGGGCGTTGAACTCGTAGTTCTTCAGCTGGACGGCTTCCTCCAGCGCCTGCCGCCGCTTGGCGCCGTCGGCCGTCTCGCTGCGGGATGCGGCGAGACCGTTCGCGATGTCGTCGTCCCCGCTGTATCCGTCGAGGCCCAGGGCCTCGAAGATCGGGCCGAACTGGTCGCGGCTCAGGTTGGCGCGATCGACGATCTGCTTGCCGACCGGCGCCCGCTCCGCGGTGTAGGTGTCCAGGAGAGCAGGCCCGGCCTGACCACGGATGACCATGGCGAGCTTCCAGGCCAGGTTGTACGAGTCCTGGATGGAGGTGTTGGAACCGAGACCGTTGGACGGCGGATGCCGGTGCACCGCGTCACCGGCGCAGAAGACACGCCCGGCCGAGTATGTCGTGGCGTAGCTGTGGTTGACCGTCCACAGCGAGCTCGACGTGATCTCGACGGGAATGTCACGGGCGCCGACGAGGTCGTGGACGATGTCCCGGGCCGTCGCCTCGTCCATCCGGGGCGGGGGCTGGTCGATGTCGTACCCCCACACCAGCAGCCACTCGTTCCACGGCCGCACCATGCGCACCAGGCCCATGCCGATGCCGCCCATGTGGGCGCCCGGCCGCAGCACCCAGTACAGAACGCTCGGGCGGTGGGCCACATACCGGGACAGGTCGGCCTTGAAGGTGATGTTCATGCTGCCGGCCTTGCCGCTCTGACCGGCGATCGGCAGCCCGATCTGCTCCGCCACCCGGCTGCGGCTGCCGTCCGCGCCGATCAGATAGCGGGCCCGCACGGTGAACTCGTCCCCGCGCACCCGGTCCCGGAGCAGGGCGGTGACACCGTCGGCGTCCTGCTCCAGGCTGAGGAACTCGGTGTCGAAGCGGACCTTTGCGCCGCGCGCGGCGGCGTTGTTCACCAGGATCGGTTCCAGGTACGTCTGCGGTAGGTCGATCATCTGCGTGGGGCTGGCGGCACCGTACTCGGTGGCCGCGTGCGGACCGGTGCCCCAGCTGCGGATCCGGCCGATCTCCTCGCCGGTCAGGGCGGTGCACAGGACGGTGTCGCCCATGAGTTCGGCGGGGCTGCCGGCCGCGGCGGCCTCGGCGTCCACACCGAGGTCGCGCAGCACCTCCATGGTGCGCTGGTTGGTGATGTGCGCGCGGGGGGTGTTGGCCAGCCAGCCGTACTTGTTGACGAGCAGAGTGCGAATTCCGTAGGTGGCCAGGAGCAGGGCGGCGGATCCGCCTGCGGGGCCGCTGCCGACCACGAGGACGTCGGTGTCGTAGGCGTGGGTCGATTCCATGGGACTGCTCCTGATCAGCGGGTCGGTTGGTCGGCGAGGCGGGCGATGCGGAAGGTGAACTGCAGACTGCGCCACTCCTCGTCGATCGCGCGGTCGGCCGGGGGCGGTCCGACGCGCGGCGCGAAGTCGACGACCAGACCCTCCTTGACCCCGAACACGGTGTCGGAGTCCATGTAGTGGCCGCCCTTCACGAACAACTGGGTGACCAGGCGCTGGTGGCCCGGTGCGGAGATCATGAAGTGCAGGTGGGGGGCACGGTAGGGATGACGGCCCACCGCCTTGAGCATCTGTCCCACCGGCCCGTCGTCCGGGATCGGGTACTCGGCCGGCAGGATGCTCCAGAAGCGCAGCCGTCCCTGCTCGTCCGTGCGCAGGCGGCCCCGGAGCACCGGCCCTTCGCACTCGGGCAGTTGGACGTCGTAGAACCCGTCCTTGTTGGCCTGCCAGACATCCACGACGGCGTCCGGCACGGGCCGATCGTCCGTGTCGGTGATACGGATGTCGGCCCACAGCGGAGTGCCGGCGACTCCCTGCGAGATGTCGTCGCCGTGTGCGGTCTCCGGGGGACCGTCCGTGTAGAACGGTCCGAGGACGGCCGACGGCGTGGTCTCGGGTGTGCGCGAATTGGTGAGAAGGTCGACGACGCTGGAGACCCCGAGCGTGTCGGAGAGCAACACGAACTCCTGGCGGGTGCTGGTGCAGATTTGCCCGGTACGGGTCAGGAAGTCGACGGCGTACTGCCACTCGGATTCGGTGACGTCGTTGCTGGTCACGAAGTGATGCAGGTGCCGTACGAGATCACCGAGCAGCTGCCCGACCCGCGGATCGGGTGCGTCCGAGAAGCTCGCCACCACCTGTTCGGTCAGGAGCTCGAGGTCCGTGGCAGCCCCGAGTGCCGAGAGGGCCTGCATGGGGGCGACCGCCGGACGCCGGCCCCGCCAGGCGTCGCGCAGCAGGCTCTCGATGCCCTCGTTCGTGAGCTCCCGGGGATTGGGGTACGGCGTGGCGGTGGCCAGCCGCGCGGCGTCCGCCAGGTCCGCCTCCGCCATGCCCAGTCCGGCCAGTGAGGTGGGCCCGCCCAGGGAGGCGATCAGGTCGAACACTGCGCTCGGGGCGTCTGCCACGCCGAGTGCTTCGGCGATGCGGCTCATGACGTCCGGGGCGGCAGCCGCGTTGTAGGCCATGGCGTGCGGCAGGATCACCGTGTGTGTCTGCGCGTGCGGCAGACCGTACGCACCGCCCAGCGTGTGGCACAGCTTGTGGTGCAGTCCCATTCCGACGGAGGCGAGGCAGGTGCCGGCCAGCCAGGCGGCGTGCAGGAGGTCGGCGCGTGCCTCGGTGTCGGACGGCTCGGCGACGAGAGCGGGCAGGGCGCGGGCGATCCTGGCGACCGCGTCGAGGGCGATGGCGTCGATCACCGGGTTCGCCTGTGGCGAGTACAGGGCCTCCACGGCGTGGGCCAGGGCGTTGACCGCACTGGTGAGCGACATGTCCACCGGCAGATCCCGGGTGAACTCGACGTCGTAGACGACGGTCTCGGGCAGGATCGCAGCCGAGGACTGTGTGGTCTTGTGCCCGCCCTGCGTCTCGCCCAGCACGGGGGTGACCTCGGAGCCCGCGTACGTGGTGGGCAGGATCAGCTGCGGCAGATCCGTGCGCAGCGCCAGTGCTTTGGCCAGCCCTGTCGTGGAACCGCCGCCGACAGCCACCAGGCAGTCGGCCGAGTGCTCCCGGAGTACGGCGAGCGCTCGCTCGGTGACCTCGACCGGGGTGTGCATCGCGGCGCCGTCGAACTCCGCCACCGTGAGGTCCCCGAGGACTTCACGGACTCGGGCTGAGGCCTTGGCCACCGGCGGGCTGGACAGGAGGAGGACGCGGGAGCAGCCGAGCCGCTCGACTTCGTCGCGGACCTGGCCGACCGTTCCGGTGCCGAAGATGACCCGCGAGGGGTGGGAGGTGTAGACGAAGTTCCTCATCGTTGTCCGCCTTCGCGTGAGCCGTGGGTCCTGGACGTCTGCCACCGAGTGTCGGGGCCGTGAACGTTCCGTTTCCTGCACGATTCACGCGTGTTTCTGCAGGATCGGCGCAAGGCTTCCGAGGCCCGGCGGACCGGTCCGGGGCGCGCCGGATCGCGGCGGGGCGGGCAAGGGGGCAGTACGGCGGGAGGGCGCGAGTGATGCGGCGGCGAGGGCCGCGGAACCGAGGGTCAGGCCGCCCGGCGGAAGGCGGCGGGGGTCGTGCCCAGCTTGTCCCGCATGGCGCGTGTGAGGTGTTCCTGGTGGGAGAAGCCGCAGCGGACGGCCACGTCGGCGATGGGTACCGTCGTGGTGCGCAGCAGCCGGCGTGCGTGGTCCAGCCGCAGTTGGAGCAAGAACTGGTGGGGCGACTTCCCGGTGCTGGCTCGGAACCGTCTGGTGAACTGGCTCGCGCTCAGACCGGTGGCCGAGGCCAGCTCGGCCACGGGCAGCGGCTCGGAGAGCCGTGTCTCCATCAACTCGCGGGCGGACGTGAGCTGCTGACCCGTCAGTCCTGACGAAGCGCTGCCGCGCTCCGCAGGCCGGCCGGCCGCATGCGCGTGGGCGAGCCGAGCGGCGAGCGTGCCGACAAGGTGGTCCGCGTAGGTGCGTGCGGAGGGCTCCCAGCGCCGCACGACGCCGTCCAGAGCCAGGACGAGTTGCTCGATCAGCGGGTCGGAGCTGCCCAGTTCCTCGGCGAGCTCCACCGTCCCGCCATCACCGTGCGCTTGCTGCAGGACCGAGTCGGCGAGGTAGAGGTGGACGGTGTCGAGTCCCCCTTGGAGTTCCACGTCCAGCGCGCGGCCCGCGGGGTGGAGGAAGATCCCTCCGGCCTGAATCCGCTGCGTCCGCATCGACCGGCCGGTGCGGCGTCGGACGGTCACCGGGCCGCCCAGATGCAGGATCAGCAGATGGGTGGGGGCGGCGTCGAATGTCGCGTGGTACGGCCGTTCTCGCTGGGTGGAGACATACGCGTGCTCCCAGCCCAGGCCCGAGCTGGTCCGCTCAGGTCTCACCCACGCCTGGCGCAGGATGCCGCTGGTGTCGAGGAGTCCCAGCTCGGACATCGGCGCCCCGAGGTCGAAGGTGCCCATGCGAGCCTCCCGTGGGTCCGTCGGCAGATCCATTTTATTGAATGCTTAATTGCTGGGGCGTATTCCCCGCAAGACCTTCCGCGCCCTGGCCGCTGCTCCGGTGCTCCTTCGCGACCGGGTGCCGCTCGCTGTACCGGACGGCTGGAGGAGACTCCTGTACGCCCGACACCCTCGGGCCTCAGCGACGGGTGAGCCGCGCGGCAAGGGTTTCAGCGACCGAGTGTGTCATTGGCCCCCGCGGATGCTCGGCAGCTCCGTGTTGCGATCGCCGGCGCCGCCCGCCCAGCCCTCCTGGACCCCGGCCCTCATGCCGTCGGCCAGTCCGGGAGCGTTGTACGCCAGCTCCCGGTAGAGGGAGGCGAGGCCGACCGCCGACAGATCGTCGAAGTCCGGGGCGGTGCGGTGCGGGGCGGCCGACTCGATGAGGGTGGTGAACAGGGACAGCGTCCCGTCCTCGTTGTCGACCAGTTCGAACAGCCGGGCGTGATGCGGATAGTCCACGTGGGAGGCGGTGTTGACCTCCCAGAAGGAGCGGGCGGGCGTCGCGTGCCCGTGCGGTGTGATCCGGTTGACGTGGCTGTGGCCGTTGATCCAGGCGACCACGTTCGGGAACCTGCTGAGCAGGGCGACGACTTCGGCGCCGTCGTGGCGCGGCTCGTCGGTGCGGGCGGCGTCGGGGCGGCGGGTCATGCTCGGGCTGTGGTGGTGGCTGAAGACCAGGATGTGGGCGTCGTCGGCGCCGGGATGGCGGACGAGACGGCCGTCCGTGTCGTAGGACCGGGAACTGTGCGCGGCCAGTGTCCTTTCCAGCCAGCGGAGTTGGTCGGTGCCGAGCGAACCCTCGTAGTGCCCGCTGCGGTACGTCGTGTCGATGCTGATCCCGATGACGTTCTCGGCGACCCGGAAGGAGTAGTACATCCGATCGCCGTCGAGATGGTCCTCCGTATAGCCGTGGCCGACCGGACCGGCACCGGCGTGGGCGGGGTCGAGGTGCGCGGCCAGATAGTCGTGCGGGGTGCACAGCCGACGACGCTCGTCGGCCGTCACGGTCCGCGCCGATGCCGCGTTCCTGCTCAGGATCGTCCTGAGCACCTCGCTCTTGGGATCGTCGCCCGACCCCAGCGCCTTCGCGTAGGCGGCGGCGTCCGCGGGCGGTACCGACAGCAGCTTGCGGGAGCCGACCGCGTAGTCGCTCAACGCGGGCGAGAGGCAACCGCCGGGCAGATCGTCGTGGTTGCCGACCGTCGAGTACCACGGGATGCGCAGCCCCGGGCTGGTCACCGGCCGGATCGCTGCGTCGAGGAAGCCGGGGATCAGGGGCAGCCCGCGCCGCTTGTCGAGGTCGCGCAGCGCCGCGTCGCCCGGATGCCAGTACAGGGCGAGCCCGGAGTTCTGGACGCCTTCGTACGCCCGCGGGTCACCAGTGTTGGGGGTGATCCGACCGCCGCTCATGAGCGTGAGGAACCACTCCAGCTCGATCGCGGAGTTGTTGTCCACGTTGTCGCCCGTGGTCATCACGAACGCGGGCGGCAGACCGGTGTGCGGGCCACCGCCGAGCGCGTTCACCTGCTCCACGAGCGCGACCGCCCCCGCCACCGTCAGCGCCTCCTGCGCCCGCCACGCGGTGGGCGTGCGTGACCGCAGGAACTCCGTGCGCAGCGGGTTCTGCACGTCGGCGAGATGCAGATCGGTGAACTGGACGAAGCACGCGAGCGCCGTGCGTCGGTCCTCGCGCCCGGCACGGGGCGGCGCCAGGTCACCCCGTACGACCGTGGGCCATCCGGGGCCCGAGACCAGCCGCCGGTAGGTGCCCGGGCGCGCGGTGCCCCCGAGGCGCGCCGTCGTCTCCAGGGTCGTCGTGGCGTGCGGCGCCGACCGTTTGGCGCCGGTGCGTACGGCGGGCTCGGGCTGCGCGGAATGGGGCCGGCGTTGCCGGGGCAGGAGGGCTCCCGCCGTGCCGGCCGCCCCCACTGCCGCGGTGGCACCCGAGGCGAGCAGAAATCGACGGCGGTTGATCGCGGACGCGGGTTCGGTCCCGGCCATGGGGCGGCCCTCCGGTGCCTCCGAGTGACTCACTGAGCGGAACCACTCATTCAGGCCCCAGGGGCACACGCGTGGCGACGCGATGAACGCCGCCGGAACAGCAGCACCGGCTGCCGGGCGACCTCGGCGGCCTCGGCCGCGGGACGGTCCACGGCAGGCCGGGCGAAGCTTGCGGGAGCCGGTCGAACCCTCCTTCCCGGGCCCGCGAAGGAGCTCCGTCCGGGGTGATCCCGAGTCCGAAGACCTGTCGGCGGCCCTCGTGGACGTACGGCGACAAGCCACTGGAAACGCCTACACGTGTCCGGAATGGGTCCCACCTCCCTGCGCCCGGCCCCCGGCCCGCCTACGCTCAGCCCGTGCTCCGTATCACCGACGCCCGAACGGGCGAGCCCACCGACGCCGCCCGCGCCCGCCGCAACCTGGTCCGCGTCCACGCGCGCGTGTGCGGGTACGACACCACGGGTCTGCGAGTGCTCCTCGTAGCCGATGTCCTCGTACGGGCCCTGGAACTCGGCGGAACTCCCGTTTGGGCGACCCTGAGCTGCTCGGCGGACCGTGCGGAACTCCGAGCCGGTGCCGCGTCGCTCGGTATCCGGCCGTTCGAGGAGCACCATGAGGCCGGGACCGGGCCGGGCGAGGCGCAGACCATCCACGTACTCGGCCCGGAGCCCGGGACGACGGGCGACGGGACGAGTGAGGGCTCGGCGACGGGCGGCGTGCACGTCGAGGTCGCGCCGGTCGAGCCCGGCAGCGGTCCCGTTGATCCCTCCGTCCTGCGACTGGCCCTGCTCGCGCACCGCAGGGACGAGCCTGTGGGGCTCGACGCGGCAACCCTGGCGGACGCCGACGACACGCTCGCGCGTTGGCGCGGGGCGGTCGCCGGCTGGGCGACCCGGCCGTCCCGGCCCGTCCCCGAGGACGTACGCCAACGGCTGCGCGCAGCCTGGGAGGACGACCTGGACGTACCCGGCGTCCTCCGCGTCCTGCGCTGGGTGGAGACGTCCGACGTGCCGGACGGGGCGCGCTTCGAGACCTACGCCTACGCGGACCGTCTCCTCGGGCTAGAACTCACTCGGGAGATCGGGGCGTCGCTGTGACGGCGCGCGCCGGAGCCGGCCCGCTGCGCAGACTCGTCGCCCTGCGGCACGCCAAGTCCGCCTGGCCCGCGGCCGTGCCGGACCACGAGCGGCCCCTCGCACCGCGGGGCCGACGCGACGCCCCGGCGGCCGGACGTGCCCTCGCCGACGCCGACTGCCTGCCGGACCTCGCGCTGTGCTCCACCGCGGTACGCGCCCGCCAGACCTGGGAGCTGGCCGCGGAGCAGTGGGGCACCCCGCCGACCGTACGGCTGGACGCGCGGCTGTACGGCGCGGACGTACCGGAGTTGCTGGAGGTCCTGCACGAAGTCCCGGACCAAGTAAGGACGTTGCTGCTCATCGGGCACAACCCCGGCCTCGAGGAGCTGGTCCTCGAACTGGCGGGGGACGGGCTCGACGACGCGCTGGCACAGGTACGCCAGAAGTTCCCGACCTCGGCCGTCGCGGTCCTCGCCTGGCACGGCAGCAGCTGGCGGGAACTCGCCCCCGGCACGGCCCTGTTGACGGAGATGCTCGTGCCGAGGGGCAAGAAGCGCCCCTGAGGCTCAGCCGACGTGGACCCGGGGCCTGCGCTCCGGGTCGGGCTCGGCGCGGCGGAGCACCTCCCGGGTGACCGGGGCGACCTCGCCCTCACCGAAGACGAGGAAGCGCACGAGGTGGCTCAGCGGATTGCCCTCGGTCCAGTTGAAGTAGGCGTTCGGGACCTGGCCGGTGCGCTCGCGCAGCTGCATGAGGACGGCGGCGATCGTGTTGGGCACGGTCGCGCCCTCCACGCGCAGCCTCCGTACGCCGTGCTTCTCGTCGCCGTGCACCGCCAGGTCGGCCGTGAAGTCGGAGGAGTCCGTGACGAAGACCTCCAGGAACAGCACCGGGCGGCCGTCGGGGATGTGGGTGTGCTCGCGCTGGCTGTACTCCTTGGCGCGGTACTCCCGGGTGCTGTGCTCCTGCGGCTCGTTCGCGATGAGCTGCAGGGGGCCACTCGCGGCGGCTTCGTCGATGAACCGTGCCGCCGCCTCGTCGAAGGTGACGTCGGCGGCGCGCAGCTCGAAGGCGCGGCGCACCCGGGACGCGAACGAGGTGACCAGGATCGCGAGGATGAAGATCAGTGCGATCTTGATGCCGTCCGGACGCTCGATCACATTGGTGACCAGGGTGTATCCGAAGACCGCGGTGATCGCGCCGAATCCGGTCGCGGCGGCCTGGCGGCCCCGCTTGTGCACGGCGACCGTCGAGGCGAAGGACGCGGAGAGCATCAGGACCAGCACACCGGTCGCGTAGGCGCCGCTCTGGTCGTCGACGTTCGCGTTGAACCACAGCGTGATGAAGACCGCGGCCGCCATGAAGACCAGGACCAGCGGGCGCACCGCACGGGTCCACTCCGGTGCCATGCCGTAGCGCGGCAGATAGCGGGGCACGAGGTTGAGGAGCCCGGCGAGCGCGGAGGCGCCCGCGAACCAGAGGATCGCGATGGTCGAGAGGTCGTAGACCGTGCCGAAGGCCTCGCCCAGATGCTCGTGCGCGAGATACGCGAGGGCGCGCCCGTTCGCCGAGCCGCCGCTCTTGAACTCGTCCTGAGGGATCAGGATCGTCGTCGCCAGGCTGGACAGAAGGAGGAAGCCGCTCATGATCACGGCGGCCGTGGTGAGCAGCTTGCGGGTGTCACGAATCCGGCCCGCCGGCTTCGCGTAGGTGTCCGTCGGGTCGCCCGTGACCTGGGGCATCACCGCGACACCCGTCTCGAAGCCGGACATGCCGAGTGCCAGCTTGGGGAAGACGAGGAGCGCCACGGCGATCATGGCGAGCGGCGAGGAGTGCTCGGCCGTCATCGCGTCGGTCCAGTTACCGATCCTGACCGGGTGGCTCAGCACCTCCCAGGTGGCGACGGCCAGAACGACGACATTGAGTGTGAGATACGTCGCCACGAGCGCCACGGCGATGCCGATGGCCTCCTTGAAGCCCTTCAGGAAGACCGCACCCAGGGCGGCGACCAGGACGAGGGTGATCCAGACGTTCGCGTGGTGCATCCAATGCGGAGCGAAAGGATTCTCCACGACGTGCGCGGCGGCATCCGCGCCCGACAGCGTGATGGTGATCATGAAGTCGGTGGCGGCGAACCCGAGCAGCACGAGAACGAAGATCTTCCCCGCCCACCAGGGCAGCAGCCGCTCCAGCATCGCGATCGAGCCCTCGCCGTGCGGGCTCTCGCGCGCGACCCGGCGGTAGACCGGCAGCGCGCCGAGCAGGGTCAGCGCGATCAGCACGAGCGTCGCCAGCGGGGAGAGCAGTCCGGCCGCGAGTGCGGCGATACCGGGCTGGTAGCCGAGCGTGGAGAAGTAGTCCACCCCGGTGAGGCACATGACCCGCCACCACTTGTGGCCGTGGTGCTCGGCGTCCGGGGTGGCGTGCGGGCCCGGATGCCGTGCCGACTGTTCGCTCAGGCCCTCCAGGAGCCATGCCCGCCAGCGGGGCGTGGCAGCGGAGGGCCCCGGTTCGTCGGGTTCGGCGGCGTCCTTACTCTCCACCTGGGTGCCGGTCATGCTGCGATCTCCCTGCGATCGGTCGGGCCCCGTGGGGCCGAGGGTCTGGCCGGGGGCCTTGGACAACGACGAGCGAGTATCCACCACATCGTCGTCCGCGCCGCTGCCGGGGGCGGCCGGGCGAGGATCCGCCGTCCGCCACGCGCGTGTGCAGCGCATACGCTGGCCTGATGCAGGACGAGTACCGCACCGTGGCCCGCGCCGGCGTGCACGAGACCGAGGTCAACCGCTCCCGCTTCCTGTGCGCCCTCGCCCCGGCCGCCACCGAGCAGGAGGCGCAGCAGTTCATCGCCGGCGTCCGCAAGGAGCACGCGGACGCCACGCACAACTGCTACGCGTACGTCATCGGCGCGGACGCCGCCGTGCAGAAGGCGAGCGACGACGGCGAACCGGGCGGCACCGCGGGCGTCCCCATGCTCCAGATGCTGCTGCGCCGCGACATGCGGTACGTGGTCGCCGTCGTCACCCGCTACTACGGCGGGGTCAAGCTGGGCGCGGGTGGACTGATCAGGGCGTACGGCGGCTCGGTGGGCGAGGCGCTCGACACCCTCGGCACCCTCACGCGCAAACGCTTTCGTCTGGCCACGGTGACGGTGGACCACCAGCGGGCCGGCAAGGTGCAGAACGACCTGCGCTCCACCGGGCGCGAGGTGCGTGATGTGCGTTACGGCGAGGCGGTCACCATCGAGATCGGGCTGCCGGACTCCGACGTGGAGGCCTTCCGGGCGTGGCTGGCCGACGTCACCGCCGGGACGGCCGGGTTCGAACTGGGCGGAGAGGCATACGGGGACGCATAGGCGGGCCGGCACGGGCCGATACGGGAGTAGCCGCCCGTGATGTCCGACCCGCCCGTTAGTCTCGGGGATCATGAGGCTTCTGCACACTTCCGACTGGCATCTTGGCCGGGCGTTCCACCGGGTGAACATGCTCGGCGCCCAGGCCGAGTTCATCGGCCACCTCGTCACGACCGCGCGTGAGCGCGACGTCGACGCCGTGGTCGTGTCGGGGGACGTGTACGACCGGGCGGTGCCGCCGCTCGCCGCCGTCGAGCTCTTCGACGACGCCCTGCACCGACTGGCCGACGTCGGCGTGCCCACGGTGATGATCTCCGGGAACCACGACTCGGCGCGCCGGCTCGGTGTCGGCGCGGGCCTCATCGGGCGCGCCGGTATCCACCTGCGCACCGAGGCCTCGGCCTGCGGTACACCCGTGGTGCTCTCCGACGCCCACGGCGATGTGGCCTTCTACGGGCTGCCCTATCTCGAACCGGCCCTGGTGAAGGACGAGTTCGGGGTCGAGAAGGCCGGGCACGAGGCCGTGCTCGCCGCCGCCATGGACCGGGTCCGCGCCGACCTCGCCACGCGCGCGCCGGGCACCCGTTCCGTCGTACTCGCCCACGCCTTCGTCACGGGCGGCGAGGTCAGCGACAGTGAGCGGGACATCACCGTCGGCGGGGTCGCCTCCGTACCCGCCGGGGTCTTCGACGGCGTCGACTACACCGCGCTCGGGCATCTGCACGGCAGCCAGACCATCACCGAGCGCGTGCGCTACTCCGGCTCCCCGCTGCCGTACTCGTTCTCGGAGACCGACCACCGCAAGAGCATGTGGCTCGTGGACCTGGGCCCCGAAGGCTCCCTGAGCGCGGAGCGGATCGACTGCCCCGTCCCCCGAGCGCTCGCCCGCATCCGCGGCCACCTGGACGACCTTCTCGCCGACCCGGCGCTGGAGCGCCACGAGGAGGCGTGGATCGAGGCGACCCTCACCGACCCGGTGCGCCCGGCCGACCCCATGGCGCGGCTGACGGAGCGCTTCGCGCACACGCTCAGTCTGGTCTTCGACCCGGAGCGGGCTCCCGAGGACCCGGACATCTCCTACGCCCGGCGTCTGGCGGGCCGCAGCGAGCAACAGATCGCGGAGGACTTCGTGGGCCATGTGCGCGGGGCGGGTCCCGACGCGGACGAACAGGCCGTGCTGCGGGACGCGTTCGACGCCGTCCGCGCGGACGAGGCCGTACGGGAGGTCGCCCGGTGAAGCGACGGCTGCGGAACACGGAGGGAGCCCGGTGACATCACGCGCACTGGACTCCAGCAGGGCGCGAGTCCTTGGGGATTCCAAGACGGCCCGATGGCTCGTGGACTCCAGGACGGCCCGATGCCTTGGGGCCTCCGGGAGGGCCCGACGCCCGCTGGATTTCGAGGGGGACCGATGAGGCTGCACCGCATGGACATCACCGCCTTCGGGCCCTTCGGCGGCGCCCAGAAGGTCGACTTCGACGAGCTGTCCGCCGCCGGTCTGTTCCTGTTGCACGGGCCGACGGGCGCGGGCAAGACCTCGGTCCTGGACGCCGTCTGCTACGCGCTGTACGGAGCGGTGCCCGGCGCCCGCCAGAGCGGCCAGGGTCTTGGCCTGCGCAGCGACCACGCGGCACCCGCCACCCGCACCGAGATCCGCCTGGAACTCACCGTCGCCGGACGCAGGTTGGAGATCACCCGACAGCCGCCCTGGGAGCGCCCCAAGAAGCGTGGCGTCGGCACGACGACCGAAAAGGCGCAGAGCCGGCTGCGAGAGTACGACGCGACGGCGGCCTCCTGGAAGGACCTCAGCCGCTCCCACCAGGAGATCGGCGAGGAGGTCACCCAGCTGCTCGGCATGAGTCGCGAGCAGTTCTGCCAGGTCGTGCTGTTGCCCCAGGGCGACTTCGCGCGCTTCCTGCGGGCCGACGCCGAGGCCCGCGGGAAGCTGCTCGGCCGTCTCTTCGACACCCACCGCTTCGCCGAGGTCGAGAAGCGCCTCGCCGAGCGGCGGAGGGCGGCCGAGGCCGAAGTACGCGCCGGAGACGCCGCGTTGCTGGCCGACGCGCACCGGATGCAGCAGGAGGCCGGGAACACCGTCGAGATTCCGCTGCCCGACCTGGCGCCCGGCGATCCCGGGCTCGCCGGCGCGATCCTGGCCTGGGCGGCCGTGGCCCGCAGCACCGCCCGTGAACGGCTTACGATCGCCCACTGCACCCGTACGGCCGCCGAATCCGCGCAGGCCGCGGCGGCCCGTGTGCTCGACGACGTGCGCGAAGTGGCCCGCCTGCAGCGCCGGTTCGCTCAGGCGCGGGAGAGTGCCGCGAGCCTGGAGGAGCGGGCCGACGCCCATCGGGAGGCCCAGGCGCGGATGGAACGCGCCCGCAAGGCCGAGGCGGTGGCCCCCGCCCTCGACCTGCGCGAGGTCGCCGAGGCCGAGCACCGACGCGCGGCGGCCGAGGAGGCACACGCGTGTGCCGCGCTGCCGGAGACCTTCGCCGAGGCCGGTGCGCCCGGACTCGCGGCGGCGGCGCGCAAGGCGGCCGAGGAACTGGGCGGCCTGGAGTCGGCACGCCGGGCCGAGCGAAGAGTGGCCGAACTCGTCGAGGAGCGCGCCGACTTGGACCGGCAGGAGCGCGCGGACGAGGATGCGCTCCAGGAGGCCGACAGTTGGCTGGCCACGTGGGAGGCGACCCGCGCGGGTATCGAGGCGCGGATCGAGTCCGCGCAGGAAGCCGCGACGTTCGCCGAGCAGCTCGCCGTCCAGCGCGAACCGGCGCTGAAGCGGCTCAACGCGGCCCGGCAGCGCGACCAGTTCGCCCAGGACACGGACGACGCGGCCGCACGGGCCCTCGCCTCGCGCGAACGCGCCACGCAGGCGCGCGCCCACTGGCTGGACCTGAAGGAACAGCGCCTGAACGGCATCGCCGCGGAACTCGCCGCCGCTCTGCTCGACGGCGAGCCGTGCGCCGTATGCGGTGCCACCGAACACCCCGCGCCCGCACGGAAGATCGCGGGGCATGTCGACCGGGAGGCGGAGGAGCGCGCCCTCGCCCTGTATCAGCGCGCCGACGAGGAGGTCGCCGAGGACGAGCGGCGGCTCGGTGTGGTGCGCGAGGCGCTGGCTGCGGCGAGCGCCGAGGCGGGCGACGCGCCCACGGCACAACTCGTCGAACTGAGCGAGGAGTTGGAGCGGCAGTACGCCGAGGCCCGCGCGGCCGCCTCCGGGCTGCACGCCGCGCGTGAGACCCGGGAGCAGGCCGAACGAGAGCATGAACGGCGGCTGTCCGCCCACCAGGCGGCCGCCCGCCGCGTCGCGTCACGCGCCTCTCTCAGGGATGCCCTGGACCGCGAGAGGGCCGGTCTGGAAGGTGAGCTGGCGCAGGCGCGCGGCGCCGCCGCAAGCGTATCCACGCGGGCCACGCAGCTGGAGCGGCAGGTCGCCCTGCTCACCGAGGCCGCGGACGCCGTCCGCGGCGCCGAGGACACCGCGCAGCGCCTGAAGGACGCCGACGCGCGACTCGCCGACGCGGCCTTCCGCGCCGGATTCGACACGCCGCAGGCGGCGGCCGATGCGCTGCTCGACGACGCGGCCCACCGGGAGCTTCAACGGCGGCTGGACGCCTGGCAGTCGGAGGAGGCCGCAGTGCGCGCCGTCCTCGCCGAGGCCGACACGGCGGCCGCGGCGCAGCGGCCGCCCGCCGACCTGTGGGCCGCGGAGCAGGCCGCGGAGTCCGCAGCCCGGCGCCTGCGGGACGCCGCCTCAGCGCAGGACGCGGCCGCGCGGCGCTGCGCGGAGCTCGACGGACTGTCCGCCCGGGCGCACAGAGGAGTCCGCCGCCTGGCGCCGCTGCGCGAGGAGTACGACCGGGTGGCCCGCCTGGCCGGTCTGGCGGCGGGCACATCGGCGGACAACGAGCGCAAGATGCGCCTGGAGTCGTACGTCCTCGCCGCGCGCCTGGAGCAGGTCGCCGCCGCCGCCACCGTGCGGCTGCAGCGGATGTCCTCCGGGCGCTACACGCTCGTGCACTCCGACGACCGTGCGGGCCGTGGCCGCAGTGGGCTCGGGCTGCATGTCGTCGACGCCTGGACCGGCCGGGAGCGCGACACGGCGACACTCTCCGGGGGCGAGACGTTCTTCGCCTCCCTCGCGCTGGCCCTCGGCCTCGCGGACGTCGTCACGGACGAGGCCGGGGGAGTGCGGCTCGACACGCTCTTCATCGACGAGGGTTTCGGCAGCCTCGACGACCAGACCCTCGACGAGGTTCTCGACGTCCTCGACTCGCTGCGGGAGCGTGACCGCAGCGTCGGCATCGTCAGCCATGTCGCGGATCTGCGCCGGCGCATCCACGCCCAGCTGGAGGTGGTGAAGGGCAGAACGGGGTCGGTCGTACGCCAGCGGGGCATCGACGACTGACAGGCGGCCCGGCCGGCAGGGCCCGATTGGCAGGGCCCGACTGAGGGGGCCTGACAGGTGGGGCCTGACTGACAGGACTCGGCCGGCAAGCCCCGGCTCAGTGGCCCAGCGGTCGCCGCGGCAGTGGTGAGGAGTAGACGACGCTCGTCGTCACCGAACCCAGGGCGCCGATCCTGCCCGACACCTCCTCCAGGTGGCTCATCGAGCGCGCCGCGACCTTGATGACGAAGCAGTCGTCGCCGGTGACGTGGTGCGCCTCCAGGATCTCGGGCGTCGCCTCGACGAGGTCGTGGAACGGCTTGTAGTTGCCGTTCGGGTATCTGAGGCGGACGAACGCGAGGATGGGCAGGCCCAGGCTCTCCGGGTCGACGACGGCCGCGTACCCCTGGATGACGCCCGCCTCCTCCAGGCGCCGCACCCGCTCGGTGACCGCGCTCGCGGACATGGAGACGGCCCGGGCCAGCTCGGCGAAACTGGACCGGCCCTCGCGCTGGAGGACATCGAGGATGCGCCAGTCGGTGGCGTCCGGGGAATACGCGGTCATGTGCGATGGATAGCAGGGAAATCCCCGGCCGATCAAGAGGGAGGCCGTGGATCGCCACTTCAGGAAGTGGATCACTGGCCGTAGATTCTTGGCCAGGAAGTCCCACGTGGCCGGTGCGGAAGAAGCACCGGGGGGCCGGAAACGGCACCAGACCCGTGGGACCCGGGAGGGAAGGCCTGACCATGAGCGTGACCGCTGACACCCCTGCGACCAGCCCCGTGACCAGCCACGGAGCCAGCCCCGTGACCAGCTCCGTGACGGTGACGAACCCCGTGCTGCGCGTCGCGCCGGCGTCCCCGGCAGCGGCCGCCGCCTACTTCGGCGCCAGCCTCGCCTTCCACGCCGACGTGTCCGACGTCGCCGCCGCCCTCGCCACCGACGCCGACCCCGGCTTCGTCGTCCTCGACTCCCGCTCCACCGAGTCGTGGGACCAGGGACACGTCCCCGGCGCGATCCACCTGCCCACCGCGCTCATCCCCGAGCAGGCCGAGCAACTCCTCGACAAGTCGGTGCCCGTCGTCACGTACTGCTGGGGCCCAGGCTGCAACGGCGCGACCCGTGCCGCCCTCGCCCTCGCCGAACTCGGCTTCCAGGTCAAGGAGATGCTCGGCGGCTTCGAGTACTGGGCGCGCGAGGGCTTCGAGTTCGAGACCTGGGAGGGACGCGAGCGGCGTGCCGCGGACCCACTGACGGCGCCGGCCGACGCGCAGGACTGCGGCTGCTGACCCGTCTCAATCCTCACGCCGAGTCCCGTACGGCTCCGGACCTCAGGCCGAGTCCCGTACGGCTCCGGACCTCAGGCCGAGTCCCGTACGGCCCGGGCATCGGGCCCCGTCCCGCAAGGCCCCGGGCATGAGCGCCCTGCCACCCCGAGCGCCCGGCTCAGTCCCGTACGACCTCGGGCAGCGGGCGCAGGAAGCGGAGGTCCGCCGCCGTGCACTCGGTCACCGGGCGGGCCGCGCGCAGCACCACGTCGAGGGCGGCGTCGGGATCGCAGGCGTAATGCCCGCTGGCCCAGGCGGCGTTGGCCTCGACGACGGCCCAGCGTGAGGTGTCGCCGGCCGGCAGACCGACGTCCACGACGACGGCACTCGGCAGCCCCGCCTCGGCGAGGCCGGCGGCGAAGGCGAGCACCTCGTCCTTGCGGGGGTCTTCGTCGAGCGGTGCGACGTCCAGCTCGCCCCGCGCGAAGTACCGGCTTCCGGTGCGGACTTCGCCGTCCAGGAGGAAGAGCCGGTACTCCACGGCGAACGCCATGATGTCGCTCACGAGGACCGGGGTGTCGTCGTCCACCGCGTCCGGCCCGGGCAGCCGACTGCCGTCCGGATAGACCCGCGCCGGGAAGCTCTTGTCGTTGGGCGGCTTCACGAACGCCGGACGTCGCAGCTGTCGGGCCTCGGCCACGGTGCTGAACTCGATGTCCCTGCCCGTGAGTTCGTACGGCAGCCGGCCCAGCCAGTCCGGCGGCGCCTCCAGCAGTCCGAGTCCGAGTCCCGGCTCCCCGGCGACGGCGTCCGCGAACAGCGGCCCGGCGTACAGCGTTGCTCCGGGCGTTCCCCGCCACTCGTCCGGCACCCGCCAGTCGCGCAGCGTCTCGACATGCATGCCACGTCGCCGCGCGGCGTGGGCCAGCGCCTGTCCGGTGGCGGTGACGCGCGGGGAGAGGAAGAGGGTTCGGATGCTCATGGGGGTCGAGGGTCGCGTATCGGACAGGGGAGGGGACACCGAATTTCCCGCGCATCCCCGCCGTGTAGCTTCTGCGCATGGCCAGATACGCGGACCCAGGTGCCGTCGAGTGGGTGGAGTCGGGCGGCGGACCGCTCATAGCGATCCCGGAGGTCGTGCTGCCGTTCTGGTCGGGGGCCGACGGTGACGACATGTCCTCCGACTACGACCGGGCATGTGACATCGACGGATTCATCGGCCTCGTGCCCGTCGGCGACACCAGGGCCCTGGTCCTCGGGGACGAGCCCGCCTCGACGTCCTACCTGCCCGAGCACGGCACCTTCGTCCGGTGGTGCGCCGCCGAGTCGGAGGACGAACTCCTCTCCGGAGTCCCCGCGGCTCTGGCGGCTGCGGAGTGGGAGCCGGAGGTGCAGTGGAACGTGCCCGGTCCCGTGGTCCTCTTCGACGCGGCCTGGCCGGGAACCGCTTCGGTGCGCACGGACCACCTGAGGGTCGCGCTGCAGCCGGGGCGGTACGCGGTGCGCGCGGCGTACGTGGAGCCGGGACCCGAGACCTGGGTGGGGCTCGTACAACTGCGTCGGCTGAATCCCTGAGGAGCGCGTGGTGCGGGGGAATTCACGTGCACCGCACCCGCACACCGCCCATCATGGTCCGTCATGCCCCAACTCCCGCACCCCGCACCCGAAGAACTCCGTCGAGACGTGCTCCCGCTGCGCGGCCGGACCGCCCTTGTCACCGGGGCGGGCCGACGCGGAGGGATCGGCTACGCCGTGGCCCGGCGGCTCGCCGCGTACGGGGCGAGCGTGTATCTGCACCACCATGTGCCGCACGATGCCGCGATGCCGTGGGGCGCCGACCGCCCCGAGGAGGTGGCCGCCGGGGTGCGTGAGGCGCTCGGCGACCCCGCGGCCCGGGTCGCCGAGGGGCCGGGCGATCTCTCCGACCCGACGGAGCCGGCCCGGCTGATCCGGACGGCCGCGGACGCGCTCGGCGGAGGTGTCGACATCCTCGTCGCCAACCACGCGCTGAGCGGGTCGGACGGCACCCTCGACACCCTTGACGCCGCGATGCTCGACGCCCACTGGGCGGTCGATACCCGCTCGGTGCTCCTCCTCGTCCAGGCCTATGCCCGACTGCGGGCCGCACTGCCGCCGGGCGAGCCGGGGGGCCGCGTCGTCATGATGACCTCCGGCCAGGACATCGCCGGCGGCATGCCCGGCGAGATCGCCTACGCCCTGCAGAAGGGTGCCCTGGCGTCGATCACCCGCTCGCTGGCGACCACCCTCGCCGAGCACGCGATCACCGTGAACACCGTCAACCCCGGTCCGGTGGACACCGGTTACCTGACCGGCGACGCCCACTCGGCAGTCGCGGCGATGTTTCCCGCCGGACGCTGGGGGCAGCCCGACGATCCCGCGCGCCTCATCGCATGGCTCGCCACGGACGAGGCGGCATGGATCACCGGGGAGGTCATCGACTCGGAGGGTGGATTCCGCCGCTGACGCCGGCCGATCACGGTGGCTCCCGGGTGTGAGGACGCAGCTCCGCGGTGGCCGGGCTCGAGCCGTGGGGCTGAGACCGGCCGTCGCGCGTGAGCATCAGAGCTGGGACAGCTCGTCCACCAGGTCGTCCAGGCCCAGGGAGCCCTGGGAGAGGGCCGCCATGTGCCAGGCCTTCGCGTCGAAGGCGTCGCCGTGGCGCTGCTTCGCGTTCTCGCGGCCCAGCAGCCAGGCACGCTCGCCGAGCTTGTAGCCGATGGCCTGACCGGGGATGGTGAGGTAGCGCGTCAGCTCGCTCTCCACGAAGTCCGCCGGACGACTGCTGTGCGCGCCGAAGAACTCCTGCGCCAGCTCAGGGGTCCACCGCTCGCCCGGGTGGAAGGGCGAGTCGGCCGGAATCTCCAGTTCCAGGTGCATGCCGATGTCGACGATGACCCGGGCGGCGCGCATCATCTGGGCGTCGAGGTAACCGAGCCGCTGCTCGGCGTCCGTCAGGAAACCCAGCTCGTCCATCAGGCGCTCCGCGTAGAGAGCCCAGCCCTCGCAGTTGGCGCTGACCCGGCCGACGGTGGCCTGGTAGCGGGACAGGTCCTCGACGATGTACACCCATTGCGCGAGCTGCAGGTGATGCCCGGGCACGCCCTCGTGGTACCAGGTCGAGACGAGGTCGTAGACCGGGAAGCGGGTCTGCCCCATCGTGGGCAGCCACGTACGCCCGGGCCGCGAGAAGTCCGCCGACGGCGCGGTGTAGTACGGGGCGGCCGCACCGCCGGGCGGCGCGATGCGGGACTCCACCTTCCGTACCGGTTCGGCGAGTTCGAAGTGCGTGCCGTCCAGGGCCTCGATCGCCTCGTCCATCAGTCCCTGAAGCCAGGCCTGAACCTCGTCGACTCCCTCGATGTGCTTGCCGTGCTCGTCGAGGTGCGCGAGCGCCACCCACGGCGTCTCGGCGCCGGGCAGAATCTTCTCGGCTTCGGCCCTCATCTCGGCGAGCAGCCGGTGGTACTCGGCCCAGCCGTACGCGTACGCCTCGTCGAGGTCCAGATCCGTACCGTTGAAGTAGCGCGCCAGCCGCGCGTACCGCTCGCGGCCCACCGTGTCGGGCGCGCCCTCGATCGTGGGCGCGTACACGTCGCGCATCCAGTCCCGCAGGGCTACCAGCGCCTCGGTCGCGGCGCGGGCGGCCGTGCCCAGCTCGTCGCGCAGCGCCTCGGGGCCCGCGGACACGAAGTCCTCGAACCAGCCGAGGCCCTGCCCCTCGGTGTCCGACCACTCGGTGAGCTGGTCGATGAAGGTGGCGGTCGGGCGGGGGCCCGCGTACAGCTTGCGGTCCAGGCCGAGGGCGAGGGACGCACGGTAGCCCTCCAGCGCGGTCGGCACCGCGCGCAGCCGCTCGGCGATCGCGGCCCAGTCCTCGTCCGTCTCGGTCGGCGTGAGGGTGAAGACCTGCCGCACCCCGTGCGCCGCCGTGTGCAGGTTGCCGACCGACCGCAGGCCCTCGCCTGCCTCGTGGACGGCGAGTTCGGCGGTGAGGCGCTCGCGCAGCAGCCGGGCGCAGCGGCGCTCTATGTCACGGTCCGCGCCGGGCTGCCGCTCCGCCTCGTCGAGCCGCGCGAGGGTCGCCCGCGCCAGATCGGCGACGGCCTCCTGGCCGGCGGGCGAGGTGTCGGGGAGCCTGCTGTAACTCTCCTTCACACCGAGGTACGTACCGAGAACCGGGTCGAGGGCGATGAGATCGTCGACATAGGCGTCGGCGACCTCTCGGGGCAGCGGGTTCTTCGTCTCTGACATGCGGACATCCTCGTACGAGGATGTGGTCGGCGTCAGCCCGATAAGCCGGCCCTCGAGCCGGTATCAACCTGATTTCGCCGTGAGCTCGTCCGCGGGCGGCCTGGCCGGGTGGGGATCCCGTTGGGGCGGCAGCAGCGGGCCGCAGTCCCACTGCTGGAAGATCAACCGCGTCTCGACCCGTGCCACTTCGCGTTGCGAGGTGAACTCGTCGATCACGAGTCGCTGCAGGTCCGCCATGTCCGCGACGGCGACATGTACGAGGTAGTCGTCGGGGCCGGTGAGATGGAAGACGGTACGGGACTCCGGCAGCGCCCTTATCCGGTCCACGAACGGTCCCACCAACTCCCGTCGATGCGGCCTGACCTGCACGGACAGCAACGCCTCCAGTCCCCGCCCCAGCTTCGCCGGGTCCAGCCGCAGCTGATGGCCGAGAATCACCCCTGCCCGGCGCAGCCTCGTCACACGGTCCAGGCAGGTCGAAGGCGCGACACCGACCTGGGCCGCGAGATCGCGGTACGTCGTCCGGGCGTCGTTCTGCAACAGCCGCAGCAGATGCAGATCCACCGGATCGAGTACGACAGAATCGGCCATGGCGCGAACGTAACACGGGATTCGGCGCACGGACCCCGGTCGGTGTTCAGTCTTTCGGGCATGGAATCCGTGGTGTACGACGCATACGACGCTCAGCCCGACCTGAGCGGAACCGGCCAGGTCCTTGTCGAGCCCCCGGCTCGGGCGCTCGCCACCGAGGCCGTACACGCCGGGCGGGAGGATCTCGCCGCGCAGGGTCTGCACGCGGCACCGATCGACCTGTCCACCACATACCCCTCGTACGACAGCCGTGCTGAGGCAGCCCGGATCGACGCGTTCGCGGCCGACGGCGCCGAACCGGAGGGGCCGCCCGTCTACGCCCGGCTCGGCAACCCGACCGTCGCTCGCTTCGAGACCGCGCTCGCACGTCTCGAAGGCACCGAGAGTGCGGTCGCCTTCGCGAGCGGCATGGCCGCTCTGAGCGCCGTACTGCTCGTACGGAACGCGATGGGCCTGCGCCATGTCGTCGCCGTACGCCCCCTGTACGGCTGCAGCGACCACCTGCTCACGGCCGGGTTGCTGGGCACCGAGGTGACCTGGGTCGACCCGGCGGGCATCGCGGACGCCCTCCGCCCCGACACCGGCCTGGTGATGGTCGAGTCCCCGGCCAACCCCACGCTCGCCGAACTCGACCTGCGTGCCGTCGCGCACTCCTGTGGTTCCGTCCCCCTCCTCGCCGACAACACCTTCGCCACGCCCGTCCTGCAGCGCCCCGCCGAACACGGCGCCCGCCTCATCCTGCACAGCGCGACCAAGTACCTGGGCGGACATGGCGACGTGATGGCCGGAGTGGTGGCCTGCGACGAGGAGTTCGCCCGCCGGCTGCGCCAAGTCCGCTTCGCGACCGGAGGTGTCCTGCATCCGCTGGCCGGCTATCTGCTGCTGCGCGGCCTGTCGACCCTGCCCGTTCGAGTCCGGGCCGCCTCCTCGAACGCCGCCGAACTCGCCCGCCGCCTCGCCGCCGACCCGCGCGTCGCCCGCGTCCACTATCCGCGGATCGGCGGCGCCATGATCGCCTTCGAGGTGCACGGCGACCCACACGACGTCATCGCAGGAGTCCGCCTGATCACCCCCGCCGTCAGCCTCGGCAGCGTGGACACCCTCATTCAGCACCCCGCCTCCATCAGCCACCGCATCGTCCCTACCCAGGACCGGCACGACGCGGGCGTCAGCGACCACCTGCTCCGGCTGTCCGCGGGGCTGGAGGATGTGGAGGACCTTTGGGCGGATCTGGAGGCGGCGCTGGGGGCTTGATGGAAGGGGGGAGGGGAGCAGGGGGACTCTTGGGCTGAGCGGTGGCCGGGGGCTCGTCGCCACATCGTCCGGGACTGGTCCTGCGCCTCCCGCCGCACGCAACGCCGGCCGGGGCCGTGCCCCCGTGCGGCGGGTGGTGCAGGCCACCAGCTACGAACAGCCACCGGCCACGCCGGTCACCCGGAGGTGCGCCGCCCGGTTTCGGACCGCCCCCCGGCCTGGGTCCTGTCGTTCGGATCCCGCCTGGGCCGCGGGGTTTGGCACGTACATCTGCGGTGGTGTCGTCAGTCGCCGACTCCCCCACGCTCGGCTTCGCTCGCGCGGGGGGACCCCCATCGCGTCGACTCCCTACTTCGCCTTGCAGCTGTACGCACCTAGCCCCGCTCACCGGCAGTGGTGAACCGCCAGGACCCGAAGTCGGCGTGCTCCGATGGGCAGGACCTAGTCCCGCACCGTGTGTTCTCCCCGCTGCCCCTCGTCGTACGGCAGTCGCGAAGCCACCGGCGTCGCGTCCAGGCGGGCGGTGATGACCAGGGTGCCCTCCTCGATCTGGTAGTCGAGGGGGAGACCGAGGCCGCGCATGGCGGCGACCATGCCGGTGTTGGAGGCCTGAGTGACGACGTACACGCTCTCGCAACCGGCCTCGACGGCCATCGTCACGAGGCGGCCGAGCAGTTCGCTGCCGACACCGCGCCGCTGCCAGTCGTCCTCGACGAGGAGCGCGATCTCCGTCTCGTCACCGTCCCACAGAAGGTGGCCGAGCCCGACGATCCGCCCGGATGCCGTCTGCACGGCGAGGGTGCGTCCGAAGCGGGGGCTGAGCAGATGGTTGAGATAGCGGTCCGCGTCGCCGACCGGGCCGTGGTAGCGCATGTTCAGCGTGCGGGACGAGCAGCGCTCGTGCATCGCCTTGGCGGCCTCGACGTCGCAGACGTCGGCGCGTCGCACGGTGATGGCGTTGCCCTGGGGCAGCGTCAACATGTCCTGACTGCGCGGGATCCGCGGACCGAGCCGCGCATCCAGCTCCACCAGCGCCCGTGCCCGCGCGAACTCGGTCGGCGTGAACGGCAGATACGGCCGCTCCACCGTGATCACCCCACCCTCCGGTGCCCGCAGCCGCATCACCGTGTCCTCGAGCGCCCCCTCCACGGGAGCCCCCTCCTCCGCCCGCCCGGAACCCGGGGACTTGGCGGGCAGCGAGCGGATGGTGCAGCGGCCGAGCAACTGCCGCAGCGCAAGCGGTAGTTCCGCCGCGTCCAGGGCGGTACGGGTGGCCAGGCCGAGCACCCGCGTCGGCGCGTCCACCAGGTCGTGGGCGTCGGCCCGCTCGATCCAGATGCCGGTGCCACCCGCCCGCGACACCGCACGAGTGATCTCGGACGCGGCGAGCTTCGAGGGAGCGCGCAGCAGGAACTCGTCCACCGTGCCCTCCGCGAGCGGGTGTGTCTGCAGGCTCAGGATGTCCACCTGCGGCTGCGCCAGCGCCGTGCACAGCGCGGCCAGCGAGCCCGGCGCGTCCTTCACCGTCGTGCGCATCCGCCAGAGCACGGTCGCCCCGGCGACGGACTCCGGCGTCGCGCCGGATTCTCCGGCGCGCTCCCGCTGTTCGGACGGCCCGGCCCGTCGCACGTCGGCGATCGGCCGGGCACCGGTATCGTCCGCCGGCGGCGCGTGACCGTGGCGTCGTGCCCACCAAATGTGGAACCCGGCCGTGGCGACGAGGATCATCGCCGAGATCAGCAGCAGGGCGGGACCGTCCGGTCCGTGCCCGATCATGTTGGCGACTGCGTCGGCGACCGCGACGGCCGTGAACAGCGCGGCGAGTTCGACGACGTCCCGCCGCCAGTGGTGGACGGGTCGACCGTGCCTCGCACGGGTCACATCAGACATGTCTGGAGTCATGCAACCACTGTGAAGGAAGGGTGTTGCGTGATCACGAACGGTTTGTGACTGATCGGTTAAGTGTCGTTCTGCACCTTTTGCAGTTCTTTTTACGGGTCTTTTGCTCGGGTGGGACGGCTGGGCTTACGACCCTGGTCAGGCGGCGACCCCCTGCGTCAGGGCGGTCCTCAGTCGACGGGCCTGAGTCGCCACCTTGGACGAGCCGCGCCGGCCGGCCGCCTGCGCCAGATGCGCGACCTCACCGCGCGCCCCGGACCGCTCCACACATTCGGCGGCGACGGCCAGGAGGTCTCCGAGCCCGCGCGCCGGCCTACCGATCGTCGTGTCCGTCGCGAGATCGGCCAGTAGGATCGGCAGCGCATCGCGGAGCACCGACCAGACGGTGGCGTACGCGCCCGTGGCCGCCGCCGTCCGTATGGACTCGGCCAGCCGCAGCGGCTTGACGGCTCCCCGGCGCACCAACTGCCCGAGGTCGCCGCCGAGCCGCCCCGCGTCGAGCTGCCCCCGCGCGGCCAGCACCAGCAACGCGTCCACGGCGGAGAGCCGGTCCTCCGTATGCCGCGCCCCGAGCCCGTACGCCAGGCACAGATGCAGGGCCTCGCCCGCTTCACCGTCGGCCTCGGCGAGGAGCGGCAGAACGGCGGCTCCCCGTCGGCTGTCGTCCACGGCCACCGAGGACAGGTCGCCCAGCACGCGTGCCGCCACCAGCTCCCGCCGACCGGGCACGACGGCCGACCAGTGTTGCCGATCCGACTCGGCCCAGTGCGGGCAGTACCAGCGGTCCTTGAAGACGGACAGCGGACGCCCCAACCCGCGGAATTCCGGCGGGAACTGTCCCTGCAACTCTTCGAGTTCGCCCAGTTCCAGCAGGATGCGGACGCCCGAGGTCCGCCGTCGGCTCAGGGGAAGGTCCGGCCCCTCGGCGGTGAGCCACTGGGCCAGCCGGTACCCCTCGGGGGTGCCGAGGGTGCGAGCCCGCACCGCCGCTGCCTCCGCCGTCGCGCGGTCGTCCCGCCGCACCCGCAGAAGTGCCTGGGCGAAGTCGGCCGTCCCCGGCCGGGCATCGAGGCGTCGGTACGCGATGAGGCGGGTCACCAGCTCCTCCGGCTCCAGCAGCCCCGTGTCCCAGCTGGGCGTGGCCAGCAGGAAAGGCAGCGGTTCGACAAGGATCCGGTGGGCCACCTCCCACAGTCGTGCGTCGAAGGCGCGCGACAGCGCGGCGTGCCGGCAGCCGCCCCTCGTCGTCCCCTGCTGGACCGCCGCGTGAAGTGTGTCGGTACGCACATGGCCGAGCAGGGTCGCGAGGACGACCTCCACGCCGTACGGCGCCTCGCGGAAGTATGCGTCCACGGTGGGGTAATGCGGGTCGGCGCCGATCCACCAGCGTCGGGCCACCACCGGGCGCAGGGCCTCCACGAGACCGTCGCGATCCTCGTACGCATGCCGGACCAGACCGTCCAAGGTGCGTTCGAACGAGGCCACGTCGCCGCTCGAGGCCAGCAGGCCACTCACTTCTTCTGCCAGTTCGGCTGCCGAAACCGGGGCCGGAGCGAGCCGAGCCCGCTCCGGCACGGGTGGCAGTATCTCTTCGTGGATCACCGGCGCGGACCTCAGTGCCCCGGCGCCGAGCAGCTTCTCCGCGTGAATCCGCACCCCTGGGCTCAACTCGTCCGCCGCTTGGACGAGTTGTTCACGGACGCCCTCGGAGACGTCCGGCCCCGTCACGTGTCGCTCCACGAGCTTCAGCGCACGCTCCTGCACCTCGGTGTCCTCGTGCCCGAAGGCCTGCGCCACCGCCGGCAGCAGTTCGGCCGCTGCGGACGGATCGTGCCTGAGCGTCTTCCCCAACAGGATGAGCTGTGCCCGTACGAGTTTCTTCTCGGTGCGGAAGAGCACGCCGGACGACATCTCGGCGAGCTGTCGGGGCGTCAACTCGCTGTCGAGTGCCAGAGAGGCGAGGATCGACTGGGCGTGCCACGCCACCGTCGAGGTCGCCTGGGAAGCGAGCGCAATCCAGTCGGCGCAGCGCTCCCGTGCCTCGTCCCGGCTCAGGTCGAGGCAGGTCAACAGCTTCAGGAACACCCGCTGATCGGCGGGGGCGCCGCCGCGCAGCAGTCGGGCCACGCAGGCGTCGACCAGCACCTTGCGGTCGAGGGTGCCTTCCCCCACGAGCTGCGCGAGCGCGTTGTACCAACTGCCCGGCCCGTCGCCGAACAGCCAGGCGACCCGGCCGGTCACGTCCAGGGACTCGAAGAGCGCGGCGATCATCCGCACCAGGTGCGGCTCCTTGCGAAGCCGCTCCACCACGGTGCCCCCGTGGTGCCACGTACCGCCGATGTGTTCGAACCAGCCCTCCACGTAGGCATCGGTGGTGGGCACCTCACAGCCGGACAGTTGCACAAGCCCGGCCAGCAGCGCATACGGGATCCGGGATGCGGCCGGCCGCTCGGCGAGCCGGTGCGCCACGTCGCCGAGCCATGCGGGGTCGCGGTCGCCGAGTACATGCAGGAACACCCCGGGGGAGGCTTGGGACCAGCGCATGTCGGCTGCTGCGATCCAGGTCGCCGCGCCTGCGGCGCCCGTGTGACACGCGGCCCCCGCCGCATGCAGCGCGGGACAGGCCTTGCGGGACGACTCGCTCCACTGCGCGGTGCGCAGCTCCTTGCGGAGCTCCTTCAACGCGGGCAGACAGGCCCGGCGTTCGGCATCGGTCATCCCGTCCAGGAGACCCGCTGCCTCCACCGTCTGCCCCGCCCGTACCGCCCGCACCAGCGCTTCGCCGCTCATCGCGCATCGCCCCCGTCGACCAGAACCTGTTCGTGTCGTACCTGCGCTCCCCGCCGCACCATCCGCACCGCCAGCGCGTGCTTGCAGGGTCCGCGCCCGCCCCGGTACTTCGCCCACCACAGGCAGGAGCAGCTCAGCGTCCCGGATTCGTCGCGGACCCGGTGCACACGCCCGTCGTCGGCGGTCACCGTGCCGAGCGCGCCGTCCAGGGCGACCGCCCCCGCAGCGACCAGGGCGCGGGCCGCACGCAGCCGCGGGTTGTGGCGCTCCACGCGCCCGGCGTCGTAGGGCAGTTCGCGGTGGAAGTACGCCGCCTCCGCAGTGTCGTACCCCACGCGCCCTGACGTGCCAAGCCGCACCAGTGCGGCGCGCACCCGCTCGGCCGGCAGGCCCGAGGCGGTGGCCAGCTCACCGACGTCGATGCACGGCTCCCACGCGAGGAGGACGGCGATCAACTCCGCGTCCTCGGCGGCCTCGTCGGTGGCGAGGGCGTCCAGCACCCCGCCCTCCCCGGAGAACCCGCGCGCGGCGTCCGGTGACAGAGTGAGCGTGAGCCGCATGCCCGGCAGGACGACCTCCCACGCGCCTGCGGCAGCGGCCTCACCGGCGACCGGAGGGCCGTACACCCGCAAGGCCGTCGCATGGCGCAGCACGCGCTGCAGCGCGATCAGCCGCTCGGGACCGGGCAGGCACACCGCCCCCGGCACCGGCCGGGTCGTCGCTCGCAGTCCGTGCCCCGTGGGCACCACCCACTGTGCGCCACGGGCGGCCCCGCGTGCGGAGCCGCGCGGAAGCGAGCGTAGGAACCGTACGGCCTCGGCCGCCGGCAGCTCGGCCCGCAGGTCGAACCCGGCGGCAATCACCTGGGCCTCGGCGAAACCGCGCAGCCAGCGGTCGGGCAATGGCACCTTCTTCTCCACCACAGGGCCGTCCAGGGTGGTTACGGCCATCTCGTCGGGGCCGACCCGAAGGTGCAGCGGATCGTCCGTGCCGATCCGCGAAAGCGCCTCGCGCAGCGGGTTGTTGACGTCGACATTGGTCGTCCCGTGCCCCACCTCGCCGCGGTCGAGGCCCGCCGTCAGTACGTCCAGACGCGCGTACACCCCTCCGCAGCCGGAGAAGGACTCGAAGCGGAGCCGGTCGCCGTTGCCCGTGACCACCGGGTCCAGCGAGGCGCGCAGCTGCCGCTGGTAGTAGCGGGCCGCCGCCACGTCGGCGACCGCGAGCAGCCCGGCGGCGGCGACCTGAGGTGACGTCAAAAGACCTGCGAAGAAGCGGGGATGCTCCTCGAACCCCGTGGGTGTCGCACCGCGCGAGGTCTCGAGTCCCAGGCGTCGTCCGCCCGGTGCGGATTCCAGCGCGGAGGATCGGGTGTAGGCCACGGCCTGCAGAGATCGCGTCATGGAAAAACCGTAGAGGCGACCACTGACAGTGGGTTCTGACCTGCGGAAACTTGCTCGTGAGCCGGGTCCGACGACAAGCGAGCGGGGCCGCGCACCGGGGGATGACTCCGGTGCGCGGCCCAGCGGTTCGAGGGTACGGGAGGCGGAGAGCGTCACGCTCCGCGCCGGCGCCCCCACCCGCCCGCGCTACTGCCCCACGCGCCCGCGCTACTGCCCCACGCGCCCCGGCTGCAGCACCTGGGTGAACAGCACCGTTCCGTCCTGCTCGCGCAGTCGCACCGTCAGTTCGCCGCTGTCGCCGTCGATGTCGACCTCGCCGAAGAACTGGTAGCCGCCTGCGGGCGAGACGTTCGAGGCGGTAGGCGCCTTCACGAACACTCGCTCCGGACCGAACGTGTTGTCCAGCGCACTCGCTGGGAAAGCACCGGCGTTGAGGGGGCCGGAGACGAATTCCCAGAACGGCTCGAAGTCGGTGAAGGCGGCCCGCGACGGCTGGTAGTGCTGGGCCGAGGTGTGGTGCACGTCGGCGGTCAACCAGACCGTGCCCGTGATCTTCCCGTACTTGATGAACCGCAACAGCTCGGCGATCTGCAGCTCGCGTCCGAGCGGCGCGCCCGGGTCGCCCTGGGCCACGGCCTCGATGTTCGGCTTGCCCTCGGTCGTGTCCGGCACGACCAGTCCGAGCGGCATGTCCGCTGCGATCACCTTCCACACGGCCCGCGACCGCGACAGTTCCCGCTTGAGCCACTCCAACTGCTCGGCGCCGAGGATGCCCTGCGGGTCGGTGGTCTGGTTGTCGGGTGAGTTGGCATTGCGATACGTACGCATGTCGAGCACGAAGACGTCCAGCAGCGGGCCGTGGCGCATGACCCGGTTCACGCGGCCGTCCTTGTTGCCCGGCCGCAGCGTCGAGATGGGGAAGTACTCGCTGAACGCGCGACGGGCCCGGGAGGCCAGCACGTCGACGCTCTTCTCGGTGTACCGCGTGTCCGTGGTCGCGATCACCTCGCCCGGGTACCAGTTGTTGCGTACCTCGTGGTCGTCCCACTGGATGATCGACGGCACCTGCGCGTTGAAGCGCTTCAGGTTCTCGTCCAGCAGGTTGTAACGGAAGTTGCCGCGGAACTCGGCAAGCGTCTCGGCGACCTTGGACTTCTCCTCGGTCGTGATATTCCGCCAGGTGCTGCCGTCAGGGAGCGCCGCGGTTGCCGCGATCGGTCCGTCGGCATAGATGTTGTCACCGCTGCACAGGAAGAAGTCCGGGTCGAGCTTGGCCATGGCGTCGTAGATCCGGTAGCCGCCGATGTCCGGGTTGATGCCCCAGCCCTGCCCCGCCAGGTCACCCGACCACAGGAAGCGCACCCCGTCGCGCCGGCCGACCGGCGTCGTACGGAAGGTGCCGGTCACCGGTTCGCCGGTGCGCTGCGGGTCGTCGGGGTCGGCGAGCAGCACGCGGTAGTGGATCTGCTCTCCCGAGGGCAGCCCGCGCAGCCGTGTCGTCCCCGTGAAGTCGGTGTCCGCGCCGAGCAGCGGACCATGCCATCTGTGCGGGTTGCGGAACGACTCGGTCGCGGACGTCTCGACGATCATCCGGGCGGGGCGGTCGGAACGAACCCACACCAGGCCGGAGTCGGCGGTCACGTCGCCGGTCTGGACGCCCCACCCCGCCTTCGGCCGCCCGGAGAGGGCGAATGCCGGTGCCGCGCCGAGCGCGGTGGGCAGGGCCAGCGCCGCGGACGCGGCGAGGGAGCCGCGCAGAACGCTGCGGCGACCGGGGAGGGGGCTCTGCGGACGGTGTGACATGAATGCGCCTCCAGGGACGGATTCGGCCAGTGTGCAGTGCCACAACTACTGGGGCGCCGCAGCGCACACGGAAACCACAAGTGAACAACTGACCCCAGGGACAAGGGGACCGGTGTGCGACTGATGTGCGACTGGCGTGCGACGGCGGGGTGCCTCGGCCCCGCACGGCGTCCTTCCCGGGCTTCGTGTTGCAGGAGCCGCAGGAGGAGCGAAGTGGCCGCGCACGGCGTCCGGCCTGCCCTTCGTGGCGGCTCAGCCGCCCGAATCCGCCGTCCTCAGCTTCGTGGTGGCTCAGCCGCGCGAGGTGTCCGCCCTTCGCCCCGCGCTCCGTGGCGGCTCAGCCACGTATGGCCGGTCTGGGTTCTGAGGCGGCTCAGCCTCGTATCGCCTCCGCCCTCGGCCCGAGGTCGCTCAGCCACGCACCGCTTGCGCCAGCCACCGCACCCCGTCGCGGATCCGCGGGGGAGACAGGTGCGCGTACCCCAGTACCAGCCGTACGCCCCCCTCGACCGCCGCCCCGTAGTGGGCCAGCGGACGCACCGCCACTCCGGCCGCGGCGGCCCGCTCCAGGAAGTGGTTCTGGGGACCGTACCGGTCGGGCAACGTGGCGATGGCATGCAGACCCGCGGCGATTCCGGACACCTCCGTGCCCGGGAAGTGCTCCTCCAGGGCGGACACGAGTGCGTCGCGCCGTTCCCGGTAGGCGCGCTGGCAGCGACGCAGCTGCCGGTCGTAGTCACCCCGTTCCACGAAGCGGGCGAGGAGCGCCTGGTCGACGACCGGGTTCCCGAGATCCATCGTGCGCTTGCGCTCGACGATCTCGTCGGAGAAGGAAGCGGGGACGAGCAGCCAGCCGAGCCGCAGCCCCGGGACGAGGGACTTGCTGACCGACCCGGTGTAGGCGACGTGTTCGGGGTCGAGCCCTTGCAGGGCGCCCACGGGGGCACGGTCGTAGCGGAAGTCCCCGTCGTAGTCGTCCTCGATCACCAGACCGTCCACCGAGCGCGCCCAGTCGAGGAGTTCCGCGCGGCGCCGTGCGGAGTACGCGATCCCGGAAGGGAACTGGTGGGCGGGCGTCGTCACCACCGCGCGTACGCCCGACGTCTCCAGCGGTCCGATGGCCAGCCCTTCCTCGTCCAGGGGCAGCGGCATGGTGCCGATGCCCGCCGAGGCGTACAGGGCGCCGTGCTCGGGACTGCCCGGATCCTCGACGCCGACATGGCGCACCCCGCGCGCGTGGAGCACGAATCCGAGCAACGTCATGGCCTGCGCGACTCCGGATACCACGACGAGCCGCTCCGGGTCCGCGACCACGCCCCGGCGCCGGGCGAGCAATGCGGCGAGGGCAGTACGCAGCCGGGGCAGCCCGCGCGGATCCGGGTAGCCCAACGCGTGGTGCGGGAGTTCGGCCAGTACACCGCGCTGCGCGGCTGCCCACGCGGCGCGCGGGAACAGCGACAGGTCCGGCGTGCCGGGAACGAAGTCGGCCCGCGCTCCGGCAGGCCGTGGGGCGAGATCACGCGCGCGGGGGCTCGCCGCCCGGGCCGCGCCGCCGACCCAGGTCCCGGCACCCCGGTCACTGCGCAGGTACCCCTCGGCCGTCAACTGCTCGTAGGCCTCGGTGACCAGCCCCCGCGACACGCGGAGATCGGCGGCGAGCTCCCGGCTGGCCGGCAGTCGGGTGCCCGGAGCGAGCCGACCGGAACGGACCGCCTCGCGCAGCGCTGCCTGGAGTGTGCGGCCACGCGCGCGTGCCGGGGCCGAAGCGGCGGGTACGAGCAGCTCCCAGGCTGCGGCCCAGGGCGAGGGTCCAGGCGATCCGGATGACGGGCCGCTCGAATTGGTCCCTGATGACGTCATGGAAGTGGACCTTAAGCCGGACCACGCCGCTTCATAGCCTCACCGTCATGAACGCCACCACCACTCGGGGCGCGCTGCTCGCCGCCCTCGCCTGCGTCCTCGTCGGAGGCTCCTTCACCGCCAACAGCGTCCTGGGCCACTACCCGTACGCGGGCGGCCAGTTCCTCCGCTACGGTCTCGCCTGCGTCCTGCTCCTGCTGCTGGTCGGCCGGGCTGGCGCGGCGCCGCTGCGCCGGCTCGCGGCACGCCAGTGGGGGCGCCTCGCGCTGCTCGCGGCCGTCGGCATGGTCGGCTTCAACCTCGCGGTACTCGCCGCCGAACGTACGGCGGAACCGGCGGTTCCCGGCGTCTTCGTGGGCTGCGCCCCGATGGTCGTGGCCGTTGTCGTACCCCTTCAGGAGGGCCGCCGCCCGCAACGTGGTGTGCTGCACGGGGCGTTGCTCGTCGCGCTGGGTGCCTTCACCGTCCAGGGGTGGGGGCGTACGGACGCCGCCGGGATCGCGTACGCCGCGTGCGCGCTGGCCGGGGAGGTCGGCTTCGCGGTGCTGGCCGTGCCCGTCCTGCGCCCGCTCGGGCCACGGCTGCTGTCGGCCACCGTCTGTGGGATCGCCGCGGTCGAGTCGGCGGTGGCCGGGATGCTCGCCGACGGAGCGGCGTGGCTGCCGCTGCCGGACGCCACCGAGGCCGCCGCGCTGCTGTGGCAGGCGGCGGTCGTCACGGTCGTCGGCTTCGTGTGCTGGTACATGGGCATGCAGCGCATCGGCGCGGAGCGCGCCACGCTCTTCTCCGGGCTCATCCCCGTCGCGGCCGCCGGCACCGCGCCACTCGTCGGCACGGGCACCTACGGCGCCGCGCAGGCCGCGGGAAGCGCCCTGGTCGGCGCGGGAGTAGCCCTGGGATCCGGTGCGTTGGGCACCCTGGGGCGTCGTTCAGCGGCTGCCGTCGAGGATGACGCGGGCGACGAGCGCCGGATCGTCGTTCATCGGGACGTGCCCGCAGCCGGGCAGCCGCACCAGCCGCGCCCGGGGAATGATGTGCTTGGCGCGGATCCCCTGGCGGCGCACCAGCAGCCGGTCGCGGGTGCCCCAGGCCACGGTGACGGGGAGCCCGGGGATGTCGTCCGTGAACTGGACAGTGGTGCCGGCCCGGAGAGTGTCGGTGAAGCCCTCGGCGTGGGCCAGCGCCAGGGTCTCGGCGACGACGGCCTCGGGTGAACGGCGGCCGGGGCGGGCGTAGATGGTGCTCGTCAGCGCCGCGCGCCCGGCCGCCGTACGCGAGAGCCGCTCGACCACCGGGAGCGGCAGGCGCCGGGCGCCCTGTCGCATCGCGATCAGCACGCCGAAGGCGTACCGCCGCTCGACCGGCGACCAGAAGCCGGCGGGCGAGAGTGCCGTGACGGACCGTACGAGCTTCTCCCGGCCCAGCTCCAGAGCCAGCAGCCCGCCCAGGGAGTTGCCCGCCACGTGCGGCCGCTCGATCTCCAGCGCCTCGCACAGCGCGCCGAGCGCGGGTGCCACCGTCGACAGGTCGTGCGTGAGGCCTTCGGGCAGCGCCGGTGACTCGCCGAACCCGGGGAGATCGACGGCTATGACGTCGCGCTCGGCCGCCAGGATGTGGATGACCGGGTCCCAGGCCTGTCGGTGGTGACCGATGCCGTGCAGCAGGAGCAGCGGTTCACCGGTGCCCACACGTGCGTAGGACATGGTCACGGTCCTCGGGCCGCGCGGAGAGGGGAGGCTGAAGGAGACCGTGGCGGACATGGGGCTGCTCCTCGTCTGGGTCACGCTGACGGACAGTCTTGTAGACAGCTTGTCAGCAACTGCTACCGACGGGTAGCCCCCCGCCGCCACGAACCCGCACGCGCGCGCGTGCCCGCGTGCAGTCGTGCTCCACGCGCGTGCGTCCCTCAACGTGCCCTGCGCACCTCCACGTTGAACTCCGAGTGCCCGATCTGCTGGAACAGGGTCAGCCATATGGGCAGGTACATCTCCGCGGCCCGCGCCGTCCGGATGCCGCCCAGGTCGAGCACGCGCTGCGGCGGCCAGCCGAACTCACCGAGGAGCGCCGTCACCTGCTCCTTGGCGCTCTGGTCCTCCCCGGAGACGAAGATCTGGTGCTCGCCCGGTACCAGTGCGGGGTCAACCATCAGGTGGCAGTTGACCGTGTTGAGGCTCTTCACCACGCGGGCCTGCGGAAAGGAGCGCTGGATCTGCTCGCCCACGCTGTCCGACTCGACGGGAGAGAGGCGCATTTGCCCGTCCTCGAACGCGAGGGGATTGGAGACGTCGAGGACGACCTTGCCGTTCAGGTGCTCCTCACCGGCCGCTTGCAGCGCGGTGACGGCCACCCGCCCGCCGACCGCGTTCACGACCACCTCGCCGAAGGCCGCCGCCTCCGCGAACGTGCCGTGGCCCGCCCGGGGCCCCGCGCTGTCGGCCCACTCCGCCGCGGCCGGGTTGTCCTTCGTGCGCGAACCCAACGACACCCTGCGACCCAGTTCCACCAGCTTGCCGCCCAGGGTGCGCCCCACTTCGCCCGTGCCCAGAACCGCGTACCGCATCGTCACTCCTCCAGTGTCGAGGCCGCCGGCCACCGGTCGGCGCCGATTCCGCCTGGACACGGCACGAGGTGTCGGGTGGGATGGGACGGTGGCAATCGACACCGTGACCGATGTCTTCGAAGAGCACCGTCCCGTCCTGATGGGCGTCGCCTACCGGATGCTGGGGCGGGTGGTCGACGCGGAGGACGTGGTCCAGGAGGCGTGGCTGCGCTGGTCCGGCGCCGACCGGACCGAGGTGCGCGAGCCACGCGCCTACCTGGTCCGCGTCACCACCCGCCTCGCCATCGACCGGCTGCGCCAGGTGCAGTCGCGCAGCGAGGCGTACGTGGGGCCGTGGCTCCCCGAGCCCTATCTCACCGACTTCGGGGACACCGTTGCCGACACGGCGGAGCGGGCCGTGCTCGCCGACTCCGTCTCGCTCGCCGTCCTCGTCGTCCTGGAGTCGCTGTCGCCCCTGGAGCGTGCGGTATTCGTCCTCAGGGAGGCGTTCGGATACCCGTACGCGGACATCGCCGCCGTCCTCGACCGCGGCGAGCCCGCGGTTCGGCAACTCGCCGGGCGGGCGCGCAAGCACGTCGACGAACGGCGGCCGCGCTACGAGGTCGACCCGGCCGAACGCCGCGATCTGACCGAACGGTTCCTCGCCGCTGCCGCCGAGGGGGACCTGGAGGGGCTCATGTCGATCCTGGCGCCGGACGCGCGGCTGGTCGGCGACAGCGGCGGCCTGTCCCAGGCGCCGCGGCGGGTCCTCGATTCGGCCGACAAGGTGGGGCGCTTCCTCATCGGCGCGGCCAAGAAGGGCGTGCCCGGCCCCTCGTTCCGCTTCCTTGAGATCAACGGCGGGTTCGCGGTGCTCGTCCTCTCCGCCGGCAAGCCGGACAGCATCTTCCAGTTGGACGTCGCGGACGGCCGCATCCAGTGCGTCTACATCATGCGCAACCCCGAGAAGCTGGTGTCCCTGTCCGCCATCTAGACAATCCGTGCCGCATCGGCCCCGTTGCCGTGCGACGCCGAAAGCCCCCGTCTTCTGGACGGGGGCTTTCGGCGTTGTGTCACGAACATCGCCCAGCACGAACGGCCTGTGAACGCTCTGCGGCAACGCACCTGTGCAATCCGTAAGCGATCGAGGATTGGTCTTGACCAAGGGTGGGGGCGGCCCTATGGTCGCAGAGATAGTGCAAGAACCTTTAATAAACAAGGGCGCTAAAACGCCGCCGGGCCACGGCGATTGCGGAGGACAGGGTGGGGACCCAGCAGCTGGAATCGGTGCCGGAGCCTAAGTACTGGCATCTCAAGACGGTGCTCAGTGAGGCACTGGACTCCGAGTTCTCGGTGGGCGAGATCCTGCCCAACGAGCGCGATCTGGCGGCCCGCTTCGGCGTCGCCCGGGCCACGCTGCGCCAGGCTCTCGAGCAGCTCGAACTGGAAGGACGACTGCAGCGCCGCCGCGGAGTGGGCACCACCGTCGCGCCGCCGCGCGTGGGCGTGGCCGTCGGGTCCGAGCAGCACGTGTGGCCGGGCGCGGTCGGCGACGCCTGGCAGCCCGCGGACTGCGCGGTGGCTCTCCCGCCCGCGTCGGTGGCCGACATCCTGGAGACCGTCCACGGCGAGCAGGTCCACACGGTGCGCCGCTCGCGCGTGACGCACGGCCAGCCGGTCGCCGCCGAGCTGCTCTACATCCCGGCGTCCTCGGTGCCCGCCCTGTCCGCGATCGACGCGCCCTCGGGTGCGGCACGCGCGCGTGCGGTGCTGCGTGAGCTGCAGCGCCTGGAGCTGGAAGGCCAGGACCGCGCCGTGGAGCTCGGCTCGGCCCGCGCGGACGATGCCAAGGAACTCGACCGGCTGCCCGGAGCCCCCGTCCTCGTCGTCACGACCCGCTTCTTCGCCGCGGGGCGCACCGCGGCGGTCTCCGTGGCCACGTACCGCGCCGACACCTGCCGGCTGACCTTCGGCGACACCGGCGGCGTGGAGATTCACCACGACCCGGAGCGCCGCGCTTCCTGAGCCGAGCACCGAGCGCTCAGCCGATCCGTACCCCTCGCACCCCGGAGAAATCCGGGGTGCGACGTCGTTCATGAGGAGCCGGGTCAGCGGCGCGCCGTCACGGTTCCATCCACCGCGAACAGCTGCTCCTCCACATGATCGAGAGCCAGCCGCAGCGCTCCGGTCGCCACCGCCGCCTCGCCCAGCAGTGAGAGGGCCACCTTGGGCGGCCGCAGACAGTAGCGCGCCAACTCGTGCCGCAGCGGCTCCAGTACACCGTCCAGGCCGGCCGCCCAGCCGCCGACGACGACCAGCTCGGGGTCGAGGGCGAGGACGAGCGCCGCGACGTCGTGCACGAGGCGCTGGATGAAGCGGTCGACCGCCGCACGGGCCCGCTGGTCACCGCCCTTGGCGAGCGCGAAGACCTCGGCGACGGCCTGCTCGTCGAGTGGGTGGAGCGGCTCGTCCGTGGTGGAGAGCAGTGTCTCGGGGGTGACATCGCGGCCCAGCAGATGCAGCGCGCCGATCTCGCCGGCCGCGCCCCCGTACCCACGGTGCAGCCGCCCGCCGATCAGCGAACCGGCACCCGGGCTCAGCCCCGCCATCACGAACACGACGTCGTCGGACTCCGTCGCCGCGCCCTTCCAGTGCTCGGCGACCGCCGCCGCGTTGGCATCGTTCTCGACGAGCACCGGGCACTTGAAGGAACGGCTCAGCCGCTCGCCGAGCCGCAGGCCCGTCCACTCCGGCAGCGCCGTGCCCAGTCGCACGGTGCCGTCCGCCTCCACGATCCCGGGGCTGCCCACGCCGACCGCCCGCAGCGAACTGCGGGCGACTCCCGCGCGGCGCAGCAGCTCGGCGACCGCCATCCGCAGCCGTTCGAGCCGCTCGTCCGCCGAAGCGCTCTCGTCCACGTCCTTGGCCATGGCACCCAGCACACGGCCGTCCAGATCCGCGAGCAGCGCGGCGACGCGGTGCGGGCCGATCTCCAGGCCCAGCAGATGGCCCGCCTCGGCCCGGAACCGGAACCTGCGTGCCGGACGCCCCTGGCGCCGGGCAGCGCCCTCCTCGGCCGCCTTCTCGACGACGAGTCCGTTCTCGATCAGCCCTTCGACGACGCCCTCGACCGTGGGCCGGGACAATCCCGTCACCCGGGTGATCTCGGTGAGGGTCGCGCAGTCCGTGGCACGCAGCGCGTGCAGCACCACCGCGGAATTGATCCTTCGCAGCAGAGAGGGGTCCCCGCCGGTCAACCGCCCCAACGTCCGTCCTCCCAGCTCGTGCGCGTGTTGGCCGGATCGTACTCGTCGGGGCGGACCCCGGCGAGTGCCGGGGACCCCCTTTGCTACCGACGAGTCGGAATCAGCCGGGCGCCACGAACCCCGACTCGTACGCCGCGATGACCGCCTGCGTACGATCCCGGGCTCCCAGTTTCGCCAGTACGGCGCTGACGTGGGACTTCACCGTCTCGGTCCCGACGATCAGCCGCACGGCGATCTCCGCGTTGGACAGCCCCCTGGCCATCAGCCGCAGCACCTCTGCCTCCCGCTCGGTCAGCGCGGCGCGCTCCATGGCCGCACGCGCCGCCGTGTTCCCGGCGCCGTCCCCGTACTCGGCGGCCAACTGCCGTACGGAGGCCGGGAACAGCAGCGACTCGCCCTCGGCGATCAGCCGCACCGCGTGCACGATCTCGGCGGGCCGGGCCCGCTTCAGCAGGAAACCGTCGGCACCCGCGCGCAACGCCTCGTAGACGTACTCGTCGTTCTCGAACGTCGTGACCACGAGGATCTTCGGCGGGTCACTCACCGTGCGCAGCACCGCGCGCGTCGCCTCGATGCCGTCCAGAAGGGGCATACGGACGTCCATGGCGACCACGTCCGGCCGCAGCTGTCGCACCAGCGGGATCACGGCGGCACCGTCGGCCGCCTCCCCGACGACCTCGATGTCGGGCTGCGCCTCCAGGACGGCGCGCAGACCGGCACGTACGAGGGGTTCGTCGTCGACGAGGAGAACGGTGACCGGCATCCGGCCAGCGTAGATCAACGCAGCGGCAGCTCTACATGCACCTGCCAGTCACCTTGGTCCGGTCCCGTCCGCGCGCGGCCGCCGAGCAACGCGGCCCGTTCCCGTATGCCGCGCAGGCCGCTGCCCCGGCCGGGCCCGGGTATCTCCGCGGTCAGCGGATTGCGGACCTCCAGACCGAGCGCGCCGTCCGCGACCTCGATACGCACCCGGACCGGGACGCTCCCCGCGTGCCGCAGCACATTGGTCAGGGACTCCTGGAGGATGCGGTAGCCCTCGCGGGACACCGGACCGGGCACGGTCTCCAACGCACCCGTCACCTCGGCGTCGACCTTCGCTCCGGAAGCACGCGCCGACTCCAGGAGCCGGTCGGCCTCGGTCAGCGTCGGGCCGCTGCTCGCGGGACGCTCCGCCTCACGCAGCACACCCAGCACCCGCTCCAGGTCCTCCAACGCGGCCCGGCCGGTGTCCTCGATGGCACCCAGGGCCCGGTCGGTGAACGCCGGGTCCCCGGCCGCCCGCGCCGCGCCCGCCTGCACCACCGCCACGGTCAGCGCGTGCCCGATGGAGTCATGGAGCTCCCGCGCGATGCGGTTGCGCTCCAGGAGCTGCTCGGTGCGCTCCTCCAGTGCGGCGAGCCGCTCGGTCGGGGAGGGACCGAGGAGACGGCGCGCGATGGCCGTGATCAGCTCGCCGAGGCCGACCACCGAGCCGTACAGGGCGAGCAGCGGCAGCGGGGCGAGCAGTGCGCAGGCCCACTGCGGAAGCGTCACCGTCACGACCGGCGTGTGGATCGGTCCCGTGCCGAACGCGGCACCGACCAGGACGACGGTTGCTGCGGGCAACCAGACGGTGACCATTCCCGCCACCCAGCCCATGGCCACCCGTACTTCCAGCCAGAGCACGGTCCGCCACCGGTCCCGCCAGGTGGCCGAAGGCGAGATCGAGAACGCCGCTTCCCCGCCGCCCCGCGCCAGCATGAACCGCGCCTGCACGCCCTCGCCCCGCCGCACGGCCGGGACCAGCCCCAGGGGCAGCAGCAGCACCGCAGGCACCCACGGCTTCGACATGTCGATGAACAGCCACACACTTTCGAACAGCATCGGCACCCACAGGTGCAACCAGCGCGTGTACGTCGTCCCCCGGAGCAGCGGGCGCAGAAAGCGGGCCATTGCGTCATCGTGCCAGGCGCCACTGACAACGAGCCTCCCCCGAGCGGGGGAGGCGATCTCCGCCCGCGGGGGAGGTGACGCCCCCTCAGCAACGGCCAGGCTGTGCCCATGACCAGCATCGACGTCCAAGACCTGACCAAGGAGTACGGCAGCAGGCGAGCCGTGGACCACCTCACCTTCAGCGTTCTTCCCGGCCGCGTCACCGGATTCCTCGGCCCCAACGGCGCCGGAAAGTCCACCACCATGCGGCTCGTGCTGGGCCTGGACCGGCCCACGTCCGGCACCGCTACCGTCGGATGCCGCTCCTACGCCACCCTCCACGAGCCGCTGCGTGAGGTGGGCGCGCTGCTCGACGCGGGGGCCGCGCACGGATCGCGGACCGCCCGCGACCATCTGCGGGCGCTCGCCGCGAGCAACCGCATCCCCGAACGACGCGTGGACGAGGTGCTGGAGGAGGCGGGGCTCGCCTCCGTCGCGCGACGCCGGGTGAAGACGTACTCCCTGGGCATGCGCCAGCGCCTGGGCATCGCGGCAGCGCTCCTCGGTGACCCGCCCGTGGTGCTCCTCGATGAACCGTCGAACGGGCTCGACCCGGAAGGCATCATCTGGATCCGGGAGTTGATGCGCCGACTGGCCCAGGAAGGGCGAACGGTCCTCGTCTCCAGCCACCTCATGAACGAGACCGCGTCCTTCGCCGACCACCTCGTCGTCCTCGGCCGGGGTCGGCTCCTCGCCGACATGCCCATGCGAGAGTTCATCGACGCGCGCGTGCAGCCCCGCGTGCGGGTGCGCACCCCGGACGGCGCCGCGTTGAGCGACCTGCTCGCCCGACACGGTATCGAGGCCGTCGAGGGCGAGGGCGACCGCTGGACCGCTCTCGATGCGCGTGTGGAGGACATCGGGCGCCTCACCTCCGCCGCGGGCCTGCAGATCCTCGAACTCGCCGCGGAGGAAGGCACGTTGGAGCAGGCCTACCTGGATCTGACGGCCGCCGAAAGCGAGTTCGCCGCCACGCCGACCCCGACGCAGCCTCAGGAGGCCTGACCATGACGGACTCAGCCGCAAGAGGCCTGACCAAGACAGACACAGCTCCAGGGGGCCTCTCAGTGACCTTCGCACCTGTACTCCGCGCGGAGTGGATCAAGATCCGTACGCTGCGGTCGCTCCTCTGGGGGCTGGCCGCCGTCCTCTTCGCGACCGCGGCGTTCTCCGCGCTCGCCGGTCTCGACGATTCCGGGGACCAGGAATTCGACCCGCTGTTCTCGGCGTTCTTCGGCGTCAGCTTCGGACAGATCGCGGCGATCACCTTCGGCGCTCAGGCGGTCTCGGCCGAGTTCCAGGGAGGCGCCCTGCGCGTCACGCTCGCCGCGGTCCCGGACCGAGTGCGGTGGTTCGCGGCCAAGGCAGTGGCCATCGGCCTACCGGCGCTCGTCGTCGGCCTGGTCACGGGAGGTGTGAGCCTGATCGTGGGCAAGGCGGTCCTCGGGACCAGGGCGAACGGGCTGACCTGGGGCGAGGGGCTCCGCGCAGTGGTCGGCTGCGGCCTCTACCTGACGCTCATGGCGCTGCTCGCGGCGGGACTCGCGGCCGTCCTGCGCAGCGGAGTCGCCACCCTGAGCATCCTGATCCCGTTCCTCCTCATCGTGTCGTTCGTCGTCGGGGGAGCCTCGGGCAGTGTCGCCGACTTCCTGCCGGACAAGGCGGGACAGGTGGTGCTCCACAAGACGTGGGACGGCGCCCTCGGGCCCTGGACGGGGCTCGCCGTGACCGCGGCCTGGGCTGCGGCAGCCCTGACGGCCGGCGTATGGAGCCTGCGGCGTCGCGACGCGTGAAGCCACTGGACCGTACTGACGGCACACCAATTGTCAGTGGCAGCCGCTTTACTGGATCTCATGACCAGCGCGCTGCACCTCGCCACGATCGTGCGGCTGTGCTCCGAGGCCTTCCCCGCGGAGCACGGCCGGTCGGACGTCGGCACCGGCGGACCCGGCTATCACATCGCCGAGTTAGTGACGAGCGAGGACTTCTGGGAGGACGACGGCACGTCACGCGAGGAGACGGAGGCGCAGTACGAGGCCGATCGGGACGGCCTCTCGGAGCTGCTCACCCGTCGCTGGGGCCGTCCGCAGGTCTTCGCTCTGTCGAGCGTTTTCGACCGGTCGATGGACGGTGAGGACATACCCGAGCCATGGGGCATCCTGAGTTCCCATGTGCCCGACGTGCACCTGTGGAAGGCGGACGGGCACGACCGCTGGGTTGCCCTCGGCATCTCGCAGTGGGACAAGGAACTGCCGTTCCAGCTCCTGGCCGTGGTCACGGAGATAGACCCGCCCTGACTCAGGGAGCCTGCGCGGCCTCCCGCAACCGACCGAACTCCTCCGCCATCGTCGCCGCCGTCCAATGCGCGTTGAGCCCACTTGGGTTGGGCAGCACCCACACCCGGCTGGCCCCGATCGTCCGCTCCTGCGGGCCGACTTGAGCCCTTCGCTCGCCGAACGCCGCCCGGTACGCGGTCACGCCGACCACCGCGAGCCACCCCGGCCGCAGTCGCTCCACCTTCGCGCGGAGCAGCCGCCCGCCCTCGAGGTACTCCTCGGCGCCGAGCTCGTCGGCCCGAGCGGTCGCGCGCGCCACCACGTTCGTGATGCCGAGCCCGTACGAGAGCAACTCGCCCTGTTCCGACGGCTTCATGAGCCGGGGCGTGAACCCGGAAAGGTGCAGCACCGGCCAGAAGCGGTTGCCGGGCCGGGCGAAGTGATGGCCGGTGGCGGCCGTCATCAGACCCGGATTGATACCGCAGAACAGAACATGGAGGCCGTCCGCGACGACATCCGGCACGAGCCGGTCGCGGGCGGCCTCCAGGTCCGCGGGGGTGAGCCGCGTCAGAGGATCGCCCCCGGCGTGTAGCCCGCGGTCTCCGGGTGCTGCTTCACGATGTCCTCGATACGGCCGACGACGGCGGCGACCTGGTCGGCGGCGGCACCCGTGAAGGACAGCTTGTCGGCCATCAGCTCGTCGAGCCGAGCACGGTCCAGCGGGATGCGCTCGTCCGCGGCGAGCTTGTCGAGCAGTTCGTTGCGCTCGGCGCCCTGCTCACGCATGGCGAGCGCGGAGGCGACGGCGTTCTCCTTGATCGCCTCGTGCGCGACCTCGCGGCCGACACCCGCGCGCACCGCGCCCATCAGGACCTTGGTCGTCGCGAGGAACGGCAGGTAGCGGTCCAGCTCGCGCGCGACGACGGCCGGGAAGGCGCCGAACTCGTCGAGGACGGTGAGGAAGGTCTCCAGCAGGCCGTCCAGCGCGAAGAACGCGTCGGGCAGCGCGACGCGGCGTACGACCGAGCACGACACGTCGCCCTCGTTCCACTGGTCGCCCGCCAGCTCGCCGGTCATCGACGCATAGCCGCGCAGGATGACCATCAGGCCGTTGACGCGCTCGCAGGAGCGGGTGTTCATCTTGTGCGGCATCGCGGACGAGCCGACCTGGCCGGGCTTGAAGCCTTCGGTGACCAGCTCATGCCCGGCCATCAGCCGGATCGTCTTGGCGAGCGAGGACGGGGCGGCCGCCAGCTGCACCAGAGAGGTGACGACCTCGTAGTCGAGCGAGCGCGGGTAGACCTGGCCGACGGAGGTGAAGGCCTGGGAGAAGCCGAGGTGCTGGGCGATGCGCTGCTCCAGGTCCGCCAGCTTCGCCGCGTCCCCGCCGAGCAGATCGAGCATGTCCTGCGCCGTGCCGACCGGGCCCTTGATGCCACGCAGCGGGTAGCGGCCGAGCAGCTCCTCGACCCGGCCGTACGCGACGAGCAGCTCGTCGGCGGCGGTCGCGAAGCGCTTGCCGAGGGTGGTGGCCTGGGCGGCCACGTTGTGTGAGCGGCCGGCCATGACCAGTTCGGCGTACTCGCCCGCGAGCTTGCCGAGACGCGCCAGGACGGCGACCGTGCGGTCGCGCATCAGCTCCAGCGAGAGCCGGATCTGCAGCTGCTCGACGTTCTCGGTGAGGTCCCGGGACGTCATGCCCTTGTGCACGTGCTCGTGCCCGGCGAGGTCGTTGAACTCCTCGATCCGTGCCTTCACGTCGTGCCGCGTGACCTTCTCGCGTTCGGCGATCGAGGCGAGGTCGACCTGGTCGAGGACGCGCTCGTAGTCGGTGACGGCGGTGTCCGGCACCTCGATCCCGAGGTCCTTCTGGGCTCGCAGCACGGCGAGCCAGAGCTGACGCTCCAGCTTCACCTTCTGCTCGGGGGACCAGAGCGTGGCGAGCTCGGCGGAGGCGTAGCGTCCGGCGAGGACGTTGGGGATACGGGGCTTTGCGGGCGCGGCAGTCACGTGTAGGGAGTTTACCCGGCGTCCGGTGGGGATCTGTACGTCCACACAGCTCAGAGAGCCCGAGCCAGTGTGGTGAAGCTCTAAGGACGGATGCCGTCACAGGCGACCGCCAGATGGCGCGGGCCGCGAAGGACCGCGCTCTGCCGGTAGGGCGGCGGATCCTCCAGCAGTCGGGGATTCTCCAGCCTGCGGGCCAGCTCGCTCAGCGCGAGCTGTGCCTCCAGCCGGGCCAGCGGGGCGCCGAAGCAACTGTGGATGCCGCTGCCGAAGCCCAGATGCTGGATGTCCCCGCGGTCCGGGTCGAACCGGTCCGGATGCTCGAAGCGGTCGGGATCGCGGTTGCCCGCTGCCAGTACCAGCCACAGCGACGCGCCCTTGGGGATGGTGACGCCGCGCACCTCGATGTCGGCGAGGGTGCTGCGCTGCGGCACCAGCTGCACCGGTGGCTCGAAGCGCAGCAACTCCTCGACGATGGGGACGGACAGTTTCGGGTCCTCGCGCAGCCGTTGCAGGACGTCGGGGTTGCGCAGCAGGGTCAGCATGCCGTTCGTGATGAGGTTGACCGTCGTCTCGTGGCCGGCGATCAACAGGAGCACCGACGTGGTCAGGGCCTCCATCGTCGTCATGGCGCCGTCCGGCCCGTGCGAGGTGGCCAGCTCCGACAACATGTCGTCGGCCGGCTTCTTGCGGCGTTCCTCGATGAGCCCGGCCAGATACATGCCCAGCTCCGTGCGCGCATTCTGCGCGATCTTGTCGCGCTCCTCGCGATCGGCGTCCATGACGGGGTCCAGACTGGCGGCGAGGGTGTCCGCCCAGGTGTGGAAGCGCCTCTCGTCCTCGCGCGGCACTCCCAGCAGTCGGCAGATCACGGTCACCGGGAAGGGATAGGAGACCTGTTCGACCAGATCGATCCGGTCCGGGGCGTCGATACCGTCGATGAGCCCGGAGACGATGCCTTTGAGGTCGTCGTGCATGTCGTAGATGCGCCGTGGGGAGTGCGGGGGACCGAAGGGCCGGTTCGTCATACGCCGCAGTCGGTCGTGTTCAGGAGGGTCGAGCCGCAGGAAGCTCGGTGGCAGCGTCGACCCCTCCTGTTCGTCGGAGGCCAGCGGATCGGCCGCCGACGACTTGAGATTGCGCACGTCGGAGCTGACCCGCGGATCGTGCAGAAGACTCTGGATGTCGTAGTACGTGCTGACGACGTACGGCCCGTCCGCCTCGTGGTACACCGGCGTCTTGCGGAGCTGCTCGTACAACGGATACGGATTGGCGCGGTTGGCGTGGTCGATGATCTGCCGCAGGATGTCCATGGTGCGTCCTCGTGAGCGTCGGATCAGTGCACGGCGGGGGTGAACGTCATCCGCCGGTCGGCCGGCGAATATCCGCTGAGAGTGACGGTCGGGCCGTGCGTGGGCACCGACGGGTCGGGGAAATCGGCGTCCATCGGGTGTTGTCCCTCCGGACGGCGGTCCACCGTGGGGTACGGCGGGGGGAACGGCGCTGTGGTCTCGATCTGCTGCTGGTAGAACTGCAGCCACTTCGACTGGTCGAAGGTGACGGCGCCGATGACGCGCCCCTGATACCCGTACACGCCGGTGAATCTGCGCTCGTTGAGTGCGCCCTGCGCGATGAGGATCTCCGTCCCCATCGTCGGCACCCCGACGGACTTGATGTTCACACCGAACTGGGAGGACCAGAAGGCGGGTACCCAGATGTGGGGGCGGCGGTCCGTGCTTTCACTCATCATGTTGTGCGCCGCGGTCTCGGCCTGGGAAACGGCGTTCCCCCAGTGCTCCAGAGACAGGAACTGGTATCCGAACAGCGGATGTGGGGAACGGGCGACGTCGCCCGCCACATAGATGTCGTCGGTGACGATGCCCCGGATGTCGAAGGCCCGGCAGCCGGCGTCACAGGCGATGCCACGGGGGCCCGCGCCGAGTCCGGATCCGGCGAGCCATTCGGTGTTGCGCATGGCGCCGAGCGATACGACCACCACGTCCGCCTCGACGGAGTTCCCGTCGGAGAAGTGGGCGGCGCGGACGCGACCCGTGGAATCGCCCTCCAGGCCGGTCACCATCACACCGCAGCGCAGGTCGACGCCGTTCTCGCGATGCAGCTCGGCCGCGACCTGGCCGATGACTCCGCCGAGCGCTCCGACCAGGGGGGCGTCGGCCCGTTCGGCCACGGTGACCGCGATCCCGCGTTCCCGGCAGGCGGAGGCGATCTCCGAGCCGGTGAATCCGGCGCCGATCACGAGCACGCGCCGCGGTCCCTGCGCCAGCGCGCGCTCCAGTGCGTGGGCGTCGTCGCGGGTCCGCAGGACGAACACGCCTTCGAGCTCCGCCTCGTCCTCCTTCGGCCACGGGCGGGCCCGTACACCGGTGGCGATGAGCAGCCGGTCGTACTCCACCTCGTCGCCGTCGGCCAGCCGTACCCGCCTGGCCGCCATGTCGAGACCGGTGGCCGGCAACCCGAGACGCCACTGAGCGTCGAGCGCCCGGCGCCGGGGAAGGAGCGTGCGGTCCGCTGTCGCCTTGCCCAGCAGGACCTGCTTGGACAGCGGGGGGCGGTCGTACGGCTCGTACGGCTCGTCCCCGATCATTGTGAGCGAGCCCGTGAACCCTTCCTCGCGCAACGTCTCCGCGCCCCGCAGCCCCGCCAGGGAAGCCCCGACGACGACGATGCGCCCTTCGCGCTTGAGCCGGTCCAGAGATCCGTCACTGCTCACTGAGCGCCTCCGGGGGCCTCGTCCGAGGTGTCCGCGTCCACGAGGATGGCCTGAACGGGGCACGCGGCGACGGCTCTCGCCACTTCCTCGCGCCTCTCCTCCTCGGCCAGCGGGTTGTAGAGCAGCGACTCGTCTCCGTGCATGGCGAACACGTCGGGAGAGAGGAACGCGCACTGCGCGTATCCCTGGCAGCGGTTGAGATCGACGACAAGCCTCACCGAGGATCAGCCTTTCCGTGTCCCCTTCTCGCCCCCTCCACCTCAGCATGCGCGAGGGGGTGCGCAGACGCGCGCCAGGGCACCCGTTGGGGGGCATGCTCACCGCGAGCCCCCGGCAAGGAGTGGCTCGCGAGGACCGACGCGGAGGATGTGGACGCTGATGACCAGTGCCCAGGCCGGAAAGACCAGTTCGGACCAGGGCAGGCCGGACCCGAAGACGAGCAGGACAAGACCCACCAGGTACCCGAGGACGGCGATCGGACGTCGGAAGACGCCGAGGCGGTGCCCGATGGTCGAGGTGGTGAAGACGAACACGGAGGCCATGCGAAGCGCGTACGTCGTCATGAGCGTGTACGCGAAGTGGCGGCCGAAGCCGGAGGGCTGAGTCTCATTCAGCACGGTGCCCGCCGCGGCGCCGGCCCCGAACATGGTGGCGACGAAGACCAGTCCACTGCCCAGGAACACGGTGGCGATGAATCTGTCCTCGGCGTCCCCGACCTGTGCGCGCAGGGCGCCCATGAACCACAGGAAGAAGATTCCTGCGAAAGGGAGGATCTCGAGCGCCACCCGCACCGCCCACCGCTCGCCCGGATCGATCTTCGCGTCGGCGGCGTTCCCCGCGGGGATGGCGATCCGCACCAGTACGATCGCCGCCGCCAGCAGGACCGCGAACACCGCCCCCGCCATACCGGCGGCCCGCGGTGTCCTCAGCCGCTCGTCCTTCGGCTCCATCGACGCTCGCCTTCTTTCCCGATTCCCCTCTCGGTCCAGAAAGCAGGCAGAGGCGCGCCGACGCCATCGGTGACAGCCACGGGAGTGAAGGCCCGAGGCCCGTCTACGAGGCGTCCGCCAGCTCGGCCAGGATGTCGCCGTGGCACAACTCGGGCGCGCACCAGCACGCCAGGGTTTTGCCGCGCAGGGCGGGCACCTGGGCGAGGAGCTCGGGGCGTTCGAGGAGATACGCCCGGTACTTCTCCATGCCCTCGGGCCGCGGGCCGTCGCGCTTCTTGGTGGGGGTGTCGGGCGCGAACGGGTTGTAGAGCGGGTGCTGCGGGAGGTCCCAGTGGCCGATGGTCCAGCGCCGGCCGATGTAGACGAGGTCGGCCGGAGCCTTCTCCAGCCGGGGGCCGAAGTCGTGGATGCGGCCCTTGAGATTGATCACGGTGGTGGGCATGCGGCTCCCTTCCGGCGTATGTCTACCCCGCCGGCTCCTCGTACGGCAGCAGCTCCGGCCGCTTGGCCGGGCGTCCGTCACCCGAGGAACGGCCCGTCAGCCGCCGGCCTATCCACGGCAGCAGGTGCTGCTTGGCGAACCGGGCGTCGGCGGTGCGGCGGGCGACCCAGCCGGGCGGCGCCGTGGCCGCCATCGGCGTATGCCACTGGGCGTCCTTCGGCTCGTACCCGAGTGTCTGCCACACCGCCTCGGCGACGCGACGGTGTCCCTCCGCCGTCAGGTGCAGCCGGTCCACGTCCCACAGACGGGGGTCGGCGAGCGAGGGCGCCCCGTACAGGTCGACCACGAGCGCACCGTGCCGTTCCGCCAGGTCGTCCACCACGGCGAAGAGCTCCTCCATCCGCGGCCGGAAGCGCTCGAGTACCGGGCCGTTGCGGCCCGGACTGCGCATGAGGACCAGTTGCTTGCAGGCGGGGGCGAGCCGCTCCACGGCCTCCTCCAGGAGACCGCGGACGCGTCCCATGTCGACCTTGGGTCGCAACGTGTCGTTGAGCCCGCCGACCAGCGTGATCACGTCGGGCCGCATCGCGGCCGCCACGTCCACCTGCTCGTCGACGATCTGCCCGATCAGCTTGCCGCGCACCGCGAGGTTGGCGTACCGGAAGCCGGGCGTCCGTGCCGCCATCCGGGCGGCGAGGAGGTCGGCCCAGCCGCGGTAGGAGCCGTCGGGCAAGAGGTCCGACATGCCCTCGGTGAAGGAGTCGCCGACCGCGACAAGACTGGTGTAGGTGGCATTCGTCTGCATGGCGGAAAGGATGGTATCCCGACCGCATACCCGTCGGTCGGTCGGGCCACCGGGGGCCGACGCCCCGGTGGCCGGGCGTGCTCACGCCGGCTGCCCGAACAACTCCCGCAGCACGTCCTCCATGGTCACCAGTCCCGCGAGCCGCCCATCGCTGCCCATGACCGCCGCGAGGTGCGTACGACTGCGCCGCATGGCCGTCAGCACGTCGTCCAGGGGAGTGCTCTCCCGGACACGGGCGATGGACCGCATGTCCTGCACCCGGAACGGCACGTCGCGCGGCATGGCGTCGAGCGCGTCCTTGACGTGCAGGTAGCCGACGATGTGCCGGCCCTCGTCGACGACGGGGAAGCGGGAGAAGCCGGACTCGGCGGCCAGCCCTTCCAGTTCCTCCGGCGTGACGCCCACGCGCGCGTAGACGACGCGTTCCACGGGCAGGACGACGTCGCGCACGGGCCGGCGGCCCAGTTCCAGCGCGTCGTGCAGTCGCTCCTGGGCGCGGTCGTCGATGAGTCCGGCCGCGCTGGAGTCCTTGACCAGCCGGGCCAGTTCGTCGTCCGAGAAGGTCGCCGTGACCTCGCCCTTGGCCTCCACCCGCAGCAGCTTCAGCAGCCCGTTCGCGAAGGCGTTGACCGTGAAGATCACCGGGCGCAGCGCGCGCGAGAGCGCCACCAGCGGCGGGCCGAGCAGCAGTGCGCTGCGCACCGGCTCCGCGAGCGCGATGTTCTTCGGCACCATCTCGCCGAGCAGCATGTGCAGATACGTGGCCAGAGTGAGCGCGATGACGAACGAGACCGCGTGACCCGCGTTCTGCGAGACGCCCACCGCGTGGAACACCGGCTCCAGAAGGTGCGCGATCGCGGGCTCGGCCACGATGCCCAGGACCAGCGTGCACAGGGTGATGCCCAGCTGTGCGGCGGCCAGCAGCACGGACACGTGCTCCAGACCCCACAGCACACTGTGCGCCCGCCGGTCACCTCGCTCGGAGTGAGGCTCGATCTGGCTGCGCCGCACCGAGATCAGCGCGAACTCGGCGCCCACGAAGAAGGCGTTCACGACCAGCGTCGCAAGGCCGATCAGCAGCTGTACGACGGTCATCGCTCACCCTCCTCTTCGCCGTGCGGCGCGTGCAGCAGCACACGCGCGGCTCGCCGCCCCGAGGCGTCCACCACTTCGAGGAGCCACCCGACGACCTGGACGGTGTCCCCGACGGCGGGAATGCGGCCGAGCTCGGCCGCCATGAAACCGGCCAACGTCTCGTACGGTCCCTCGGGCACGCGCAGCCCGACCCGCGCCAGCTGGTCGGTGCGGGCCGATCCGTCGGCCGAGTACAGCGCCCGGCCCTCGATGTCCGTGCCCGCAGGGGCCAGATCGGGCGTCTCGTGCGGGTCGTGCTCGTCCCGCACCTCGCCGACGACCTCCTCGACGATGTCCTCCAACGTGGCGACGCCGGCCGTGCCGCCGTACTCGTCGATGACCATGGCCATGGTGCGCTTGCCGGACAGCCGGTCGAGCAACCGGTCGACGGTCAGTGACTCCGGCACGAACAGCGGCTCACGCATGATCGGGGAGACGGACATACGGGTCCTTCGGTCCGCGGGCACGGCGAGTGCGTCCTTGATGTGCGCGATGCCGACGACCGAGTCGAGATTGCCGCGGTAGACGGGGAAGCGGGACAGTCCGGTCGCCCGTGTCGCGTTCGCCACGTCCTCGCAGGTCGCCTGCACATCCAGTGCGATGACCTGCACACGCGGTGTCATCACGTTCTCCGCAGTCAGGTCGGCAAGGTTCAGCGTGCGCACGAACAGCTCGGCGGTGTCCGCCTCGAGGGCGCCCTGCTTGGCGGAGTGCCGGGCGAGCGCCACCAGTTCCTGGGGCCCGCGCGCGGAGGCCAGTTCCTCAGCGGGTTCGAGGCCGAAGCGCCGCACGATGCGGTTCGCGGAGTTGTTGAGGTGCGTGATGAACGGGCGGAACGCGGCGCTGAACCAGCGCTGCGGCGTCGCCACCCGTTTGGCCACCGCGAGCGGCGAGGAGATCGCCCAGTTCTTGGGCACGAGCTCGCCGACGACCATCAGGAAGACCGTCGACAGGGCTGTGCCGATGACCAGGGCCACCGAGTTCGAGGCGGAGGGCGGGACGCCGATCGACTCCAGCGGACCCGCGATGAGCTTGGCGATCGACGACTCGGAGAGCATGCCGACGACCAGGTTGGTGACCGTGATGCCGAGCTGGGCGCCGGACAGCTGGAAGGTCAGATTCCGTACGGCCTTGAGGGCGCCGGACGCGCCGCGCTCACCGCGCTCGACGGCCCGCTCCAGCTCGCTGCGCTCGACCGTGGTCAGGGAGAACTCCGCGGCGACGAAGGCGCCACAGGCCAGTGAGAGCAGGACCGCTACCAGGAGGAGGAGCACTTCGGTCATCGGGTCACCTCCGTCCCATGGTCGACCAGGGGCGGGGGGATCGCGCGATGTCGAGTACTGGGAGGCTCGCCCATGGGCGGACGCTCACACCTTTCATTGAAAGACCGAGTGACCCTCCAATAGTAAAGGATCAGCAAAGTGCTCTCGTCGACGGTGGGCCTAGTCGATGAGCGGCTTCACCCAGCGGCGCCACTGTTCCTCGGGGGCATACCCGGCCGCCCGCCACGCATGCTGCGCGGTCTCGTTCCGCTGGAGCACCATCGCATCGCCGCGGCGGCCGCCGAGCCGTACGAAACGCTCCTCGGCCGCGGCGAGGAGTGCCGCGCCGATACCGAGGCGCCGCCGCTCGGGGTGCACCGCGAGACGGTACAGATGACACCGCCAGCCGTCGAAGCCCGCGATCACCGTGCCGGCCAGCTCGCCGTCCTGTTCGGCGAGGATCAGCGCCTCCGGATCGCGGGCGATCATCCGGTCCACGCCGTCCCGGTCGTCACTGATGCTGGTGCCCTCGGCGGCCACTTTCCAGAAGGCCAGCACGGCGTCGAGATCATCGGGCGTCGCGGCCCGTATACGCGGGTCAGTCATGCCGTGATCCCATCACGGGCCCTCGCCCGTGCTACGGAATTTCCAGTATCCGGACGTCACTCGCCACGCAGCGCCTCGACGACGGGGGCGAATGCCTCCATGTTCGGCTCCAGCACCGTCAGATACGAGAATCCGTACCGCTCCCGCTGCGCCCGCACCTGCTCGATGATCTGCTCCAAGGTGCCCACCAGCACGATCGGCAGTTCCAGGACCTGTTGCTCGGTCAGGTGAGGAATGCGGGGCAGCCAGGGCTGAACGGCGGCAGCACGGTCGTCGGTGACGGTGACGATCTGGATCAGCAGGTTGAGCTCGGCGGGCTCCTTGCGCCCGGCGGCGGCCTCCCTGAACAGGGCGACACGTTCGTCGAGTTCCCCGTCCGTGAGGGGCGCCAGCGTGCCGCCCTCCACGGTGCGCGCGCCGGTGAAGGCCGCGATGTCCGCGTGCTCGGCGGTGAGTCGCAGCATCCGGTCGCCGTTGGCGCCGATGAGCAGCGGGACCCGAGGCTTCTGCACCGCCTGCGGCATGGCGGTCCCCCCGCTCGAGTGCGGCCGAGAGTGGGGGAGCGCTTCCGAACCGAGGAGCCGGTCCAACTCCTCCACCGTGCACAGGAGATGGTCGACCCGCTCGCGCGGCGAACCCCAGGGCAGGCCCGCGGTCTCGTGCTCCGCCTGTACGTAGCCCGTGCCGAGGCCGAGTTCGAGACGCCCGCCCGTCAGCGCGTCCGTGGTGGCCACCTCGCGGGCCAGCAGCGTGGGGTTCCAGAAGCCCGTGTTGAGCACGAACGTGCCGAGGCGGGGCCGCTCGGTCGCCTCGGCGGCGGCGACCAGGGACGGGAACGGGGCGGGCATGCCGAGGTGGTCGGCCACGGTGATGACGTCGTAGCCGAGTTCCTCGGCCCGACGGCACTTGGCGCGCCACGCGTCGGCGGCTGCGGGGCTGAGCAGGTTGACGCCGAAACGGAAGGGGCGCGGCATGAACTCTCCTTCTCCGGAGGCGATTTGACGCGAGTACATCACTCGTGCGCGATCGCCGCCAGCACATTCATGCGCGACGCACGCAACGCCGGCAGCAGCGCCGCCACGATACCCACGACCGCCGAACCGACCACCACCGCGATGATCGTCGCCCAGGGGATGGCGAGCGCCTTCATGCCCTGCAGCGCGAGTACTTGCTGGATGCACACACCCCAGACGATCCCCAGCGCCAGGCCGAGGACCGCCCCGAACACGGCGATCACCACCGACTCCAGGCGGATCATCCGGCGCAGCTGGCGCCGGGCGAGCCCGATGGCGCGCAGCAGCCCGATCTCGCGGGTGCGTTCCACGACCGACAGGGCGAGGGTGTTCACGACGCCGAGCACCGCGATGACGATCGCGAGGCCGAGAAGCGCGTACACCAGGTAGAGCAGTACGGCGATCTGATCGTGGATCAGCTTTTTGTAGTCGGCCTGGTCGAGGACCTTTGCCTGCGGATACGGGTCGAGCGTCTTCTCCAGTCGCGTGCGCAGCTGGTCGGCGCCGGTACCCGAGGCCGCGTTCACATACAGCGCGGAGTCCTGTCCGCCGGGCACGTACTTCTCGATGGTGCCGAAGCCGAAGTACAGGCCGCCCTGCATTCCGAAGCCCTTGGCGGCGTCCTGGTCGGTGAGCGCCGCCACCGTCAGCTCGGTCTTCCGTTTGGCGGGGAATTCGACGCGGATCACGCTGCCGACGCGCACGTCGTGCTCCCTCGCGAACTTCACGTCCATGGCGATATGACCGTCGCCGAGCGCCGCCGCGGTGTTCCCTTGCGCGTACGTGACGTGGGCGACGTCGTCCAGCCGCGGATCGTAGGCCGCGGCGGTCGTCTCGATGCGCTTGCCGTCCGGCAGCCGCACCGCGACCGGCGTGAACCGCTGGCGGACCACGAGCCCGGCGCCCTGGGTGCCGCGCACCTTGTCGGTGAGGTCCCGCGGGAACGGCACGAAGTTGCTGTTCTGGATCACGAAGTCGGCGCCGAGTGTCTTGTCGATCTGGTGGTCGAAGGACTTGGTCATGGACGCGCTGGCCACGGACATTCCACCGACCAGGGCGAGGCCCACCATCAGGGCGGCCGCGGTGGCGCCCGTGCGCCGGGGGTTGCGCAGCGCGTTGCGCTGACTCATCCGGCCGACGGAGCCGAAGACCGCGGGGAAGGCCCCGCCCAGGACCCGGATCACCGGCCGTACCAGGAGCGGACCCGCGATCACCGTGGCGATGAGCGTCAGGACGACGCCGAGACCCAGCAGAGAAGCGGCCGTCGAGGTCTTCGACGACGCGGCGCACCCCGCGAGCGCGGCGGCACCGACCGCGCCGACGACCGCGCCGACCACGGCGCGCACCCGCAACGGCCGGCCCACACCGGCGACTTCGGCGTCCGCGAGGGCCGCCATGGGGGAGACGCCCGCGGCGCGTCTGGCCGGGAGATACGCGGCCACGAAGGTGACGCCGACGCCGACGACGTACGCCGAGACCGGTGTCGCCCAACCGATCACCATCTCGGTCGACTTGAGGTTCATGCCGAACGCGGTCATGAGCTTGATCAGGCCCAGTGCGAGCCCGATCCCCGCGGCGAGTCCGAGCGTCGAACCGACCAGGCCGAGCAGCAGCGCCTCGGTGAGCACGGACCGGCGCACCTGACGCCGGTCGGCGCCGAGGGCGCGCAACAGGCCCAGCTCGCGAGTGCGTTGGGCGATCAGCATCGAGAAGGTGTTGACGATGAGGAAGACGCCCACGAGCACGGCGATCCCGGCGAAGCCGAGCATCACATACTTAATGACGTCGAGGAATCCGCCCAGTTGGGCGGCGGCGGACTTGGCCTGCTCCTCGGCGGTCTTCAAGTCGTACGTTCGCGTGCCGAGTTCGGCGGCGATGCGCTGCTTGAGTTGTGCGTCACTGACGCCCGGCGCCGCGTCCACGGAAATGCTCGTGGCGGCTTGCGGGCTGCCGAGCAGCTTGGTCTGTGCGGTCGGGGTGTCGAGGAAGATCAGCGCGGCACCGGGGTTGGTGGTGGTGAAGGTGGCGATCCCGACGATCTGCACCTTGAAGGGGCCGGGCTGCGCCTGCACCGTCAGGGTGTCGCCGATGCGGACGTGCTTCTTCTTCGCGGTGTCCGCGTCCAGAAGCGCCTCGCCGTCGCCCCGGGGCTCATGACCGGAGGTCAGCTTCACCGGGCTGCGCTCGGTGACCTCCCAGTTGGTGACGATGGTGGGGGCGCCCGTCGTCGGGCCGACCGACTCGTGCTTGCTGTCGACGACCGTGGCGTTCTCCACCGCCGCGTCCACATGGGTGGCGGCGACGCCGTCGATCTTCGTCAACCGGTCCGCGAGGGAAGCGGGCACGGTCTGGGTGGCGCCGGTCGGGATCTGTGAGCTGAGGTCGTTCTTCGGCTCCACGGTCACATCGGCCGAGGTGGAGGCGAAGAGCCGGTCGAAGGTCCGGGTCACCGTGTCCGAGAAGATGAGGCTGCCCGCGACGAACGCAACGGACAGCACGACGGCCAGCGCCGAGAGCAGAAGCCGTCCCTTGTGCGCGAGAAAGCTCCGCAGAGTCGCTTTGAGCACGCCCGCCTCAGTCCTTTTCGAGGGTTACGTCGCCGGAGCCGGCCTCGGGAATCGCCGTGCCGGGGCTGCTGTCAAGGGGTACGTCACCCGGGGCGCCCGCAGCGGGTGTCCCAGCGGAGCCGCCGCCCCCGCCGTCGAAGGTCACCCGGATCGTGTCGAAGCGCTTCATCCGCTCCAGCACCGCCTCTGCCGAAGGCCGCTCCATCTCGTCCACGATCCGCCCGTCCCCGAGGAAGAGCACCAGGTCGGAGTGGGCGGCCGCGCCCGGGTCGTGCGTCACCATGACGACGGTCTGGCCCAGTTCGTCGACCGCCTCGCGCAGAAAGCCGAGGACTTCGAGCCCCGCGCGCGAGTCGAGGTTGCCCGTCGGCTCGTCCGCGAAGATCAGCTCCGGGCGCGAGGCGAGCGCGCGGGCGCAGGCGACGCGTTGCTGCTGGCCGCCGGACAGTTGCGCCGGCCGGTGCTTGAGCCGGTCACGCAGGCCGAGCGTGTCGATGACCTGGTCCAGCCACTTCTGGTCGGGTTTCTGGCCCGCGATGTCCATGGGCAGCGTGATGTTCTCCGCCGCGTTGAGCGTCGGGATCAAGTTGAACGACTGGAACATGAAGCCGATCCGGTCGCGCCGCAACCGGGTCAGCTCACGATCCTTCAGCCCTGTGATCTCGGTGTCGCCCAGCCATACCTGTCCGGCCGAGACGCTGTCGAGCCCCGCCAGGCAGTGCATGAGGGTGGACTTCCCGGAGCCCGACGGACCCATGACCGCGGTGAAGCGGCCGCGCGCGATGTCCACATCGACCGAGTCGAGGGCGAGCACCGTCGTCTCGCCCGAGCCGTACGCCTTCGTCAGCCCGCGGGCGCGGGCGGCGATCGGATCCGCCTCCGCGCGGCCGACGGCGCGCTCCGCAGCAGGTGTGGACAAGGCCGCCTCCTAGGTGATGGACGTCCCGACTCCTTTGTCCGGCCGAGCCTAATGTGATCCGAGGCACACTCGGTATCCCCCCGAGGTCCCGCGCGTTCTCCGCCGCAGGTCGTGCCCCTGATACCCGTGTAAGGGGCACTCTCCACCGGCGCTCTCCACCTTCGTGTCCATCCGTGGCCCTCTTGCCGGTGCTAGCAATTCAGCGCTAGCTTCGAAGCATGGCGAAGACTCAGCTGAACGTACGGGTGGACGAGGGCACGGCCCGCGCCGCCCGTGAGCGAGCCCTGGAGCGCGGGATGAGCGTGAACCGCTACATCGAAGAGCTGGTCAGACAGGACACCGGAGAAGTCGGCCACACCTTCGTGGAGGCCGCCGCCGATTTCATGAAGCAGTACGAGTCCGTCTTCGCCGAGGAATTCGGCGCGGACCGCGAAGGCACCCGCGAAGGTCGTCGTTGATCCCTTGAGCAGTCTCAGAGTCGACCTTGCCTGGCTCCTCATGATCGCCGAACAGAAGACGCCCGGAGATCCCCAGGTCACCGACTGGGGAGCCCTCGTCGCCGCCGTCAGCCGGCACGAGGCGGAGATATTCGGCATTCCCGTCTACGACAGCCCGCACACCCGCGCCGCCGCGCTGCTCCAGCTCCTGCTGCACGTACCGGCGCTCGAACGCTCCAACGCGATGTTCGCCTCGGCCGTCGCGTACGCCTATCTCGTCGCCAGCGGCCTGAAGGTCGTCACCTCTCCCGAGCAGGTGCGCGATTTGGCCCGACTGGTCAAGGGCGGCGACGCCACCGTGCACGACATCGCGCAGCAGCTGCGCCAGTGGAGCCTATGAGTCCGGGCGCCACGCCGTGCCCAGCACGCAGTAGGAGGTGGGCAGCCGCGGCCCCTTCTCGGGCATCAACATGCGCCGGTAGGGGCCGAGTTCGAATCCGGCGTCGCGCACCGCCGCGATCGGGTCGCGGGCCAGGTGGCAGCCGCCGTTCAGCCGCGGCCACACGGTGCGGTCCAGGCCGTGCTGGGTGAACGCCATCGCGCGCCCGCCGCCCTTGCCGTGCTCGAAGAACCGCAGGGTGCCGCCGGGGCGCAGTACGCGTCGCAGTTCGGCGAGGGCGCGCGGCACATCGCGCACGCTGCACAGCACCAGCGAGACCACGGCCGCGTCGAATGCCTCGCTCTTGACCGGCAGAGCCTCCGCCGCGCCCGGCACCACGTCGACGGGCACGTCGGAGCGCAGGGCGGCCTCCACGGCCAACTGCCGCAGCAGCCGCTCGGGTTCGATGGCGACGACCTCCGAGACGGCGCTCGGATAGTGCGCGAAGTTCAGACCGTTGCCCGCGCCGATCTCGATGACCCGCCCGGACAGGCCGGCGAGCAGCCGCCCGCGCACCCCGCCCATGCCCAGCCGCGTCTCGGCGGTCACACTGATCCGGGCGTAGTAGCGGGCGAACAGCGGATGGTGCACGGGATCTCGAGTCAGCTTGCCTGAGTCGGCTGGCCTGAGCGGCATGACGGACCTCCCGGGAGGACGGGCCTTACCGTGATTGTCCCCCCAGGACGTCCGCCACACGCGCCGCGCGCCGTGGTGTCCGGGGTGAGCGAGTCGTCGCAGCTCGCCGGCTGCGGTTCGTCTCCGGCTGATCGCGCAGTTCCCCGCGCCCCTAACCGGGCGCGGGGGTTCGGTGCCTCCTACGGGGTACAGACTTCCGCGGCCCTCAGGGGGCGTAGGCCGAAGCGAAGGCGCTCGCGTCCCAGGTGCCGCCCAGTAGGGGTGCCAGCCACGTCTGCGCACCCGCGCGGAAGTCGGCGGGCGTGCAGGCCCCCGCGCCCGCCGGGACCGCACCGAGCAGTGGACCGTCGGCCACCGTCGGCAGGTCCGCGAGGTTGCAACGGGAGGCCAGGTCCGCGTCGTTGGGCCAGCTTCCGATGACGATGCCGACGAAGTCCAGCCCCCGGCGCCGCAGTTCATGGGCCGTCAGCTCCGTCGTGTTGAGCGTGCCCAGTCCCGCCGAAGCGACCACGAGCACCGGGGCGTCGAGCAGCCGCGCCGCGTCCGCCAGGGTGCCCCCGTCGTCGTCGAACCGTACGAGCAGCCCGCCGGCACCTTCCACCAGCACGAGGTCGTGCTCGGTGGCCAGCTTGGCCGCCGCTTCCGCAACCTCCTGAGGCCGTACCGGCGCGAGCGCGGCGCGTCGCGCGGCCGTCGTCGGCGCCAACGGCTCCGGGTACCTGGCGAGTTCGAGCGTGGTGACGGTGCCCGCGAGCCGGGCCACCTCGTCGGCGTCACCGCGCTCGTCCGGACCGATACCGGTCTGCGCGGGCTTGAGCACGGCCACGGATTGCCCGGACGCGACGGCCACCGCGGCGACGGCGGCCGTCGTGACCGTCTTGCCGACCTCCGTGCCCGTGCCCGTGATCACCAGTACCGGCATGTCATCCCTCCTGTGCCGCCGCGCACACCGCGCGCGCGATCCGTGCCACGTCGGCGTCGCTCGTGACGTACGGCGGCATCGTGTAGACGAGGTCGCGGAACGGCCGCAGCCACACGCCCTCGCGCACGGCGGCCACCGTCGCCGCCTTCATGTCCACCTCGTGGTCCAGCTGGACGACGCCGATGGCACCCAGGACACGTACGTCACGAACCCCGTCAAGCTCCGCAGCCGGAGCCAGTCCCTCGCGCAGCCCCGCCTCGATGCGCTTGACCTCGGTCTGCCAGTCCTGCCCGAGCAGCAGGTCGATCGAGGCGCAGGCCACGGCGGCGGCCAGCGGATTGCCCATGAAGGTCGGCCCGTGCGCCAGCACCGGGACCTCACCCCGCGAGATGCCGTCGGCCACCCGCGAGGTGCACAGCGTCGCCGCCATCGTCATATAGCCGCCGGTCAGCGCCTTGCCGACGCACATCACGTCCGGCGTGACGCCCGCGTGCTCCGCCGCGAACAGCTCGCCGGTACGGCCGAAGCCGGTCGCGATCTCGTCGAACACGAGCAGCACATCGTGCGCGTCGCACGCCTCTCGCAGCACGCGCAGATACGCGGGGGAGTGGAACCGCATCCCGCCCGCGCCCTGCACCACCGGCTCCACGATCACCGCGGCCAGCTCGTCGGCGTGCCGCTCGATCAGCTCGCGCAGCTGATCGGCGTACGACTCCTCGTAGGCGACCGGCGGCGGATCGGCGAACACCTGGCGCTGGAGCACGCCCTGCCACAGCTCGTGCATCCCGCCCTCGGGGTCGCACACCGACATCGGCTGCCAGGTGTCCCCGTGGTAGCCGCCGCGCCAGGTCAGCAGCCGCTGCTTGCCGGGGCGGCCGAGGGAGCGCCAGTGCTGGAGGCACATCTTGACGGCGACCTCGACCGAGACCGATCCGGAGTCGGCGAGGAAGACGTGCTCCAGGCCCTCCGGCGAGATGTCGACAAGGCGCTTCGCCAGCCGAACGGCGGGCTCGTGGGTGAGCCCGCCGAACATGACGTGGCTCATGCGCTCCAGCTGGTCGCGCACCGCGTCGTTGAGCACCGGGTGGTTGTAGCCGTGGATGGCCGACCACCAGGACGACATGCCGTCGACCAGTTCACCCGAGCCATCGGCCATGCGCAGGCGCACGCCGCTCGCCGACTCCACGACCAGCGGTTCCTGGCGGCCGGGCATCGGCCCGTAGGGATGCCAGACGTGCCGCCGGTCGAGGTCGAGCAGTTCCTCGACGGACAGGTCAGGCATTGGGCGCGAGATCCGTTCCGGCACCTCGGCGGCGTACGGCGACGAGGTCCGTACGGGCGTCGGCGGGCTTCTCCGCAGAAGCCGCAGAAGCCGCAGGAGTTGCAGAAGCAGAGCCGCACACAGAGCCCCCGTCGTGGGACCCGCACCCGGCACTCTCGTGCGAGCCGCATCCGGCGTCCCCGTGCGAGCCGCACCCGCCACCCACCGAAACCCGGTGCTCCGGCAGCGTCACCTCGCCCGCGCCCTCCACCTCGAAGCCGGCGTCGGCGATCATGTCCAGGTCCGCCTTGCCGGCCTGGCCCTCACTGGTGAGGTAGTCGCCGAGGAAGATCGAGTTGGCGAGGTTCAGGGCCAGCGGCTGCATGGTGCGCAGATGGACCTCACGGCCGCCCGCGATGCGGACCTCGACGTCCGGGCAGACGAACCGGACCATCGCGAGGATGCGCAGACAGCGCTGCGGGGTGAGGTTCCACTCCTTGGCGAGGGGGGTGCCCTCGAAGGGGATCAGGAAGTTCACCGGAATGGAGTCGGGGTCGAGCTCGCGCAGCGCGTAGACGACGTCGACGAGGTCCTCGTCCGACTCGCCCATTCCGGCGATCAGACCCGAGCAGGCGGACAGTCCCGCAGCGTGCGCCTTCTCGACCGTGTCCACCCGGTCGGCGTACGTGTGCGTGGTCGTGATGTCCCCGTACGTCCCCTCGGACGTGTTCAGGTTGTGGTTGTAGGCGTCCGCGCCCGCCTCGCGCAGCCGCTCGGCCTGGCCGTCGGAGAGCAGGCCGAGGCAGGCGCACACCTCGACGTTCTCGTTCTGGTCCTTGATCGCCTTGATGGTGTCGGAGACCCGGTCCACGTCACGGTCCGTCGGACCGCGCCCGCTGGCCACCAGACAGACCCGCTTGGCGCCCCCGGCGAGCCCGGCCGCCGCGGCCTGCGAGGCCTCGTCGGGCTTGAGCCAGGTGTACTTCAGGATGTCGGCCTTGGAGCCGAGCCGCTGCGAGCAGTACGAGCAGTCCTCGGGGCACAGGCCCGACTTGAGGTTGACGAGATAGTTGAGTTTCACCCGTCGGCCGAACCACTGCCGGCGCACCTTGCCGGCCGCGGCCACCACGTCGAGCACATCGTCATCGGAGGTGGCCAGCACGGCCAGAGCTTCGTCCCGGGTCGGCAGCTCGCGCCGAAGCCCCTTGTCCACCAGCGTGTTCAGCAGGTCCATGAGGTCCGATCCTGGACTATGCGACCGCTCTCGGCCAAGGAGAGTTTGGACAACAGAGACGGATCGACGTGTGGGTATTGCCACATCCTGGGCGGCTGGTCCGCCCGCTAGGGTCTGTGCACTGCCTACAAAACACCCCTCACCACGGCCCGGAGGACACATGGCGTTCGGCTGGATCGACGAGCAGGCCGAGGCGCGCCGCCGGGCCGGACTCGTGCGCACGCTGCGCCCGCGCCCCGCCGACTCGCCGCTCCTCGATCTCGCGAGCAACGACTACCTCGGTCTCGCCCGCCATCCGGAGGTCACCGAGGGCGCGGCCCGTGCCGCGCGCAGGTGGGGCGGCGGTGCCACCGGCTCCCGGCTCGTCACGGGCACCACCGAACTGCACGGCGAGCTCGAACGCGAGCTGGCCGACTTCTGCGGCTTCGAGTCCGCGCTCGTCTTCTCCTCCGGATACGCGGCCAATCTCGCCGCCGTCGCCGCGCTCGCGCCGCACGGCTCGCTCGTCGTCTCGGACGCGGGCAACCACGCCTCGCTGATCGACGGCTGCCGGCTGGCCCGCGGCACCACACAGGTCGTCGCGCACGCCGACCCCGACGCCGTGCGCAAGGCGCTCGGCACCCACGAGGGCCCCGCTGTCGCCGTCTCCGACACGGTCTTCTCGGTGGACGGGGACGCGGCGCCGTTGTCCGAACTCGCCCTCGCCTGCCGGGAGTACGGGGCCGGGCTGATCGTCGACGACGCGCACGGGCTCGGTGTGCTGGGCGACGGTGGCAGGGGCGCGCCGCACGCGGCGGGGCTCGCGGGCGACCCGGACGTGGTCGTGACCGTCACGCTCTCCAAGTCGTTCGGCAGCCAGGGCGGCGCCGTGCTCGGCCCCGCCCCGGTCATCGACCACCTGGTCAACGCGGCGCGTACGTTCATCTTCGACACCGGTCTCGCGCCCGCGGCGGCGGGCGCGGCCCTCGCGGCGCTGAGGCTGCTGCACCGTGAGCCGGCGCGGGCCGCGCGGGCGTGCGCGGTGGCGACGGCGCTGCACACCCGTCTGACAGCCGAGGGTCTGGAGGCGGTGCGACCGGACGCCGCTGTCGTCTCCGTGCGGGCGCCGTCACCCGAGCGGGCCGTGCGGTGGGCGGCCGACTGCCGTGAGGCGGGACTGGCCGTCGGCTGCTTCCGTCCCCCGTCCGTGCCCGACGGCATCTCACGGCTGCGGTTGACGGCCCGCGCGGACCTCACCGAGGAACAGATCGAGCATGCCGTACGCGTGATCAGCCAGAAGCGGTGAATGCGGTAGCGGTCAGTTCAGTGCGGCGATGAATCCCTCCCACGCGGCAGGAGCGAAGAACAGGGCGGGACCCGCCGTGTTCTTGGAATCGCGCACGGCCACCAGTCCGGACCAGGGGCCCGGTCCGGGGCGTGCCGTCTCGACGCAGTTGTTCATTCCCGTACTGCGGCTGCTGCGCAGCCATCGCACGTCGTGCAGAGAAGTACTGGAAGGTACGTACCGAGGCAGTGCAGACATGGTGCCTCCTTACGCGCCGTCACCAATCACGGCGATGTAATCCAACGAGTCCTCGGGCGAAAGGGCGTGGATCTGAAGGGCGTTGAAGGCCTCGCTGTAGGCCTGAAGGTCTTCTTTCCGTTCGAGGTAGAGGCTACTCGTCAAGTGGTCGAGAACAACCACATCCAGATCAGTTGTGTTCGGAAATGAGAAGATAACGAAAGGTCCGGTGACCCCGATGTGTGCGCCGGCGGCGAACGGCAGTACCTGAAGCCGCACTTGAGGCAGGGTGGCGGCCTCCCGCAACCGCTCCAGTTGCCGTGCCATGACGTCCGGTCCGCCGACCTCCCGTCGTAACACCGCCTCGTCCAGGACCGCGCTCAGTTCCAGCGGCGGATTCGAACGCAGCACGTCCTGGCGGGCGAGGCGCACCTCGACGAGTGCGTCGAGCTTGCAGTCCTCCAGTCCGTCCACCGCGGCCTGCGTCACCGCACGGGCGTACTCGGGCGTCTGCAGCAGCCCCGGCACGACGGAGGTCTCCAGCGTGCGCATCCCACTGGCTTGCGACTCCAGGCTGATGAAGTCGCGGTATGTCCGTGGCAGTACCCCGCGATAGGCGTGCCACCAGTGGTGCCGTCCATTGCCCTCGGAACCCGCCAACACGACCAGGAGGTCTCGTAATTCGGGATCCTCGACGCCGTACGCGTCCAGCAGGCGTGCTACGTCCGCCGGCTTCACCCCGCTGGTGCCGGTCTCGATCCGGCTCACCTTCGACTGATGCCAGCCCAGGAGGCGGGCCGCCTGACCACTCGTGAGGCCCGTATCGGCGCGCAGCGCGCGCAGTTCGGCACCGAGCTTGCGGCGGCGCACCGCGGGACCGTGCTGCATGGCCGTACTCCTTACTCCTTCCGAGCCGCCCAAATAGAGTCTGCCGTCGCAGAGTTCACCGCTTCGAGCGACAGATATATGCATATCTTGGTGGATCGCACCCGTGACCGGCCCGGTGATGGCAGTCTGGCGCGAAGCACCAGTCCGGGACCGTACTCGAACCATCCGCTCCGTGTCGGACTCCGGTCCCGTGGGAAAAGGACGACGTCGCCATGGCAGATCACCAGGAAGCATCCGTCACTCTGCCGAGCGATCCCGCCTCGGTCTCCGCGGCCCGGAAATTCGTCGCCGATGTGCTGGTCGAATGGGGCCTGCCGTGCGACTCCGAAGTCGCGGACACCGTACGCCTGATCGTGTCCGAACTAGCCACCAACGCCGTCCAGCACACTTTCGGGCAGTCGCCCACCTTCACGGTGGACGTCCGGCTCGACCGAGACGAACACCTGCGCCTCGGCGTCACCGACAGCCACCCGCGCTTTCCCAAACGGCTGCCCGCGGCCGTCCAGCAGGACAACGGCCGCGGCATGGTGATCATCCGCTGGCTGACCGCCGAGTGCGGCGGCAGGCTCACCGTTCGGCCGACCCGGGAGGGCGGCAAGACCGTCTCCATCGAACTGCCTTGGACGGCACCGGTCCAGCCGGTGGCGGCCGGGGGGCCTCAAGAGCCGTAAGGAGCGGCTCAGTTGTCGTGCCTGTACTGCCCGGCCCGTCCGAAGGCGCCGCGCAGCAGGGCACGGAACGCGTCGGCCGCGGGTGCCGCCTCGTCGGTCCGATGGACGACCGAGATCGTCCGGCGTAGATCGCCTGGTTCCAGCAGCCGCGTTCCCACCGGTGTCGCCGCGGTCGTGGCCACCATCTCCGGTACGACCGCGACCCCGAGCCCGGCGCTGACCAGCGCGCACACCAGGGCGTACCCCGGGGTCTCGACCAGCACCGCGGGGGTGGCCCCGGCCCGGGCCAGCGCGGCCTCCACGCCCTGCCGGGCCGGAAGGTCCGGGGCCATGCTGATCAGGGGCTGTCCGGCGAGTTCGGTCAGCGGCAGCCGCGCCGAACCGCCCGCGAGGACATGCCCAGGCACGGTCACCAGCACCAACTCCTCGACCAGGACCGGCTCCGCGCGCACGGACGACGGCAGTGGCACGGGGGTGGAGGGCTCGTAGATGTGCGTCAGGGCCAGGTCGACCTCGCCCGCCGCGACCGCCGAAATACCCTCCGGAGGCTCGTAGTCGGCCACCGCGAGCTCTACGTCGGGATGGGCCCGGCGAAAGGCGCTGAGCACCGGCGGCAGCAGATGGATGCCCGCCGTCTGGAAGGTACCGAGCCGCAGTGTTCCGCCCGACAGACCTGCCAGGCGCGCCAGTTCGTGCCGGGCCTGCTCCATCTCGTCGAGGACCCGGCGGGCCCGCGCCACGAGCAGCTCGCCCGCGGCCGTCAGCCGCGCCCCGCGATGCGACCGCACCAGCAGGGTCGCGCCGGCTTCCCGTTCCAGCTTCGCCAGTTGCTGGGAGAGCGCGGGCGGGGTGTAGCCGAGGCGCTCGGCGGCCCTGGTGATCGACCCCGCCTCGGCGACCGCCACCAGCGCCGCGAGCCGCGTCGGGTCGTACATCGTGCCCCTCCTGCTGCCCGGGCCCCCCAGGCACTGGGCTGCCTGGGTCTAAACGATTGCTTAAGGCTCACCCAGAATATTCGACATACCTGCTGAAGGCCCGGCGGAGGCAGTCTGGTGCTCATGGACGCACAGCTCATCGCCTTCACGGGGGTCGCAGCCGGCATGGTCGCCATGCCGGGCGCGGACTTCACCGTCGTCGTACGCAACGCCCTGGTCTCACGTCGGGCCGGAGTCGCGTGCGCGCTCGGCGTCACGGGTGGGCTGCTCCTGCACACGGCGCTCGCCGTCGCCGGGGTCGCCGCGGTCCTCACCGCCGTACCCGCGCTGTTCCGCGCGCTGCGGCTGCTCGGCGGCGCCTATGTGCTGTATCTCGGCGTACGGACACTGAGGTCGCTGGGACGGCCCCGCCGGGCGGTGGCGGACGAAGCGGGGCCCGACGCGCGCCCGCTGCGCCAGGGCTTCGTCACCAACGCGCTCAATCCGAAGGCGCCGATCACCTTCCTCAGCCTGCTGCCACAGTTCGTGCCCGCGGGCAGCCCCGCGCTGCCCCGGACCCTGCTGTTGGCGCTGATCGTGGTCGTTCTCGCCCTGGTGTGGTTCCCCGCGGTGGCCCTGCTGGTGGACCGGCTCGGCCGGTGGCTGCGCAGGCCGCGTGCCGCCCGGGCCGTCGAGGCGGTCACCGGCACCGCGCTCACGATTCTCGGTCTGGTGCTTCTGCTCGAGCCTCTGAGGAGCTGACGCCACGCCGCACCAGCCGGGGCAGCAGGGCCCACAGCCCCAGACAGGCGGCCAGCGTGCCGGCGCCGGCGGCGACACCCGCGCCGCGCCCCAGAGCCACGTCCACGACGAGGAGCACCGATCCGGTGAACGCCAGCATCAGCACATACAGACCGACGTGGGCCAGCCGCGAGGAGACCCGCACGATGAGGGGCTTCACGTTCTGCTGGAACAGCGACCGGTGCAGGGCGGCAGGGGCCATGAACAGGACGGCGGCCAGCATCGAGAGCAGCAGTGTGGCGACGTAGGTGGCGCGCTGTGCGGTGTCGAGGGACGGGAAACGCTGGGTGAAGGCCAGAGTCAGCAGGAAGGCGAAGAGGATCTGTACCCCGGTCTGGATGACGCGCAACTCTTGGAGCAGTTCCGCGAAATTGCGGTCTGCGCGTTCGAGGCGCGTCTCGTGGCGTGCCGCGGGGTCAGGTTGCTCGGCCATGGTGCACGAGTAACCGGTTCATCCCGCTTTCAAGCCCCGAGGGGGTGACGGCGTACGTCGCCGTCACCCCCTCGGGCCGGGGGGGGGGCCCCGCCCGAACCAACCCGCATCGGGCCCAACATATGGGGCGTATCCAACGACCCCGGGCTTGGGGTGTGGCCGATGTTTA